>JAPOKK010000053.1 GCA_029977665.1 Pseudomonadota bacterium | reverse complement strand
TGGTGCCCGGCAGGTCGATCGCCGCGTCGACGGTGAGCACGTTGATCATCTCGAGGTTGTGGCGCTGGCCCATGTCGTAGTCGTTGAAATCGTGCGCCGGGGGGATCTTCACGCAGCCGGAACCGAACTCGGGATCGACGTAGTCGTCGGCGATGATCGGGATCTCGCGCTCGGTCAGCGGCAGGCGCACGCGCTTGCCGATCAGCCGGCGGTAGCGCTGGTCTTCCGGATGCACCGCGACGGCGGTGTCGCCGAGCATGGTCTCGGGCCGCGTGGTGGCGACGATGACCTCGCCGCTGCCGTCGGCGAGCGGATAGCGCATGTGCCACAGGTGGCCGTTCTCCTCCTCGGAGACGACCTCGAGATCGGAGATCGCGGTGTGCAGCACCGGGTCCCAGTTGACCAGGCGCTTGCCGCGATAGATGAGGCCTTCGTCGTAGAGCGAGACGAACACCTCGCGCACCGCGCGCGAGAGATCCTCGTCGAGCGTGAACCGCTCGCGGCTCCAGTCCATCGAGGCGCCCATGCGGCGCAGCTGGCGCGTGATGGTGCCGCCCGATTCGCCCTTCCATTGCCACACCGCGTCAACGAACGCGTCGCGTCCGAGGTCATGTCGCGTGCGGCCACCCGCGGCGAGCTGACGCTCGACGACGATCTGCGTCGCGATGCCGGCGTGGTCGGTGCCGCACTGCCACAGGGTGTTGCGCCCGTTCATGCGCTGGTAACGGACCAGCGCGTCCATCAGCGTGTCCTGGAACGCGTGTCCCATGTGCAGGCTGCCGGTGACGTTGGGTGGCGGCAGCATGATGCAGTACGGTTCGCCGCTACCGCCGGGACGGAAATGTCCGGCCTCCTCCCACTGCTGGTAACGGCTGCGCTCGATCGCCTGCGGATCGTAGGTTTTCTCCATCGGGATGGACATCGGGGCGGTTTCCTGTCGTGAAATCGTTGCGGTCGGCGTGCTCGCGGTGGACGCCTCGCGGCCGAGCTCGCGACGGATCTCGTCCTTGAGCTCGGCGACGGCGCTGGCCAGCGTGGTGGCGAGCAATTGTTTCAAATCGGCGCCGAGGGCTGCCAGCGCCGTGTCTGCGGCGGGGTTGGCGGCGGTGTCCACGGCAGCGTCCGGGGGCCGCGCGCCGGGCGGCGCGACACGCTCGGTCAGGCGCGGCGGGGTGCCGGCGTCGGCACGCTCGGTCAGGCGCGGCGGCGGTGCGGCAGCTTCGTCGGACTCCGGGGGTGCCGGCATGGCAGCATCGCCCGCAGGCTCGCCGCGGGTCATCGCGGGCCGACCCCGCTCGCGGGAGCGCGCGGTCTTGCTGCTCGTCGTCGTTGTGCGCTGGTCATGGGTCGCTCATACGCTGCGCCTGTCGCACGATGCGCGCCGGGAGGCGGCCTGCTCGCTCACGATGCCGGGGCGTCCTCAGCGGCCGATCTTGTGCGTGTGCAGCGGAAAGCCGCGTTCCTGGTAGTAGCGGTAACGCGTGCGCGCGGCCTGTCGGCTGGCATCGTCGTGGCCGGCCGACTCGACCACCCGCTCGAAACGGCTGACCGCCTCGGGTACGCCGCAGGCGAGATTGATCAGCACATCGTGGCTGACCGCGCCGGCCGCGGCGGTGCCGATGACAATCGGCGTCGCTTCGTCGGCGTCCTGCTCGAGCGCGTGCGGCACGAAACTCGTGTCCTGGAACTGCCATAGCAGGTCGTCGAAACGCCGTGCGCCCTCGCCGTCCTCGCAGTTGACGTAGATTGCATGGCCCTGCTGCCAGGCCTTCTCGACGACACGGCACAGCGTGCGATCGTGCACCGCGCCGCCACCGTCTACGACGTAGAAATCGACGCGCGTCATTGCATCCGGTGCATGATGTAGTCGAACAAGAGGCCCACCGGTCGGCCGCTCGCACCCTTGTTCTTGCCGCTCAGCCAGGCGGTGCCGGCGATGTCGAGGTGCGCCCAGCGGTACTGCCTGGTGAACCGGGCGAGGAAACAGCCGGCGGTGATGCTGCCCGCGGCGCGCCCACCGACATTGGCCATGTCGGCGAACGGGCTGTCGAGCTGCTGCTGGTAGTCCTCCCAGATCGGCAGGCGCCAGGCGCGATCCCCGCTGCGCTCACCGGCAGCGAGGAGGTCGGCGGCAAGCGTGTCGTCGTTCGCCATCAGGCCGCTGGCGTGTTCACCGAGCGCGACGACGCAGGCACCGGTCAGGGTCGCGATGTCGATGACGACGGCGGGCTCGAAGCGGGCGCTGTAGGTCAGCGCGTCGCACAGGATCAGGCGGCCCTCGGCGTCGGTATTGAGAATCTCGATGGTCTGGCCGGACATGCTGGTGACGATGTCGCCCGGCTTGCTGGCATTGCCGTCAGGCAGGTTCTCGGTGGCCGGCACCACGCCGACGACGTTGATCGCGGGCCCGAGCTCCGCGAGCGCCGCCATCACGCCGATTACGCTGGCCGCGCCGCACATGTCGAACTTCATCTCGTCCATGCCGGCGCCCGGCTTGATCGAAATGCCGCCCGAATCGAAGGTCACGCCTTTGCCGACCAGCACCACCGGCTTCTCACCCGCCTCGCCACCGCGATAGTTCATCGTGATCAGCTTGGCCGGCTGGCGCGAACCGCGCGCTACCGACAGCAACGCGCCCATGCCGAGGGTTTCCATCTCCTCTTCCTCGATCACCTCGACTTCCAGCGCTTCGTGGCGCGCGCCGAGTTCGAGCGCGGTCTCGGCGAGATGGGTCGGCGTGCAGACGTTGCCGGGGCGGTTGGCCAGGTCCCGCGCGAGGCGGGTACCCTCGGCGAGCGCGCGCGCGCGGCGCAGTTGTTCGCGCACGGTCGCGGCATCGTCGTCGGCGCAGAGCAGGCCCAGCCGCCCCGGCACGGCGCCGCTGGACTTCGACTTGTGTTCGTCGAAACGGTAGGCGGCGGCGGCCGCCGCCTGCGTGAGTTGCGTGACCTTCCAGGCGAGGTCGCGCTCCTTGACCGTGATTTCGAGCAAGGTGGTGACGGCATTACGCAGCCGGTGGGTCTTCAGCGCCTGGGCCGCACTGCGGCAGATCTTGACGTAATCGGCCGCCGCGATACCGTCTCGCCGGCCGACGCCAACCAGCATGACGCGCTCGCCCTCGATGCCGCCGACGTCGGGCAGCAGCAGGCAGTCGCCCGGCTTGCCGGCGATGTCACCGCGCTTGACGACGCGTGCGATGCTGCCGCGCAGCGCGCGGTCGATGTCGTTGGCACTGGTACTCAGCGCCTTGCCGGTGTGCACACCGACGATGAGGCAGGCAGTCTTCTGCTGATGGGGCTGACCACGTTTGACGGAGAATTCCATGGCTGTCCTCGGGGCTGTCCTGGGCGGATTCGGGTTGCATGGGCGCTTTGCCCGGCCTGCGGCGAAGGCGAGACACCCCGCCGGCGCGCCGGCACCAACGGGGACGAGCGGCGCCGCGCGTGATCCTCTCGCGTGGCCCCGCGTTGCCGGGTCGACGAGACGCGCAGCCGGGCTGCGCTGTGGCCCGCGGGCGGCTGCGCCGGACCGCGCCGAAGTGTATGCTGTCGCGACTGACCGCGCAAAGCGCGGCCGGCCACGCCCACCACACGTTTCCCGCCATGGCGCGCATGCGAATCTTCGATCGCTACGTCGGTCGGACCGTGATCGGCGCGACGCTGACCGTGCTCGTCGTGCTGCTCGCGATTTTCTCCTTCTTTGCTTTCATCGACGAGCTCGAGGACCTCGGCCGCGGCAACTATGGCCTGGGCAAGGTCGTGCTCGTGGTCCTGCTCAGCCTGCCAGGGCTGGTCTACGAATTGTTCCCGATCGCGGCCCTGATCGGCGCGCTGCTCGGCCTCGGTACGATGATGGAACGCAACGAGATCGCCGTCGTGCGTTGCGCGGGCGTGTCCAAGCTGCGCGTCATCGGCTCGGTCATGAAAGCGGGCGTGCTGTTCATGATCGCCGCCGTCGTCGTCGGCGAGCTGGTCTTCCCGCTCGCCGAGCGCGAAGCCCGGCAGCTGCGCTCGGCGGCGATCGCCGACCGCGTGTCGAGCACCTCCGAGCACGGTTTCTGGGCGCGCGACGGCAAGAGCTACGTCAACATCCGCGAAGTGCTGCCCGGCGAGCGCTTTCGCGACATCAGCATTTTCGAGTTCGACGAGGAGCGCCGCCTGCGTCAGGCCACCCATGCCGAATCGGCAGTGTATGCCGACGGCCGCTGGCTGCTGGAAGATATCGGGCAGACGCGCTTCGGCGCCGACGGCGTGAGCCGCACCGAACGCTCGCAGGCAAACTGGGACTCGGTCCTCGATCCCGGCATCATCGGCATGGTCGCGCTCAACCCGGAAGCGCTGTCCCTGCTGGAACTCTCCCGCTACGTGCGCTTCGCCCGCGAGAACGGCCAGAACGCGCAACGCTGGGAATACGCCATGTGGGTCAAGCTCGGCTATCCCCTGGCCACGGCGGTGATGGTCTACCTCGCGATTCCGCTGGTGCTGCGCGGCTCGCGCAGCGTCTCGATGGGGCGCCGCATCCTCATTGGCGCGGTCATCGGGCTCGGCTTCCATGTCGTCAACCAGGCTTCGGGCCATCTCGGCGTGGTCCTCGGCATTCCGGCGGCGGCCAGCGCCCTCGGCCCGACGCTGATCCTGCTCGCGCTCGGCACGGTCATGAACTACCGCGCCCGTTGAGCGCATCCTGGCGCACCAGGCGGGTGCGCGAGAATCGGTCCGGCCAGGTCAGCCGTTCGCGCGAACCCAGGGCAACGAAGTACCCGAGCCCGCCGAGCGCGAGCGAGAGTGCCGCGGCCGCGAAGCGCCGCGCGGCTGCGGCCCAGCCCGGGCGGCCGCCGTCCACGCTGACGATCTCGATCTTCCACGCCTGCATGCCGATGGTGCGCCCGCGTGTCCAGCTCAGGCCGAAGTAGCCGAACAGGACCAGCACGAGGTAGAGCGTGAACAGCGGGTTACCCGGCGCCAGCGCGTCGCCGCTCGCCAGCACCGGCGCGAAGGCGGCGAAGTAGAGCACCGCGAAGGCGGCGATGGCGTCGTAGACGAGCGCGCCGAGGCGTCGCCGCAGGCCGACCGTGGCGGCATCGCGCTTCATGGCGACCGCGCCGGTGCTAAGGTATGGAGAATTTCCATTGCGCGGGATCCCGAAAAGGCATGCATTGGACGTCGCCGGATGGGAACGGTCAAGACGCGCAGCGGCGCAGCCTGCGCGGCGCCTGGTACGCCCTGTTGACCCTGTTCGTGCTGCTCGCGGTGTCCGCTGCACGGGTCGCCGCCGAGAGCCCCGAGCAGCCGCAGCTGCCGCGCCTGCACATCGACTGCGAGGGACGTGGCAGTCCGGCGGTGATCCTCGACGCCGGACTCGGCGGCTCGGCGCTCGAATGGGTCTACGTGGTCGAACGCCTGCGCACCGTCACGCGCGTGTGCACCTACGACCGCGCCGGCTACGGCCTGAGCGAGATGGGCCGCGCGCCGCGCACCAGTTCGCACATCGCCAACGAACTCTACCTGCTGCTCGACGCGGCCGGCGTGCCACCGCCCTACATCCTCGCCGGACATTCCTTCGGCGGCTACAACATGCAGTTGTTCGCGCGCCGCTACCCCTACCTGAGCGCTGGCCTGGTGTTGATCGATGCCTCACACCCGGACCAGGTCGATCGCTTCCTGGCCCCGCCGCTGCGCCTGCTCACCGCGCCCAGCAGCCGCTACGGCATCGTGCGCTTCCGCGACCCGCCGCCGCCGCACGAGCTGCTGCCCGAACCCGTGCGCCAGGCCATCGGCGCACGCGCCGCGCGCTGGAAGACACGCCGCACGCTGGGCCAGGAGCTGCTCGGCTTTCGCGACAGCGCGCTCGAACTCAAGGCGGCGCCGCCGCTCGGCGACCTGCCGCTGATCGTGATCACACGCGGCACGCCGCGCGGCCCGCTGGACGCCAAGCGGCCGCTGGTGGAACGGTTGTGGCTGGAACTGCAGAGCGAACTCGCCGCAAGCAGTTCGGTATCGGCACACATCGTCGCGCAGCGGGCCGGCCATAACGTGCACGTCGAGCAGCCCGAGGTCGTCGCGTTCGGCATCGCGATGCTGGTCGAGCGCTACCGCCGCGTGCGCGGCCTCGCGCCGGCCGCGTTCGCCCGCGGGGTGTCGTCACGTTTCTCGCTGGAGGACGCGATGTGGCTGAGCGACACGCTGTCGCTGCATCCGGCGCACGAGACTTCGCACGTGGCGGCATCGCCTGCCACCGGCGCCGCGCCCGGGGATGGCGCTCCCTAGGGGACTCGAACCCCTGTTTTCGGCGTGAGAGGCCGACGTCCTAGACCACTAGACGAAGGGAGCGTCGCGGTGGGCGCGAATGGTATCATAAGGACCGTGGAAAGCATCCAGCCAGCCGCACACCCGGTCGGCCGGCCCTGGCGACACGTCCCACCACGTCCGCCCCGGCCCCGCCGGCCGGTCCGCCCGCCGACGGCGCGGCGAGCGGCATGCGAGGATCAGCGCCTCTGCGAGCTACGGGGCCGGCGCGACGCGTGCACGCGCGCGGCTTGCCACCGTCACACCAGTCATCCACCAGCCCGGTAACCCTTATCCTGCATGACGAGTGAAGCCAAGGTCACGAACCTCCATCACGAGCCGCGCGTCTACAGTCGCGACGAGCACACGATCTCGCGCCGTAACATCTCGCCCAATGCGTTGAAGGTCCTCTACCGGCTCAACGGTGCGGGTTTTCGTGCCTGTCTCGTCGGCGGCGGCGTGCGCGACCTGCTGCTCGGTCGCGAACCGAAGGATTTCGACATCGCCACCGATGCACTGCCCGAACAGGTGCGCGAGCTGTTCCGCAACTGCCGGCTCATCGGGCGCCGCTTCCGTCTCGCCCACGTCCGCTTCGGTCCCGAGATCATCGAGGTCGCGACGTTCCGCGCGCACCACGAGGAGGACGGCGGTGCCACCACCAACGACGACGGGCGCATCCTGCGCGACAACGTCTACGGCACCCTCGACGACGACGCCTGGCGGCGCGACTTCACCGTCAACGCCCTGTACTACGACATCCGCGACTTCAGCGTCATTGACTATGTCGGCGGCGTCGAGGATCTCGAGCGCGGCGTGATGCGCCTGATCGGTGACCCCGAACTGCGCTACCGCGAAGATCCGGTACGCATGCTCCGCGCAATCCGTTTCGCCGTGAAGCTCGGCTTCCGTATCGACGAAGCGAGCGAGCGGCCGCTGATCGAGCTCGGCGGCCTGCTCGAAGAGATCGCGCCGGCACGGCTGTTCGACGAATCGCTCAAACTGTTTCACGGCGGCTGCGCCCTGCAGACCTTCGAGGCGCTGCGTCACTACGGCATCTTCCAACGCCTGTTCCCACAGGCCGACGCCGCGCTCAGCCACGAGCACGTCGGCTTCCCGGCGACCCTGATCGCGCGGGCACTGGAGAACACCGACCAGCGCATCCAGGAAGGCAAGTCGGTGACGCCGGCGTTCCTGCTCGCGGCCATCCTGTGGGATGCCTACGAAGAGCAGCGCACGCAGCGGCTCGCCGAGGGCGCGAGCGAGCAGGACGCGCAGGCGATGGCCGCCGACAGCGTCATCGCGCAACAGGTCGCGCGCCTCGCGGTGCCGCGCCGTTTCACCCAGATGACACGCGAAATCTGGGGCCTGCAGAATCGTTTCCTCAAGCCGACGCCGAAACGCGCGCGGCGCCTGCTCGAGCATCCGCGCTTCCGTGCCGCCTACGATTTCCTCGCGCTGCGCGCGCAGGCCGGCGAACCGCTGGACGACACCGTCGCCTGGTGGACGCAGCTGCAGGAAGCCGAAGGCGACGCCCGCGAGGGCATGCTCGGCGGCCTGCGCGGTCAGCCCGGCGCGGGCAAGCCGCGCCGCCGCCGGCGGCGGCGGCCCAAGGAGGCCACTTGAGCAGCCAGCCCGAGCTCGCCTACGTCGGCCTCGGCAGCAACCTCGACCACCCGGTGGCCCAGGTACGCGGTGCGCTCGAGGCGCTCGCCGACCTGCCCGGGACGCGCCTGGTCGCGGCCTCGCGCCTGTACCGCAACCCGCCGATGGGTCCGCAGGACCAGCCCGACTATGTCAACGCGGTCGCTGCGCTCAGCACGCATCTCGAAGCGGGCGAACTGCTCGCCGAACTGCAGGTCATCGAGCGCGCGCGCGGCCGCGTGCGCGGCGCCGAGCGCTGGGGTCCGCGCCGCATCGACCTGGACCTGCTGGTCTACGGCGAGCTGCGCATCGAACGCAGCGGGCTGAGCGTGCCGCACCCGGGCATCGCCGTGCGTGCTTTCGTGCTCGTGCCCCTGGCCGAGATTGCGCCGAGTCTCGAGATCCCGACCCTGGGGCCGATCGGCCGGCTGCTCGAGGGTGTCGACCCGAGCGCAGTGGTCGCGATTTCCGACGACGCTTGAACGCCCCACACCCTGACGAAGCATACGACGGAGACACATGGAGACGAGTTTTGACCTCAAGTCGCTGCGCGAGCGCGTGCGCGGCTGGAAGAGCGAGGGCCTGACCATCGGCCTCGTGCCGACCATGGGCAACCTGCACGCGGGTCACATCTCGCTGCTCGAGCGCGCCCGCGCCATGGCCGACCGCACCGTGGCCAGTATCTTCGTCAACCCGATCCAGTTCGGTAAGGGCGAGGATTACGAGCGCTACCCGAGCACGCTCGCCGAGGACCAGGAGAAGCTCGGCGCCGCCGGTCTCGACCTGCTGTTCGCGCCCGATCTCGCCGAACTCTACCCGGGCGGCATCGAGGAGGACACGCGCATCACCGTGCCGCAGCTCTCCGACATCCTGTGCGGCGAGTTTCGCCCGGGACACTTCTCCGGTGTCGCCACGGTGGTCGCCAAGCTGTTGATCAACGTGCAGCCGGACTATGCCCTGTTCGGCGAGAAGGACTTCCAGCAACTGCTCGTGATCCGCCGCATGGCCCACGACCTGCTCATTCCCGGCGAGATCATCGGCATGCCCATCGTGCGCGAACCGGACGGTCTCGCCATGAGTTCGCGCAACAGCTATCTCGACGCTTCCCAGCGCGTCACCGCCGCTGTCATCTACCGCACGCTGAGCACGGCAGCACAGCGCGTGGCGGCCGGGGACGCCCCGTTCGCGACGATCGAAGGCGAGGCGACCGAGGCGCTCAGCGCTGCCGGCATGCGCCCCGAGTACTTCTCCGTGCGGCGTCGTGCCGACCTCGCCGTGCCCGGCGCCGACGATCGCGAACTGGTCATCCTCACCGCGGCCTGGCTGGGCGGTGCCCGCCTGATCGACAACATCCAGGTCGAGCGCGGCGCAGCGCCCGCGGCATGAATAACGGCGCGGGCGCGGCACCGGGCGCAGTGGCAAGGGGGCGCCGGGATTTCTTCAAATACACTCGGGCAGGGTGTAGCTTATGCGCCCCCGCGGGAGCCTGATGCCATGAGTAAAGGCCTGTATATCAAGACGTTCGGCTGCCAGATGAACGAATACGATTCGGACAAGATGGCGGCCCTGCTCAAGCAGACGCACGATCTCGAGCGTGTCGACGCTCCCGAGCGCGCGCGCGTGCTGCTGATGAACACCTGCTCGGTGCGCGAGAAGGCGCAGGAGAAACTGTTCTCCGAACTCGGCCGCTGGCGCCCGCTGAAAGAAGCCGACCCGTCGATCGTGATCGGCGTCGGCGGCTGCGTGGCGAGCCAGGAGGGCGACGCCATCTGGAGCCGCGCCCCGTACGTCGACGTCGTCTTCGGACCGCAGACGCTGCACCGCCTGCCGGCCCTGATCAGTGAAGCCCACCGCGGCACCGGCCCGGTCATCGACGTGAGCTTTCCGGAGATCGAGAAATTCGACAACCTGCCGGCGAGCGACGTCGACGGCCCGAGCGCGTTCGTCTCGATCATGGAAGGCTGCAGCAAGTACTGCAGCTTCTGCGTCGTGCCCTACACGCGCGGCGAGGAGTTCAGCCGGCCATTCGACGACGTCATCACCGAAGTCTACGAACTCGCCGGCCGCGGCGTACGCGAGATCGTGCTGCTCGGGCAGAACGTCAACGCCTACCGCGGCGCGACGCACGACGGCCGCGTAGTCGACCTCGCCGCCCTCATCCGTCTCGTCGCCGCCATCGACGGCGTCGACCGCATCCGCTTCACGACCTCGCACCCGGTCGAGTTCTCCGATCGTCTCATCGCGACCTACGCCGAGGTTCCCGAGCTGGTCAGCCACCTGCACCTGCCGGTGCAGAGCGGCTCGGACCGCGTGCTCGCGATGATGAAGCGCGGCTACATGGTCGCCGAGTACAAGGCCATCGTGCGCAAGCTGCGCCGGGTGCGGCCGGACATCGCCCTGTCCTCCGACTTCATCGTCGGCTTCCCCGGTGAGACGCAGGCCGACTTCGACGCCACCATGGCCCTGGTCGACGAGGTCGGCTTCGACCAGTCGTTCAGTTTCGTCTACAGCGCCCGGCCGGGGACGCCGGCCGCGGCGCTGCCGGACGACGTCACGCTGATGGAGAAGAAGCATCGCCTGGCAATCCTGCAACGGCGTATCAACGAGCTCGCCGAGGCGCGCAGCGCGGCCATGGTCGGCGGCGTCGAACGCGTGCTCGTCACCGAACACAGCAAGAAGAACCCGGCCGAGCTGGCCGCGCGCACGGTCAACAACCGCGTCGTCAATTTCCAGGGTCCGGCGAGCCTCATCGGCGGTTTCGCCGACGTCAGCATCACCGCGGCGCTGCCCAACTCGTTGCGCGGTGAACTCGTCGCCGCCAGGCAAGCCTCGTGAGCGCCGTCGATTTCACCCTGGAGCCGGCCGACAACGAGCGGCTCGCCAACCTGTGCGGCCAGTTCGACGAGCACCTGCGCCTGCTCGAACGGCGCACCGGCGTCGACATCGGCAACCGCGGCAACGCGTTCCAGTTGAACGGCAGCGACGACGCCGTGGTGGTGACCGAACAGGTCATCCGCCAGCTCTACGATCTCACCGCGACCAAGACCATCTCCGCCGGCGACGTCCATCTCGAACTCAGCCACGGCGGCGCTGACGACGCGCAGGCCTTGGGCGGCGACGACACCATCCGTACGCGGCGCACGGTGATCCGCGCGCGCGGCGCGAACCAGCGCCGCTACCTCGAAGCCATCCGCAACCACGACATCAACTTCGGCATCGGCCCGGCCGGAACCGGCAAGACCTACCTCGCCGTGGCGAGCGCGGTTGCCGCGCTCGAGTCCGACAGCGTGCGCCGCGTGTGCCTCGTGCGCCCGGCTGTCGAGGCGGGCGAACGGCTGGGGTTCCTGCCCGGCGACATGGCGCAGAAGATCGATCCCTACCTGCGACCGCTCTACGATGCGCTCTACGAGATGCTCGGCTTCGAACGCGTGGCCAAGCTCATCGAGCGCAACGTCATCGAGGTCGCCCCGCTCGCCTTCATGCGCGGACGTACGCTCAACGAATCGTTCATCATCCTCGACGAGGCGCAGAACACGACCATCGAGCAGATGAAGATGTTCCTCACGCGCATCGGTTTCGGCTCGCGCGCGGTGGTCACCGGCGACGTCACGCAGATCGACCTGCCGCGCGGCAAGGCCTCGGGGCTCAAGCACGTGGTCGACATCCTGGGCGGCGTCGACGGCATCAGTTTCACCCATTTCCAGTCCAAGGACGTCGTCCGCCACACCCTGGTCGCGCGCATCCTCGACGCCTACGCGGTGTACGAGGCACGTCGAGACGCGGCGCGCAGCGACCATGACGAATCGGCCTGAACGGGACGATGCCGGCATCGCGCTCGACCTGCAGCACGCCGTGGCAACGCGCGGGGTGCCGCCTTTCGCGGCCTTGGAACGTGCCGTCAGGGCTGCGTTGCAGGGCCGACGGCGGCGCGCGGAACTCACCATACGCGTCGTCGGCAAGCGCGAATCGCGCGCCCTCAACCGGCGCTACCGCGACATCGACAAGCCGACCAATGTGCTATCGTTTCCGGCAGACGGTCTTGCCGAGATCGCACCCGACCTGCTCGGAGACATCGTCATCTGCGCGCCGCTGGTCGCCGCCGAGGCGCGCGCGCGGGGCAAGAGTCCGCGTGCGCACTGGCAGCATCTCGTGGTCCACGGCGTACTCCACCTGCTGGGCTACGACCACGTCGAGGAGTCGGACGCACAAACAATGGAGGATCTCGAACGCGAGATCATGGCCGGGCTGGGCTTCGGCGATCCCTATCTCGCGTAATGCACCATGAGCGACGACCAATCCGGTAGTCCCAGGGGCCTCGCAGCGTGGCTGCGCGGCCTGTCGGGGCTCGTCGGGCGCAAGCCGGGCGGACGCGACGAACTCGTCGAACGCCTGCACGACGCCGAGGCCGCCAACCTCATCGATCCCGATACCGCCGCGATGATGGAAGGCGCGCTGCTGGTTTCGGAAATGAAGGTCCGCGACATCATGGTGCCGCGCTCCGAGATCGTGCTCATCGACGAGGACTCGAGCCCCTCGGAGTTCCTGCCCGAGGTGATCGAGTCCGGCCATTCCCGTTTCCCCGTCTTCGATCACGAGCGCGAACACGTCGTCGGCGTGCTGCTCGCCAAGGACCTGCTCATGCTCGCCGTCGACCCGACGCAGAGCTTCGACATCCGGGACATCCTGCGCCCGGTGTCCTTCGTGCCCGAAAGCAAGCGGTTGAACATCCTGCTGCGAGAGTTCCGCGCGCGGCGCAACCATCTCGCGGTGGTCGTCGACGAGTACGGCGGTATCTCGGGACTGGTCACGATCGAGGACGTCATCGAGCAGATCGTCGGTGACATCGACGACGAGCACGACCTCGCCGAGGAAGACAACATCCGGCGTCATCGCGACGAGCGCTACACGGTCAAGGCACGCACCACGCTCGAGGAGTTCAACGAGGCTTTCGGGTTGGACTGGACGGCGAGCGATTACGAGACCATCGGTGGGCTGGTCATACACGAACTCGGCCACCTGCCGCGGCGTGGCGAGGAACTCGAGTACCGCGGCTTCAGCTTCAAGGTGCTGCGTGCCGATCGTCGGCGCATACGCCTGCTGCGCGTGATCCGTCGCAGCGCGACGCCCGCCGCCGAAGAGGCGTGAGCGGGCGCGCACGCCTCGCCGGCGTCGCGCTCGGCGCCGGCCTCCTGCTGCCGCTCGCGTTCGCGCCGTTCGGCCTGTGGCCGATCGCCATGCTGGCGCCGGCCGTCCTCGTCGCGCTGGTCGTCGGCAGCGGCACGAGCGCGCGCGGTGCGTTCTGGCTGGGCTGGTGCTTCGGCCTCGGCATGTTCGGCGCCGGCGTGTGGTGGATCCAGGTCAGCGTGCACCAGTTCGGCGTGCCGTTCTACGTCTTCTCGGTCGGCGTCACGGCGCTGTTCGTCGCCGGCATGGCGCTCTACCCCGGACTGTTCGCCGCTGCCCTCGCCGCGTGCACGGCGCGCACGGGACCGGTGCGCGCGCTGCTCGCCGCGCCGGCGCTGTGGGTGCTGGTCGAACTGCTGCGCGGCTGGCTGTTCACCGGCTTCCCGTGGCTGTCGCTCGGTTACGGCCAGGTCGACGGGCCGCTCGCGGGCTACGCACCGTTGCTCGGCGTGAGCGGCATCTCGGGCATGGTCATGGCCATCGCGAGCGGCCTTGCCGGCGCGGCGCTGTTCCGCGGGCGGGCAGTGGGCGCGGCCGTCGCCGTCAGCGCGGCCGCTCTCGCCGGCGGCATGGCGCTCGCGCGTCTCGAGCCGACACACGCCCTCGGAGCGCCGCTGGATGCCGCTCTCGTTCAAGGCAACGTCGCGCAGAGCGTCAAGTGGGATCCGGCGCGCCGCGCGCAGACCATTGCGCGCTACCGCGAGCTCAGCGCCGCGCACTGGGATGCCGACGTCGTGATCTGGCCGGAGACCGCGATCGCGGCGTTCCCACAGGAAGTGCCCACGCTGCTCGAAGCGCTCGCTGCCGAGGCCGCCGCAGCGGGCAGCACGCTGCTCATCGGCATGCCGAGCGGCGAGCCGTGGAACGGGGAGTACTACAACAGCCTGTTCGCGTTCGGCGCCACCCAGGGCCGCTACGACAAGCGCCACCTCGTACCGTTCGGCGAGTTCTTCCCGTTCAAGCGCCAGCTCGAGGGGATCGCCGCGTTGCTCGACATTCCGCTATCAGACTTCAGCGCGGGCCGCAGCGACGCCGGCACGCTGCCGGTAGCCGCACATCTCGCCGGCATATCGATCTGCTACGAGGATGCGTTCGGGCGCGAGACCATCGCCGCGCTGCCGGCCGCGGCCCTGCTCGTCAACGTCAGCAACGACGCCTGGTTCGGCGACACCATCGCGCCGCACCAGCATCTCGAGATCGCACGCATGCGTGCACTGGAAAGCGGGCGCTGGCTGTTGCGCGGCACCAATACCGGCATCACCGCGGTCATCGACCACCGCGGCCGGGTGACGGCGCGCGCGCCGGCGTTCACCGCGACGACGCTGCGTGCGAGATTCGAAGCGCGTGGCGGCCTTACGCCCTATGCACGCTTCGGCGACTGGCCCTTGCTCGGACTCGCGCTCGTGACACTCGCGCTCAGCGCGCGGCGTGGCCGCCCCGCCGCGCGAGACGATGCAGCACGATCACGATGACGCAGCCGAGCACGGCGAGCGCAAGTGCGGCGAACACCGGGTCTCCGGCGTCCGGCCAGCCCGGCTGTGACTCGATGAGCCGCCGCTTGCCGCGCACCTCGACGTAACGGCGCAGCTGGAACGGCCAGATCACCCACAGCGACGCGACCAGGATCCCGTTGATGGCGAGCAGCGATGCGCGCTCGTAGTGGTGCAGGATCCACGACAGCAGCCGCGTGAACGAGAACAACCCGAGCGCGACGCCGCCGAGGAACGGCAGGATCACGCCGAAACGCAGGTGGCCGATTGCATCGAGTACGTAGGCGTACTTGCCGAGCAGCAGCAGGACGAAGGAACCGGAGATGCCCGGCACGACCATCGCGCAGATCGCGAGCGCGCCCGAGAGCGCGACGAACCACCAGGTCTCCGGCGTCTCGGTCGGCACCGCGGTGACAATCACCGCGCCGAGCGCGATGCCGCCGAGCAGCGCCGGCACGTCGCGCCAGCGCAGGCCGCCGAGATCGGCCACCAGCACGACGATCGAGCCGGCGACGAGGCCGAAGAACAGCGCGTAGACTTCGGCCGGGTTGCTGACCAGCAGGCGCGGCAGCGGCACCACGTGCGTGAAGAACAGCACCGCCGAGACGATGCCGGCGAGCAGCGGCAGGACGAAGGCGAAGTCGGGTCCGCGCAGCGCATGGCGCCAGTCGAGCCTCAGCAGGGCGCCGATCCAGCGCGCATCGAACGACTTGATGGCGTCGATCAGGCGGGTGTAGATGCCGAGGATGAAGGCCATGGTGCCACCGGACACGCCGGGCACCACGTCGGCCGCGCCCATGCACATGCCGCGCAGGTAGATGCCGAACACGCTCACGATATCACCGCGTCAGCTCGTGCGTGCCGGCGGCGCCGCGCAGGGCAACCATGGGCAGGCCACGTCACCCGGCTAGTCCCGGTGATAACGGCGGCTGTACTCGTGCACCGTGTCGACCAGCGCGCGCACGTTCTCCGGCGGCACGGCCGGAGTGACGCCGTGGCCGAGATTGAACACGTGGCCCGGGCCCGCGCCAAAGGCATCGAGCACGGCACGCGCCTCGGCGGCGACCACCTCTGGCGTGGTCAGCATGATCGCGGGGTCGAGATTGCCCTGCAGGGCGACGCGCTCGCCGACCCGTGCGCGCGCCTCGCCGAGGTCCATCGTCCAGTCGACCCCGACCGCACTGCAGCCGCTCGCGGCGATGCGTTCCAGCCACAGGCCGCCGCCCTTGGTGAAGACGATGGTCGGCGTGCCCGGCGTGAGTGCTTCGAGGATGCGGCACATGTAGTCGAGCGAGAAGCGCTGGTAGGCGTCGGCCGACAGGGCGCCGCCCCAGGTATCGAACAGCATCACGGCATCGACGCCGGCCGCGATCTGGGCGTTGAGGTACAGCGTGGTCGCCCGCGCGACCTTGTCGAGCAGCGCGTGGGCACTGTCGGGGTCAGCGTAGACGAGCGGCTTGACCTTGCCGAAATCCCGGCTCGAGCCGCCTTCGACCATGTAGGTCGCGAGTGTCCACGGACTGCCGGCAAAGCCGATCAGCGGCACCCGGCCGCTCAGCTCGCGCTTGATCAGTCGCACGGCCTCGGTGACGTAACGGAGTTCCTGCTCGGGGTCCGGGATCGGCAGTGCGTCGATCTCCGCGCGCGTCCTCACCGGGTGTGCAAAACGCGGCCCGATGCCTTCGTTCAGGCTCAGGCCCAGGCCCATCGCGTCGGGAATGGTGAGGATGTCGGAGAACAGGATCGCGGCATCGAGGTCGAAGCGCGCGAGCGGCTGCAGCGTCACTTCACAAGCGAGCTCCGGCGTCTTGCACAGGGTCAGGAAGTCGCCGGCGCGCTCGCGGGTTGCGCGGTACTCGGGGAGATAGCGCCCGGCCTGACGCATGATCCAGATCGGCGTCGCATCGACCGGCTCACGCGCCAGCGCGCGCAGGAAACGATCGTTCATGCTCGCCGCGACCGTCAGTGGAGGGTTTGCCGCGCCGCTCAGAGCGGCGCGGGCAGGTCCGACTCGCCCATCAGGTGCAAGTCGATCGCACGCGCGGCGGAACGCCCCTCGGCGATCGCCCACACGATCAGCGACTGGCCGTGCTGCATGTCACCGGCAACGTAGACATCATCGACGGAGGTCTTCCAGTGCGCATCGCGCTTGACGTTGCCGCGCTCGTCGAGTTCGACGCCGAGTTCGGCCACGACGCCACCGGGATCGGCGCCGGTGAAGCCCATCGCCAGCAGGACGAGATCGGCCGGGATCTCGTGCACCGAGCCGGGGACTTCGACGAAACTCGGGCGGCCGTCGACGGTCTTCATCTCGACTTCGGCAAGCTCGAGTGCGCGTACGTGGCCGTCATCGTCGCCGAGGAAACGCCGCGTTGATACCGAGTAGACGCGCTCACCGCCTTCCTCGTGCGCCGAGGCCACGCGGTAGATACGCGGCCATTCGGGCCACGGGTTGTCCTGCGCACGGCTGGCCGGCGGCCGCGGCATGATTTCGAGGCTCGTGACCGACTTCGCGCCGTGGCGGTGCGAAGTGCCGAGGCAGTCGGCGCCGGTGTCACCACCGCCGATGATGACGACGTGCTTGTCCTGCGCGGAGATGAACTCGCCCTCGGCGAGTTCGTCGCCTTCGCACTTGCGGTTCTGCAGCGGCAGGAACTCCATCGCGAGATGGATGCCGCCGAGGTCTCGCCCCGGTACCGGCAGGTCGCGCGATACGGTCGCGCCACCGGCGAGCAGTAGCACGTCGTACTCGCGCTGCAGGTCGCTTGCCTTGAGGTTGACGCCGACGTTCGCGTTGACGCGGAACTCGACACCCTCGGCGCGCATCTGGTCGAGGCGGCGATCGAGGACCCGTTTCTCCATCTTGAACTCGGGGATGCCGTAACGCAGCAGGCCGCCGATACGGTCGTCGCGCTCGAACACCGTGACCGCGTGGCCGGCGCGGCGTAACTGCTGCGCGGCGGCAAGCCCCGCGGGGCCGGAGCCGATTACCGCGACGCGCTTGCCGGTCTCGACCTTGGGCGGTTCGGGCTTGACCCAGCCCTCGTCGAAGGCGCGATCGATGATCGCGAGCTCGACGGCCTTGATCGTGACCGGGTCATCGTTGATACCGAGCACGCAAGAACCTTCACACGGCGCCGGACACAGGGTGCCGGTGAATTCCGGGAAGTTGTTAGTCGCGTGCAGGCGATCGATGGCGTCATGCCAGCGTTCGCGCCACACGAGGTCGTTCCAGTCCGGGATCAGGTTGCCAAGCGGGCAGCCCTGGTGACAAAACGGGATGCCGCAGTCCATGCAGCGCGCGGCCTGGGTGTTGAGGTGGGCTGGCGGGTACTCCGCCATCACCTGCTTCCAGTCCTTGAGCCGCTCCGTGACCGGACGGTAGGGCTGCTTGGCGCGGCCGGCCTCGAGGAATCCGGTGACCTTAGCCATGCGCTGCCTCCATCACCGCTTCGTCCTCGGGGATGCCCGTGCGGCGGGCCTTCTCCACCGCTTCGAGTATGCGTTTGTAGTCTTTTGGCATGACCTTCACGAATCGTGACTTGTTGCGGTTCCAGCGCTCGAGAATCTTCTGCGCCACGCTGCTCTGGGTATAGCGGACGTGGTTCTTGAGCAGGCGCTTGACCGCGTCCTCGTCGCGCTCGCTCTCGATCGTCTCGAGATCGACCATCTCCAGGTTGCAGCGCGCGGCGAACACGCCGTCCGGATCGTAGATGAACGCCTCGCCTCCCGACATGCCGGCGGCGAAGTTGCGCCCGGTCGGGCCGATGATCACGACCGTGCCGCCGGTCATGTACTCGCAGCCATGGTCGCCGATACCCTCGACCACGGTCTGTGCACCCGAGTTACGCACACAGAAGCGCTCGCCGGCGATGCCGCGGAAGTAGGCTTCACCCTGCGTTGCGCCGTACAGTGCGACGTTGCCGATGAGAATGTTCTCCTCGGGCACGAAGGTCGCGTGGCGCGGCG
>JAPOKK010000320.1 GCA_029977665.1 Pseudomonadota bacterium | reverse complement strand
CGCGAAATAGTCAGTTAATCCCGTTCCGGAGGTGATTGGCGTGGATCCTGCAAACGGTTGCGCCGTGATCCGCCGCGAGGCCGCGACGCATCTGCGCTTGCCCTGGCCTCGTCTTTTCCAAGCAACAAGGACGACACGCTATGAAGAGCAACGTTTCCGCCCTCGCGCTGTTTGCCGCGTTAGGCATCATGACCGACGCCTCGGCACTGCCGATGCCGGGCGGCTGCCCGGGTTCGAGCGGCCAATCCCAGACCTCGGCCGTCATCAGTGCCGTGCCGGAGATGACCCTGGACGGCAACTGGCAGTACAGCTACCGCGTCTGCAACACCTCCGATCCCTATTACGCCGGTGACTTCGCGCTGGTCGACTGGGAACTGCCCTGGTTCGACGACGCCGAGATCACCAACGTCGTCACGCCCATCGGCTGGGGCTGGGCGGTCGAGACCGTCGGCGTACAGAACCCGCTCACGGGCTGGGGTATGCAGGACAACGATGGCGATAACGATATCGACGACGACGATGCACTCGCCAAATGGACGATCGACGGCGATCCCTGGAAGGACATCTTCGATGCCGCCTATGGCGGCGCGGAGAACAACCCGTTCAACGACACCACGCAGGTACTGCATTTCTACTGGCTCGGAATCGGCCAGTTCGAGGTGGCGGCCCTGATCGACGGTGAGGACGAGGTGCCGTTCTGCGATCGCATCCTCAGCGGCGAGGATTGTTGGGGCTTCGGTTTCGAGTCGCCGTACACGGCCGGTGACGCACCGTACCAGGCGTCGTGGGAACTGCTGCCGGTACGCACCGGCGACCCGCTCTTCCCGCTCGGCGCGGACGGTGGCGGTATCCCCAACTCGCCGACCGTGCAAGGCCTGACCCAGGACGTGCCGGAGCCGGTGAGCCTGGCGCTGGTCGCCGGCGCGCTGCCGCTCGTGGCGCTGCGCCGTCGCCGCCGCCGCTGAGGTCCGGCGCGACGTGACGAAGGCCGGGCGCTGCCCGGCCTTTGTTTTTCCGTCCGACGAGAGGCGGGCCTTTGCCCAGGTCCGCCTGCCGGCCGCCACCGCGCCGCGAGGGTTCCTCGCGACGACCGCAGCCTGCGCGCTCCTGCGTGGCGTGCCGACCCTGTATACACTGTACGTGACGAGCCGGGCGCATCCCGTTCGCCAGGCACGTCAATGTACGGCCGCGCCAGGATGAGGCTTACCCGATGAACGCAGCTTCCTTATTGCCGTTGCCCGTGACGATGGCGCCGCATGGCTAGGATCGCGTTCGCCTGGGAGATGGGCGGGGAGTACGGTCACATCAGCCGGCTCCTCACCATTGCGACCGCGTTCCGCGCGCGAGGCCACGAGATCTGCTTCATCCTCAAAGATCTTTCGCGCGCCGAAGCCATGCTCGGCGCGACCGGCGCGCCTTGCTACCAGGCACCACACTGGGTGCCGACGATTTCCGGTCTGCCCGACGCGGTCAATGCCGGCGAGACACTGATCCGCTTCGGCTACCTCGAATCCGCCGGCCTGACCGGCATCTGTCGCGCCTGGCGCAATCTCTACGAACTGATCGCGCCGGACCTCCTGTTCTCCGATTTCGCGCCGACCGCGCTGCTCGCGGCGCGCGGCACCGGCATACCCACGGCGGTGTCGGACACCGGCTACGGCATCCCGCCGGCGTACGCGCCGCTGCCGCCTTACCGTTGGTGGCTGGAACGTGGGCCCGCGCCGCTCGAGGGCGCCGAGGCGCGCGTACTCGCGTGCATCAACGAGGTCTGCACGGCACTCGGCGCGCCGCCCTACGAGGCCGTGTGGCAAGTGTTCCGTGGCGACGCCAATTTCCTGTGCACGGTTACCGAGCTCGATCATTACCCGGAACGCGAGCAGACCCGCTACTGGGGACCGATTGCAAATCTCGAACACGGCGAGACGCCGCGCTGGCCGCAGGGCAGCGGTCCTCGCGTGTTCCTCTACCTGCGTCCCGACTGCGCCGGCCTGGCCGCGGTGTGCCGCGCGCTCGTCGCAGCCAAGGCGCGCGTGCTCGCGTTCGTGCCCGGCCTCGAAGACCAGGTGCGCGACGCCTTGAAGTCGCGCCGCCTGAGCTTCGTCGACCAGCCGCTGCGCATGGACGTGGTGCGCAACCAGTGCGACGCCGCGATCTGCCATGCAGGCCTCGGCACGACCGCGGCACTGCTAGCTGCCGGGCGGCCGCTGCTGATGCTGCCGTCCCAGACCGAGCAGGCGATGATCGCGATGCGCGTGCAGCGCCTTGGCGCGGGACTCGTGGCCGATGCGCGCCGCATCGACGCGAACCCCACCGCGCTCATCCGCAGCCTGCTCACCGACGAGGGCCTGCGCGAGCGTGCGCGCGCCTTCGCTGCGCGCTATCGCACCGTCGGTCAGAACGACACCGTCGAGGGGATCGTCGATGCCTGCGAGGGCATGCTCGGCAACGGCGTGGCGCGGGCCAGCGATACCGCGTAGCACGCAACGCCGCCAACGGGCTCGGCGTACGTTGTCTCGCCGCTTGTCGACCGGCCCCCGCCGTTCGCAGTCGTGAGGCTTGCGCCGCTGCGGGACGTGGCGAGGAAGCCCGGCGGCAAGGCGCGGCGGCAATCGAGGCGCGCAGCCTACGTCAGTAGGTGAGCACCGCAAGTGTCGCTGCAACGCCGCCAACGGGCTCCGCGTGAGTTATCGCTCCGCGTATCGAGCGGCACTCGCCGATCGTAGTCGTGAGGCCGGCGCCGCTGCGGGACGTAGCGAGGAAGCCCGGTGGCAAGGCGCGGCGGCAATCGAGGCGCGTAGCCTACGTCAGTAGGTGAGCACCGCAGATGTCGCCGCAACGCCGCCAACGG
Source organism: Pseudomonadota bacterium (assembly GCA_029977665.1). Lineage (GTDB taxonomy): Bacteria > Pseudomonadota > Gammaproteobacteria > JACKNG01. The sequence continues at coordinate 1,369 of JAPOKK010000320.1, read as the reverse complement.
GCTCCGCGTGAGTTATCGCTCCACGTATCGAGCGGCACCCGTCGATCGTAGTCGTGACGCCCGCGCCGCTACGGGACGTAGCGAGGAAGCCCGGTGGCAAGGCGCGGCGGCAATCGAGGAGCGCAGCCTACGTCAGTAGGTGAGCACCGCAGATGTCGCCGCAACGCCGCCAACGGGCTCCGCAGTAGTCCCCTGTCCGCAAGCTACCGGATCCTATCGGTGAAATGCGGCCATACCTTCTCCACCAACAACTCGTGACTGCGCATCGAGGCTTTGTGCGGCAGCATCTCGTTGTAGACGTAGTTCCAGAAGAAGTCGGCGGGGAATTGCTTCAGGAGTTTTTCGAACGCGCGGCACACGGTGTCGGGGCTGCCGGCGATGGTCAGTCCGCGTTCGATCATGGACTCGAAGGTGTTCGGGATCGTCGCCGGATCCTCGCCAGGGTGCATCAGTGCGGCGTTGAAACCGAAGGGTTCGAAGAAGGTCGTCCAGATGAAGCAGCCGGCTTCCTTGGCGAGGCGCATGGCCTCGGCGTCGGTATCGGCGCAGACGACTTCGCGGATGATCCCCATGCCCTGGCCGAAGGCGTAATCCTTGCCGACGGCGGCGGCCGCTTCCTGGCCGGCGCGGAATTGGCCGGTGAGGAGTTCGGCATCGGTCACGACGGTGATGGGCACGGCATCGTGCGCCACGCCCCAGCGCACCGAACTCTCGGAGAAGCTGAACGGCTGGAACAGCGGCGGGTGCGGCTTCTGGTAGGTCGCTGGCACGGTGCCGATCTCGGTCAGGTAGCCCTTGTCATCGACGCCGCGGCCGAAAGCGCGCGTGACTTCGTGGGCCTGCCAGTAGGTGTTGGGACTGGGAATCGTCCAGTGCTTGCCGGCGTGGCTGAAGGTGTCGTTGGTCCAGGCCTTGACGATGATCTCCCAGTGCTCTTCGTAGAGTTCCTTCTTGAGCGCTTCGTAGCGTGCCGGATCGGAATCGCTGTCGGCGAGGGAGTCATAGTGCTGGCCGAGCGTGTTGACCCAGCGTGGCTGGTAACCGCGCGCGAAGCCGGCGAAGGCGCGGCCGCGCGTCATCTGGTCGAGCATGGCGACGTCTTCGGCGATGCGCAGCGGGTTGTGGCAGGGCAGCACGAGACCACACTGGCCGACGCGCAGATGACGTGTCTGCATACCGATGAAGAGATCGAGCATGACCGGGTTGGTCGAGACCTCTTCGCCTTCGACGTGGAAGTGATGCTCGGTGAACGCGACGCCGTAGAAGCCGTGCTCGTCGAGGTATTTCGCTTCCTCGGCGAGATTGTCCAGCATGTTCTGGTAGAGATCCGTGCGACGTCCCGCCATGCCGCGCGACAGTTGTTCACGGT
>JAPOKK010000125.1 GCA_029977665.1 Pseudomonadota bacterium | reverse complement strand
GGCCAGCTCGGCATCTACGAGCAGGTCGACCCCAAGTTGCTGCACCACATCGAGGATGTCCTGTTCAATCGCGATGCGGACGCGACCGACCGCCTGATCGATTTCGCCCGCGGTGTGCAGGGCGAGGCGAAAGTGGTCGAACGCGACCTGGCCTGGCGCGACGCTCCGGTCGAGGAGCGCCTGAGCTATGCGCTGGTGCGCGGCATCGCCGATTTCGTCGTCGAGGACACGGAAGAGGCGCGCCTCGCCTACCCGACGCCGCTCGGCGTCATCGAGGGGCCGTTGATGGACGGCATGGGCGTGGTCGGCGACCTGTTCGGCGCCGGCAAGATGTTCCTGCCGCAGGTGGTCAAGAGCGCCCGCGTGATGAAGAAGGCCGTGGCCCACCTGATTCCCTTCATCGAAGAGCAGAAGAAGCTCTCCGGTGATACGCGTGCGCAGGCCCGCGTGGTGCTGGCGACGGTCAAGGGCGACGTTCACGACATCGGCAAGAACATCGTCGGCGTGGTGCTCCAGTGCAACAACTTCGAGGTCATCGATCTCGGCGTGATGGTGCCGATGAAGGACATACTCGATACTGTCGAGCGCGAGCGCGCCGACCTCGTCGGGTTGAGCGGCCTGATCACGCCTTCGCTCGAGGAGATGGTGCTGGTGGCGCGCGAAATGCAGCGACGCGGCATGGACGTGCCGCTGCTTATCGGCGGCGCGACGACTTCGCGCGCGCACACCGCGGTCAAGATTGCGCCGGCCTACGACGGGCCGACGGTACACGTGAAAGATGCCTCGCGCGCCGTCGGTGTCGCGACCAACCTGCTCAGCGACGACATGAAACCGGGTTTCGTGGCGAAGATTGCCGACGAGTACGCGACGGTCCGCCAGCGCCACGCCGAGCGCCAGCGCGGCGCCGACCTGTTGCCGTTGAGCCAGGCACGCGCCAATCGGGCGGAACTGGACTGGAACGCGTACGAAGCGCGCGCGCCGCGCCGCCCGGGCATCCACGTGCTCGAGGACTACCCGCTCGAGGAGCTCGTGCCCTACATCGACTGGACGCCGTTCTTCGTCGCCTGGGAACTCGCCGGGCGTTTCCCGCGCATTCTCGACGACGAGGTCGTCGGCGAGCAGGCGCGCCAGCTCTACGCCGACGCCCAGGCCATGCTGGCCGACATCGTCGCGCATGACCGCCTGCGCGCGCGGGCGGTCTTCGGCCTGTTCCCGGCCAACGCCCTCGACGGTGAGGACATCGCCGTCTACCGCGACGAGAGCCGTGCCGAAACGCTGACGGTGCTGCACAGCCTGCGTCAACAGGGCCGCAAGCCGGACGGCCAGCCGAACTTCGCCTTGGCCGACTTTCTCGCGCCGGTGCAGAGTCACATCGAGGATCATCTGGGCGCGTTCGCGGTCACCACCGGCATTGGTCTGGACGCCATGGTCGCGGCGTTCGAAGCCGAGCACGACGACTATGCGGCGATCATGGCCAAGGAGCTGGCCGACCGGCTCGCCGAGGCGTTCGCCGAGCGCCTGCACGAACTGGTGCGGCGGGACTACTGGGGCTATGCCCGCGACGAGCGTCTCGACAACGACGCGCTGATCGCCGAGCGTTACCAGGGGATCCGCCCTGCTCCCGGCTACCCGGCCTGCCCCGACCATACGGAGAAGCGGCTGCTCTGGCAGTTGCTCGACGTCGAGCACAACGCCGGCATCGTGCTCACCGACAGCTACGCGATGATGCCGGCCGCCTCGGTATCCGGCTGGTACTTCGCGCATCCCGATTCACGCTACTTCGGCGTGGGTAAGATCGCCCGCGACCAGGTCGCCGACTACGCCGAGCGCAAGGGCATGAGCCTGTCCGAGACCGAGCGCTGGCTCGCGCCCAATCTCAGTTACGAGCCCGAGGAATGAGCGTGGCCACGCTCTCCTTCCGGGACCGCACGCCCTGCGCCGAACTGCTCGCCGCCGACGCGCCGCGCGGCGGCGTGACCGCTTGTGGCTGGGTCCGCACGAAGCGCGAAGCCAAGGACTTTGCCTTCCTCGAGATCAACGACGGCAGCGGCCTGGCCAACCTGCAGGCCGTGATCGACGCCACGGCCGACGGCTACGACCTGCTTGCCGCGGTTGCCACCGGCACCGCGGTGGCGCTGCACGGTGAACTCGTCGCGTCGCCGGGCAAGGGGCAGCGCTGGGAGCTCAAGGCCACGCGGCTCGATGTCATCGGTCATTGCGACAGCGATTACCCCTTGCAGAAGAAGCGCCACTCCGACGAGTTCCTGCGCTCGATCGCCCACCTGCGAGCGCGCACCAACAAGTACGGTGCGCTGGCCCGCATCCGCTCGCGCCTGTCCTTCGCGATCCACGAGTTCTTCCAGGGCCGTGGCTTCCATTACATCCACACGCCGATCGTGACAGGCTCCGACTGCGAGGGCGCGGGCGAGATGTTCCGCGTCACGACGCTCGATCCCTATGCCGCCGGCGCGGCCGCGCCGGACGACGACTTCTTCGGCAAGGAGGCCCACCTGACCGTCTCCGGCCAGCTCTCGGTCGAGACCTATTGCCTCGCGCTCAGCAAGGTCTACACCTTCGGCCCGACCTTTCGCGCGGAGAACTCCAACACCTCGCGCCACATGGCCGAGTTCTGGATGATCGAGCCCGAGATCGCCTTCGCCGACATCTTCGACGACATGCAGCTCGCCGAAGACCTGGTGCGTCATCTCGTCGATTTCCTGCGCGCCGACTGCGCCGAGGACCTGGACCTGTTCACGCGTTTCGTCGACAAGGACCTCGACGCGCGCCTGGCCGCGATCGCGGGCAGCGAGTTCGTCCGCCTCTCCTACGGCGAAGCCATCGAGTTGCTCAAGGCCGCCGGGCGACGCTTCGAGTACCCCCCCGAGTGGGGTGCGGACCTGCAGACCGAGCACGAGCGCTACCTCACCGAGGAGCATTTCAAGGGGCCCGTGTTCGTCTACGACTGGCCTAAGGAGATCAAGGCCTTTTACATGCGCCTGAACGACGACGGGCGCACGGTCGCGGCGATGGACCTGCTGGTGCCCCACTCCGGCGAGCTGGTCGGCGGCAGCGCGCGCGAGGAGCGGCGCGACGTGCTGGCCGCGCGTATCGCCGAACTCGGCTTCGACGAGGCGGACTACTGGTGGTATCTCGACACGCGCCGTTTCGGCAGCGTGCCGCACGCGGGCTTCGGTCTCGGCTTCGAACGCTTTCTGATGTTCGCCACGGGCGTGTCGAACATCCGCGACGTGATCCCGTTCCCGCGGACACCGCGACACCTCGAGTTCTGACCCGGCGGGCTGCACCGGGCGCGAGCGCCGCGCGCTCGGCTTTAGCGCGGCCTGCGGGATGTGCGACCATGCACGCGCCGCCCGAGCGGCTAGCGCGGAGAACGAACGAATGAAGGTGATGGTCGACCTGTGCGTGGTGCCGATGGGCGTGGGGGTATCGGTTTCCGAGTACGTCGCCGAGTGCGAGCGGATCATTGCTGCTGCCGGGCTCGCGCATCAGCTCCATCCCTACGGCACCGTCATCGAGGGCGAGTGGGAGCCGGTTTTCGACGTCGTGCGGCAGTGCCACGAGCGGGTGCACGCGCTCGGCGCGCCGCGCGTGTTCACCTCCCTCAAGGTCGGCACACGGACCGATCGTGAGCAAAGCATGCAGGATAAAATCGACAGCGTCCGTGGCAAGCTGGCCGACGATTGACGCGCTGATCGGCGCAACGAGGGGAATACCGTGAACGAGCCGACTCTTAGCTACGTATGCGGCGTGAGCGACACGCCGCTGCTCTACCTGACCGTGGGCCAGGCCCTCGACCGCGCCGCGGCGCTGCACGGCGACCGCGATGCGCTGATCGTGCGTCACCAGGACGTGCGCTACACCTGGCGCGCGTTCCAGGCTGCCGTGGACGAACTCGCCGCCGGTCTGCTGACGCTGGGCCTCGAGCGTGGCGACCGCATCGGCATCTGGTCGCCGAACCGCGTCGAGTGGGTGCTGACGCAGTTCGCCACGGCCAAAGCCGGTCTCGTGCTGGTCAACATCAACCCGGCGTACCGCATCGCCGAGCTGGAATACGCGCTGAACCAGGTCGAATGCAAGGCCATCGTGCTCGCGGATCGTTTCAAGACCAGCGATTACGTCGGCATGGTGCGCGAACTCGCGCCGGAACTCGACGCCTGCGCGCCCGGGGCGCTGCGCGCCGCGCGCCTGCCGCACCTGCGCAGCGTGGTCTGCATGGCCGGGGATGCGCTACCCGGGATGTTTCGCTTCGCCGACATCGCGGCGGCGGCAGGTCCTGCCGAGCGCGAGCGGCTCGCCGCGCTCGCGGCGACGCTCGATCCCGACGACGCCATCAACATCCAGTTCACCAGCGGCACCACCGGCATGCCCAAGGGCGCCACGCTGACGCACTTCAACGTCGTCAACAATGGCTATTTCGTCGGCCGCGCTATGAAGTTCTCCGAACACGATCGGCTGTGCATCCCGGTGCCGCTCTACCACTGCTTCGGCATGGTCATGAGCGTGCTGACCTGCACCACGCACGGTGCGACGATGGTGTTTCCCGGTGAAGGTTTCGAGGCCGGCGACGTGCTCGCGGCGGTTGCCGCCGAGCGCTGTACGGCGCTGCACGGCGTGCCGACGATGTTCATCGCCGAACTCGACCACCCGGACTTTGCCGCGACCGACCTGTCGACGCTGCGCACCGGCATCATGGCCGGCGCGCCCTGCCCGGTCGAAGTGATGAAGCGGGTTCAGAAAGACATGCACATGGGCGACGTCACCATCGCCTACGGCATGACCGAGACGAGCCCGGTGAGCTTCCAGTCGGGCACCGACGACCCGCTCGACAAGCGCGTCTCGACCGTCGGACGCATTCACCCCCACGTACAGGTCAAGATCATCGACGAGCAGGGCCGCGTGGTGCCGCGCGGCGAGCGCGGCGAGCTCTGCACGCGCGGCTACAGCGTCATGCTCGGCTACTGGAACGACGACGAGAAGACCTCCGCGGCGATCGACGCCGGCGGCTGGATGCATACCGGAGACCTCGCGGTCATCGACGACGAGGGCTACTGCAACATCGTCGGCCGGGTGAAGGACATGATCATCCGCGGCGGGGAGAACGTCTATCCGCGCGAGATCGAGGAGTATCTCTACCGCCATCCCAAGATCCAGGACGTCGCGGTGTTCGGCGTGCCGGACCAGCGTTTCGGCGAGGCCGTCGCGGCCTGGGTGCGCCTGCGCGATGGCGAGCAGGCGACCGAGGAGGAACTGCGGGAGTTCTGCAAGGGGCAGATCGCGCACTACAAGGTGCCGGCCTACATCCGCTTCGTCGATGACTTTCCGATGACGGTGACCGGCAAGATCCAGAAGTTCGCGATGCGCGACGCCATGGCCGCCGATCTCGGGCTGGAGGACGCGAAGACGGCATGACCACGATGTCGCCGGGCGCCGCGCACGTGACGGCGCCGTGTCCCCGTTCCACGCGTGGCTGAACGTCCCCCGCCCCGCTACCGCCGCCTCGCCGACGCGCTACGTGCGGCGATCGCGAGCGGACGCCTCGGTGTCGGCGACCTGCTGCCGACCGAGATGGAACTGTGTGCGCGGCACGGCGTATCGCGCCACACCGCGCGGGAGGCCTTGCGCCTGCTCGCCGACGAGGGCCTGATCGAGCGTCGCCAGGGCGCGGGCAGCGTCGTCAGCGCGACGCCCGCGCCGGCGTTCGCGCAGCCGGTCGGGGACTTCGACAGCATCCTGCAGTACGCACGTGATGCCAAGCTGGTGTGCGACGGGAGCGGCCTGGCCGACGCCGCGCAGCTCGCCGCGGCCGGCCTGACCGGCAGTTATCGCTCGTTCAGCGGTGTGCGGCAGGTCGATGCCCAGCCGCCGATCGCGTTCACCACCATCCTCGTGGTGGCGGAACTCGCCCCGGATGCGCACACCATGAACCGACTCGCGGAGTCGGTTTCGGAATGGCTCGAGCGGGAACGTGGCATTCGCATCGAGGCCGTCGAGCAACGCATCGAGGCGGTGGCGCTACGTGCGCCGGTCGCGCAGCGTCTCGAGGTGCCCGTCGACAGCCCGGCGTTGCGCACCGTGCGTCGCTACGACGACGCCGGCGGGCGCACCGTGATGCACTCGGAGAGCCTGCACCCGGCCGGGCGGTTCGCTTATACCCTGCACCTGCTGCGCAAGCGTTGAGCACCGCCGCCGCCGCTAACCGGCCGCGGCGGTGTCGGCAACCTCAACAGCGGGCGCGGAGCGCGCGGCCGCCGAGGCGACGCGCGGATCCCCAGGCCAGCAGCGCCAGGCCGATCAGTGCCGGTGCAGAAGGTTCGGGTACGCTGGCCGGACAGCCGCCGACTCCCGGCGGGTTGGTCGCGCAAGGATCGGTGCCGCCGGACGAGAAGCCGGTCAGCACGCGCACGAAGTCGCCCGGGGTGCTCGCCTGCCAGTTGACGTAAAGCCGGTTCCCCTCGCTGGTGCCGCCGATGCTGACGCTGTCGTTGCTTTCCAGGCCGCGCGCAGTCGGGCTGAGGTAGGTCACGTTGTTGTTGAGCAGGCTGTCGCTCGCGGCGAGCAGGCTGGTGCTGGTGATGACGCCGAGAATGTCGGCGTCGAAATCGACGTAGCCCTGCTGGCGCGTGCTCGGACCCGGATCGAAGAAGACGTAGTGGCTTGCGACGACCGTCCCCGCGGCGAGCAGGTTGCTGCCGGTCGAACTTTGGTTGACGCTGAGGCCACCGGCGCCGAGGGTGATGTTCTGCCCCTCGTTGAACGCGTAGAGATTGGGTGTCTGGAAGGTGTTGTTGCCGACCGTGTTGGCTGGCCCGTTCGGCGGCGTGAACGGCAAGGACAGCTCGACGAAGACCCCGCCCTGGTCGAAGGCGTCGTTGCTGACGGCGCCGGCAATGTCGGTGACGGCACCGCCGATGATGACGGCGTGGGCCGAGGTCGCCAGGAGCAGGCTGGTGGTGGCCAAAAGAAATCTACGGATCATCGTGGGCCTCCTTGTTAGCTGCGTGGTTCGTGCGCCGCGCATCGACGCAGGCAGTCCGCACGCAGCAATGCAGGAATCGTGCCGCATTGTAGAAACTGGAATTTCTATCCTAAAAGCAGCAGCTTGCAAGTAATTGATGGGGGGCGCGGGCAGTCTCGGGCCGACCGCGTCAAAGATCCTGACAGGTGCGCGGCGGTGTCCGGCGCTGCTGTGCCGTGATAAGCCCCCGATCGGCGGCGTCGGCAACCACCAAACAGGAACTTAGCGCGCCCGGGGCCGCGCGCCGGGGTGTCAGGATTATTGACAAGCCCGCCGCCGCGTGACGACCAGTGCGAGCGCGACCTCAGACATTCGCGATGGTGTAGCCGTCGAGCCGCAGCGGCCAGCGGTCGACCTCGCGGCCGGTCGCCGCTTCGACGGCGGCGGCGAGGGCCGGCAGGAACGGCGAGACGGGCACTTCGCCGACCCCGGTCGGGTGATCGAGACCGGTATCGACGAGGTGCACGTCGACGTCCGGCACCTGGGCCAGCGTCGCCACCGGGTAGTCGTTGAAGTTGCCCTGCACGGCGCGTCCCTGCTCGATGGTGATCTCCTGGCCCAACGCCATAGACAGGGCGAAGGCGACCGAACTCGCGACCTGCGCGCGCACCGCGTCCGGGTTGATCACGACGCCGCAGTCAAAGGCCGCGGTGACCTTGTGAAACGCGAGCGTCTGGTCGCGCCGGGCCAGCTCGACGACGAAGCCGCACACCGAGCCGAAGGACGTGTGCACGGCCATGCCGCGAAAAATGCCGTCGGGCGGCGGCTCTGCCCAGTTTGCCGCGTGCTCGAGGGCGTCGAGCACGCCGCGAGTGCGTGCCGTGCCGGGCTCGTCGCCGAGTAACGCGCGCCGGTAGGCGAAGGGATCGGCGCCGGCGCGACGTGCGAGGCGGTTGACGATGCCCTCGACGACGGGGGCGGTGTGGGTGTCGGCTTCGCCACGCAGCCAGCACACGGAGACCGGGTGTGTCGGGGTGTGTAACTGGAAATCGACGTTGCTACCCGCGTAGTGCGTATGAATGAGGCCCTCGATGGAGAGACGATCGAAGCCATCGACGTAGAAGGCCGATTCGAACGGTGTGCCCTTGGAGATCGAGGCGCACACCACGCGGTGGCGCCAGTGCGCGGGACGGCCGTCGCCGTCGAGCCCGATTTTCCAGCGGTGCAGCGCCATTGGCCGGTAGAGCCCGCCGCGCACGTCGTCCTCGCGCTGCCACAGCAGCTTGACCGGGTGCGGCAGGCCCGAGGTCTGCGCGACCTGCGCCGCCTCGACGAGGAAATCGGCATGCGGTGCGGCGCGGCGGCCGAAGCTGCCGCCGAGCCATTGGGTGTGGATGGTGATGTGCTCGGCGGCGATGCCGGTCGCCGCGGCGAGGTTGGCGACGTCGATGCCCTGGAACTGGGTGCCGGCCCAGATCTCGCAACGCTCCCCATCGACGCGTGCGGTGGCGTTGAGCGGCTCCATCGGCGCGTGGGCAAGGAACGGAAAGCGCATCTCGCCCTCGACGACCGCGCTCGCCGCGTCGAAGTCGAGCGTGCCGCGCTGCTCGAAGCTCGGGCCATCGCTCGCCGCGAGGGTTTCGTATTCGCGCCACAGGTCGGCCGATGACTTGTGCGCGAACGCACCGTCTTCCCAACGGATGTCGAGCGTCTCGAGCGCCCGTTTGGCCTGCCACCAGCTGCGCGCGACGACCGCGACGCCGGTCGGGATCGCCACCACGGCTTCGACGTCCGGCATCGCACGCGCGGCGTCACCGTCGTAGCTCGCCAGCTTGCCGCCGAAGGCCGGGGCGTGGGCAATCGCGGCATGACGCAGCTCCGGCAATTGGACGTCGATGCCGAACACCGCGGAGCCGTCGCTCTTGGTGTGACGATCGAGGCGCGGCAGGCTGCGCCCGATCAGCGTGAACTGCGAACGGTCCTTGAGCGTCACCGCCGCCGGCGGCGTGCGCCGCGCAGCGGCCGCAGTCAGTTCGCCGTAGCGCGCCTGGCGGCCGCTCGCCGGATCGGTGATGGTCGAATCACGCGTCACCAGCGATGCGGGCGACACGCCCCAGGCATCGGCCGCGGCCGCGACGAGCATGGCACGCGCGCTCGCGCCGGTTTCGCGCAGGTTCTGCCACTGGCTCGCCACGGACGTCGACGCGCCGGTCGCGATGACGCCCCACTGCGGATGCTTCAGATCGTCATGGAGCGAGTCGAGATGGACCGTGACGACGCGTTCCCAATCGGCATCCAGCTCCTCGGCGAGTACCTGGGCCAGGCCGGTATAGATACCCGAACCGAGATCGGCGTGCGGCATCACGATGCGCACGGTGTCGTCGGTCTCGATGCTGAGCAGGGCACTGGGCGTGAACGGTGTCGCTGCCGCGCCGGCGCGTAGCAGCCGCGGCGCGGTGGCGAGACCGAAACTGAGTACCGCCGCGCCCCTGAGGAAAGCGCGGCGAGTCAGGCGTGCGGACGCGTCACGCATCGCGCGTCGCCTCGGCGGCCCGGCGGATCGCCCGGCGCACCTGCTGGTAGGTGCCGCAGCGGCACAGGTTGGTCACGCCGGCGGCAATCTGCGCATCGCTCGGGTCCGGGTGCTCGGCGAGCAAGGCGACGACGCTCATGATCATGCCCGACTGGCAGTAGCCGCACTGGGCGACACTGAGTTCCGCCCACGCCTTCTGCACCGGGTCGCGCGAGGTCCCTGCGAGGCCCTCTATGGTGGTGACCTGCTGTTGTTCGCCAATCGCGTCGAGGGGGAGCGCGCAGGTGCGCGTGGCCGCCCCGTCGACCAGAACCGTGCACGCGCCGCAGGCCATGATGCCGCAGCCGTACTTGGTGCCGGTCAGGCCGAGCGTGTCGCGCAGCACCCACAGCAGCGGCGTGTCGCCGGCGACGTCGACATCATGTACCGCGCCGTTGACCGTCAGTTTGCGTCCCATGTCGTCTCCTCCGCGTGCGCCGTTCGCGCGCCGCCGCTCTCAACGCGGCAAGCGCCGCTTCAGGCGGCCAGCAGTCCCTCGCGCCGCACCCATTCGAGCGTCTCGTCGAGCGACTTGCCGTAGCGCGTGAAGATCTCGCCGAGTTCGTCCTGCGAGGTAATCAAGGGCGGGCACAGGGCGAGCGAGTCGCCGATCGCACGGCAGATCAGGCCGTTGGCCTTCATGCGTGCGAGCGCGTACTTGCCGACCGCGGATGCCGGGTCGAAAGCCTGTCCGGTTGCCTTGTTCGCGACCAGCTCGCAGGCGCCGATGAGCCCGCGCCCGCGGACCTCGCCGACCAGCGGGTGATCGGCGAAGCGCGCGATGTGGGCCTGGAACTGCTCGCCCAGTCGTGCGGCGTTCTCGAACACGTTGTCGCGTTCGTAGATTTCGAGCACCTTGAGACCGACGGCGGTCGATACCGGGTGGCCGGTATAGGTGAAGCCGTGACCGAAGATGCCCCATTCCTTGCTGATCTCCGCGATCGCCTGGTACATGAACTCGGGGATCATGACCGCGCTGAGCGGCATGTAGGCCGAGGTTAGTGATTTCGCCAGCGACATCGTGTCCGGCGCGAGGTCGAAGGTCTGCGTGGCGAAGGCCTGGCCGGTGCGGCCGAAGCCGGTGATGACCTCGTCGGCGATGAACAGCACGTCGTACTTTTTCAGCACCTGCTGGACCTTCTCGAAATAGGTCGCCGGCGGTACGAGCACGCCGCCGGCGCCCATGATGGGCTCGGCAATGAACGCGGCGACCGTGTCCGGATCCTCGCGCAGGATCAACGCTTCGAGACTCTCGGCGAGGCGGCTCGCGAACGCTTCCTCGGACTCACCGGGTTCGGCGAAGCGGTAGTGGTGCGGGCAGTCGGTGTGCAGGAAGCCCGCGACGGGCAGATCGAATCCCTGGTGAAACGGCTGCAGGCCGGTCGCGCTGGCCGCGGCGAAGGTGATGCCGTGGTAGGCCTTCTGGCGCGCGATGATCTTCTTCTTGCGCGGGCGGCCCAGCGCATTGTTCGCATACCAGCAGAGCTTGACCGCGGTATCGACGGCTTCCGATCCGGAATTGGCGAAGAACACGCGGGCAAAGGGTGCCGGCGCCATGGCGAGCAGTCGCTCGGACAGTTCGATGGCCGGCGGGTGGCTCTTGCCGCCGAACAGGTGATAGAAGGGCAATTCCCGCATCTGGCGCGCGGCGGCATCGGCGAGCCGGGTTTCCGAAAAGCCTAGCGCGCAGCACCACAATCCGGCCATGCCCTCGATATAATCCCGGCCCGCATCGTCGAAGACGCGTACGCCTTCGCCGCGGGTGATTACCAGCGGGCCTGCCGTCTCATGGGTACGGAGGTTGGTATAGGGATGCAGGACGGCGCGGACGTCGCGCGCGGAGAGGCTGTTGGGATTTCCGCCCGGCGGCCTAGTCCCGGCCATAGGCGTCTTCGAGGCGTTCAATGTCGTCTTCGCCGAGATAAGCGCCCGACTGCACCTCGATCAGGTAAAGCGGTTCCTTCGTCTTGTTTTCAAGGCGATGGGCCGTGCCGATCGGGATGTAGACCGACTCGTTGACCTTTACCTGCTGTTCCTTGCCGTCGCAGGTGACCGTGGCGATGCCGCCGACCACGTCCCAGTGCTCGGCCCGCTTTGCGTGCTTTTGCAGGCTCAGCCTGCCGCCCGGATTGACGGTGATACGCTTGACCTGGAAGTTCTTGCCATCGTCGACGGAACGGTAGGTGCCCCAGGGACGGAACACCGTGGTATGGGCCACCGGTTCCGGACGCCCGTCGCGTGAAAGTTTTTCGACCACGGTCTTGACGTCCTGCGCCGCGTCCTTGGAGGCGACCAGCACGACGTCGTCGGTCGCAACCACGACGACGTTGTCGAGGCCGAGCACCGCGACCATTGGCTTTTCGCTGCGCACGTAGGCGCCGGTAACGTCGCGG
>JAPOKK010000106.1 GCA_029977665.1 Pseudomonadota bacterium | reverse complement strand
GGCTGGTGGCGGGGCTGCTGGCGCTGGTGGTGACGGGATCGGTGACGGCGGCGGAGTGGTATCCATCGCGCTGGGGCAAGGACGATACCCTGGGCGCGGTGAATCTCATCACCGACGACAGCGTTGCCGCCGCGGCACGCCTGGTGCGTAGCGGCAAGCGCTATGCGCTGGGCATGGAGGTCTCGCGCGAGACCCCGGCGTTCGGTTCGCGCACGGTGGAGACGTTCGTGGTGTCCAACGGCGCGATCTTCAACAACGCGGGTGAGCCCATCGGCGAAGGCAAGGTCACTGGCAACGACGACTGGGGACTGGTCTTCTTCGGTGTCGGTACGCAGATCGACGGGCTCGGTCACGTCGGCATCGATCACACCTATTACAACGGCACCGATATCCACGAGTTTTTTCACCAGAGCGGTCTTAAAAAATTCTCGACTTCCGACATCCCGCCGATCGTCGCGCGCGGCGTCGTTCTCGACATCGTCGGCCTGTTTGCCGAGACGCAGCCGGAACGGCTGATGACGGTCGACGGGCACGTCATGCTGCGACCCGAGGTGGCGGTCAACGAGCCCGAGATCGAGGCCGCGCTGTCCCGCCAGGGCATCGCGCTCGCCCGTGGCGACGTCGTGCTGTTGCATACCGGGTACATGCCGCTCAGCCATCTGGATGAGGAGCGCTACATGACCAGCCAGCCGGGGCTCGGCAAGGCCGGTGCACTCTACCTCGCCGAACACGAGCCCGTGGCGGTCGGCGGCGATACCTTCAGCCTCGAGATCCAGCCGGGAGAGGTCGACGGTGTCTACCTGCCGGTACACCAGGAGTTTCTCACCAAGCGCGGCATCTACATCCTCGAGAACGTGGTCACCGCCGAACTGGTCGCCGACCGCGCGTGGGAGTTCCTGTTCGTACTCGGCCAGGCGCGCTTGAAGGGCACGGTACAGATGATCATCAACCCGGTCGCGATTCGCTAGCGTGGCGACGCGGTGGGCCGCGTCACGCACAGCAGTCGGTGGGTGTGCCGAATGGGCCGTACGGGCGGTAGTGGCGCGCTATCCTGATCGTGATCAGGTGGTGCGGCGCGTGGCGACGTAATCTCTCTTGCACGTCGGTACGCCAAGAGCGTCTGCGCACAGCACGAGGAGACAGGGTATGCACGAGAAGTGGTTAGTCGTCGCCGATCGCGTTGGCGCGCGCATCATGGCTGTCCGTGATGGCGGCAAGACGCTCGAGCCACGAGAAACGTTCGACAATCCACGCGGCCGCCTAAAGGACGGTGCGATCGACGCCGACCGGCCCGGTCGCGCGTTCGACAGCGGTGGTGAAGGACGCCACGCGATGAGCCGCGCCGAAAGTCCGCACGAACGCATCGCCGCCGACTTTGCGCGCGAGATCGGCGCGCGTCTCGACAAGGCACGCGGCGCCGGCGAGATGGCTGAGCTCGTGCTCGTCGCCGAGCCGCGCTTTCTCGGTCAGTTGCGCGAGGCGCTCGATACACGAACCGCCGCCTGTGTGGTCGCGAGCGTCGCCAAGGACCTCGCACACGTCGAGGCGTCGGCGCTCGGCGCTCATCTGGGCGAGGCGCTCGCGCCCGCTCACCCACGCTGAGCGCGGCGCTAGCGCACGCCGTCAGCGGTGCATCGAGAGGTACTCGGGTGTGACGCGAAGCCCCGCTGCCTGGGCGAGGCGATTGGCCCCGGCATAAAACGCGGCGGTTGACGCGATCGACCAGATCGCCTCGTCGTCGAACCCGACTTCACGCAGGGCGTCGTGATCCCGTGCGTCGATGGCCTCGGCATCGGTTGAGACCTTGACCACGAAGTCGAGCATCGCGCGGTGGCGTGGCGACAGCTCGGCGAGGCGATAATTGCGCCCGAGATACTCGGCGAGCAGGGCGTCGCCGCTTTCGCCACGCAACTGCGCGCCGTGGTGGGCACAGCAGTAGACGCAGCCATTGGTCGCCGCGCAGACCAGCGCGATCATCTCGTGCTCGAGCATGTCGAGCCCGGAGTCGCGGCGCATCAGTTCCATGTAGGGCGTCATGAACGCACGCAGGCGCTGGTTGTCGGTCGCGAACAGCTTGACGAAATTCGGCACGAAGCCGTACTTCTTCTCGATGCCGGCGACCATGGCCGCCATCTCGTCGTCGAGGTTGTCGCGTTCCCTCAGATCGAGGTCGCAGAACGCCAGCGTTCCGCTCGGAATTTCGGCTTTACCCATGTCGGTCGTCTCCCCGGGGGTGGTCGTGCGCGGCGCGCCGGTGTGCTGGCCGAGCGCGTCACCGCGTTCGCGCCGGGCCGGGCGGCCTGTCCATTCCAGTGTAGTCGCTCGCCGGCGACGACGTTACCGCGCGTTCAAGGCACCCGCGCCCGGACCAGCCAGGTGGCGCCGTCGAGCGTCACGCCCTGCGGCGTATCGTGGCGCACCAGCAGCTCGCGCATGGCCTCGCGCGCCGCGGCGCGGGCGTTCGGCCCGGCTTCGGCCAGCGGCGTCGCTGCCGGTCCCATGTTGGTCAGCCATTCGAGCGCTTCGTCGACGCTGCCGAGCGTGATGCGATGCTCGTGGGGTATCAGCTCGATGTC
Organism: Pseudomonadota bacterium; assembly: GCA_029977665.1. GTDB lineage: Bacteria > Pseudomonadota > Gammaproteobacteria > JACKNG01. The sequence continues at coordinate 11,252 of JAPOKK010000106.1, read as the reverse complement.
GGCGAAGCCGGCGCTGGCCAGGATGTCCCGCACATGCGCCGGATCGGCGAACGCGAACGGCCCCGGGCTGCCCGGCGGGAGCTTTTCGGGCGGAGGAATGACGCTGAACGCGGCCTTGGCCGGCGCGCCCATCCAGGGGTTTTCGTCGATGCCGCGCCAGCACATGAAGCACAGGCGGCCGCCGGCACGCACGGCACGGCGGATATTGCCGAATGCGCCGTGGGGATCGGGAAAGAACATCACGCCGAAGCGCGAGGTGACGACATCGAAGCTGGCCGGCTCGAAGGGGTGCGTGGCGGCATCGGCGGTGGCGAATTCCAGGTTTGCGATGTGCCGGGCACGGTGTCGCGCGACATCGAGAATGACCGCCGAAATATCGACGCCGAGCACGCGGCCCGTATCGCCGACGGCGCGCGCGTAGGCATTGCTGGTCGGGCCGCCGCCGCAGCCGACGTCGAGCACGCGCTCGCCGGGTTGCGCGGCGACGGCATCGATCAGCACGGTGCTGAGGCCGGCCAGCATGCGTTCGAGCTGGTCGATGTGTGCGACCCAGCGGCGGCCGCCTTCCTCGTTCCAGAACGTTGCCTGGTCGGTGCCCGTGCTGCTCGTCGTGCTCGACATCGTAAGTGAACTCCTCCGCCGCGTATGGCGTGTGTGCGTAGCCTTATGATCGCGTATGGCGCCGGCTGGTGCCAGCGCCGCGAGGTGACTGGCCGTACCGGCGCGCGCGCCCTATGATCGCGGCGCCCGCGCGAGGCGCTCCGCTGCCGAACACCATGCTGCACGATCTGAACGACTATCCCGAGAACGCCGAGCTGGCCTGCGACATCGCCATCGTCGGCGGCGGCGCGGCCGGCATCACGCTCGCCCGGCACCTCGCCGGGCACGGGGTCGAGGTGTGCGTGGTCGAAAGCGGCGGGCGTGACTTCGATGCGGCCACGCAGGATCTCGCTGCCGGCCCCGACCGTGGCGATCCCTACTACGCGCTGGTCGATGCGCGCCTGCGCTTTCTCGGCGGTACGACGAACATCTGGGGCGGGCGCTGCGCGCGCCTCGAGGCCATCGACCTCGAAACCCGGCCGTGGGTTCCGCTGAGCGGCTGGCCGCTGACGCTAGACGAACTCGAGCCCTGGTACGCGCAGGCCGCAAGCGATTTCGCCCTGCCGGAGAGCGCCGCGGCGGCATCTGGCTGGGAGGACGACAATGCCGCGCGGCACGGCCTCGAGAGCGATTTCGTCACGCGCTGCTGGCACTTCGACAACGAGCGTGAGCGTTTCAATGCCGCACGCATGGGCGACTTGTTCGGTGCTGGCGACGTGCGCATCGTGCTGCATGCGAACGTGACCCGGATCGGCGTCGCCGCCGAGGCGAATCGCGTCGAGGCCCTCGAGCTGGCATCGCTCGAGGGGCGCCGCGCGCGGCTCGTCGCGCGGCACTACGTGCTTGCGGCCGGCGGCATCGAGAATGCGCGCCTGCTGCTCGCTTCCGACGACGTCGAGGCGGCCGGCGTCGGCAATCACCATGACCAGGTCGGGCGCTGCTTCATGGAGCACCCGCACGCGCGGGCCGGGCGGCTCGAGCCACGTGCCGGCTTCGACCTGTGGGCGGCGTTTCAGCGCCGTCACGGTGTTGATGGCAACGAGATCGCGGCGGTGCTGCTACCGGCCCCCGCGCTGCAGCGTGAGGCCGGGATCCTCAATACCGCGTTCACGTTCAAGCTGCAGCGCGACAGCGCGCACGGCGTCGCGCTGCACAAGCGGCTGTACAACGACCTCAAGCATCAGCTCGCGCCGACCCGGGCCAACCGCGCGTTGTGGCACCGCTACCGCGACCTGCGGCGGTTCATCCAGCACCGCGTGCGGCGCCGGGTCGAGAGCGTGCGTTTCGCGCGCGGCACGCGGCGCGTCAACGTGATGGTGCGCGCCGAGCAGGCGCCCAATCCGGCCAGCCGGGTCCGGCTCGCCGGCGAGCGCGATGCGCTGGGCATGCCGCGCGCGGCGCTCGAATGGCGCCTGAGCGAACTCGACAAGCGTACCGTCGCGGTCATGGTCGAGCGTCTGGCCGCACGGCTCGCGGCGCGGGGTATCGGGCAGCTCGAGCCGGCAGCGTGGCTGCGCGAACCGGGCACGGCGTGGCCGGTCGATGCGACCGTCGGCAACCATGCGATCGGTGGCTACCACCACATGGGTACGACGCGCATGAGCGAGGCGCCGGAGCGGGGCGTGGTCGACCGCGACTGCCGCGTGCACGGCTACGCGAACCTCTTCGTCGCCGGTTCGTCGGTGTTCCCGACCGCGAGTTGGGCCAATCCGACATTGACGATCGTCGCGCTTGCCCATCGCCTCGGCGACCACCTGCTGGCGCGCAAAGGCGGCGCCACACCGTGAGGACCTGGAACGCGCCTCAGACGTCTTGAGCGGGCGGCTCCGCGGACGAGGTCCAGACGCCGAAGCCGAGCGCCTCGCGGACACGTCGGGCGACGTCTATTGCTTCGTCTGCCGCGCTGAACGGCAGCGGATGCGCTGCGTCCTGGGGCGTCGGCGCAGAGCCGAACGGTTGCGCGACGCCGCGCGCGTACAAGGCCTGGTGCAACTCTTCGAGATTGCGTGGCGGTCGTGCCAGGCCCGTTTCGATCAGCCGTGCGCAGAGATATTCGAGCCCGCGCTGCGGGCGCGTGGTGGCGCGCCGGTTGGTCGGGCGCCGGCGCGCCCGGCGGTCGAGCTCTGCACCCGCCCGCAGTAGCAAGGACCTGGGCCGCGGCGGCAGTGCGTGGATGAACACCGGGCGACCCGTCGCTACCGCATCGGCGAGCAAGGACTCGCTCTCGCCGCTGACGATGATGCGGTCAGCTGCGAGGAGGGTCTCCCAGTAGCGGCTGCCGAGCGTATCGGGGTCGAGGATGCGGGCGTCGTCAGCGAGTGCGGCAGAGAGTTGTGCGAGCGCCGTGGCGCCGGTCCGGGCACTGGTCAGGACCCACAGCTCGCCGCCGTGTGCGGCGTGATCGGCGCGTAGTCGTCGTGCCAGATCGTCGACCACATCGGCGTCGAAACGGTAGCGGCGGGTGGCGCCGCCCAGCAGTCCCACGGTGGGAGGAGTCGCGCCCGCCGCAGGCGTGGCGGCGGCCTTGGCAACGGCCAGCGGCGTCAGCGGTAACAGGGTCTCGATGCGTCGAGGGTCGCCGGCGAGGTGACAGTGGGCCGGTGTCACGACGACATCGAACGGACGTGCCGTGTCACCGCCCTTGCGGCCGAGTTGGACCACGCGGGTAGCGCCGCGGGAGCGCTTCGCAATCCAGCGTGCCACGGGCGCGGTGCGGCGGCCGCAAGCGACGACGAGTTCCGGCCACGGCGGTGCGAGGCTCGCCGCGCAGCGGTGCGTCAGGCCCGCCAGGCTCGCCCCGAGCAGGCGATTGTGCAGGTGGGCGAGCGGACCGTACTCGAGCACGCGCAGGTCGTAGTCATAGCCCAGCGCCGCGGCGAGGGCGATGGCCTGGTTGGTATTTCCGGGCTTGTCATCGCCGAGCACCCAAACGCGCGGGCGGTCCAGCCAATGCCCGCCGACGCGGCTCAGCCGGACTTTCTTGCCACGCCAGTTCTTCTTGCGGATGGACAGTTCCCAGTGCACGTGCGGGTGCGCGCGGGCGGCCGCTCGGAACTGCGCATCCCACCAGGCCGGCGGCTTTTGGCAGACGTGGGCATTCTCGCCGTTGGGCAGGACCTTCTTCGCCGGGTAACAGGCGACCGAGGCGTACACGAACGAGGCGGCATGCGAGAAGAGTTCCTGCAGGATCCACGGGATGTCCTCCTCGGCGATATGCTCGAGGACGTCGGTGCAGATGACGCCGTCGAAGCGTCCCTCGGGCATCTCGCTGTAAGGCGGGTACGCCGGGTCGTAGACGGTCACGCGCATGTCCTCGCCCCATGCCGGCATGGCCTTGACCGGCGATTCCGCCGCCTGGTCGGGCAATGGCTGGTACGCCCCTGCCTTGCCGGCACCGTAGTCGAGGACGGTTCGTGCGCCCGCCGCTTCGACCAGGCGGGCGACGCTTCCCACGTGGCGCGGGAGGACTTGTCCGGGGAACGTCTGCCCGGCGCTCTGCCCGGGTGTGCCGCTGCCATGGGCGTGGAGATCGCTGCAGCACGCAATCAGCTCGCGGTAACGCCGGCTCGGGTGTGCGCGGTCGAACACCGTGTAGCCCGCCGCGTCGGCGGCCCGCTCGAGCTTGTACCAGCGTTCACCATGCGGATGCGCGCGGTAGGCGAAGCGCTCGGGTTCCGGGGTCCAGGGTTGCAGGTGCAGCGCAGTGAAGTGCAGCAGCTTGCTGTGTCCCTCGCGGAACTCCTCGTCGCGCGCGTTCCACTCGGCGGGCAGGTCACCGCGCAGGGCGGCGGCGCGGGCCAGCAGGTCCCGCTTCGGTGCGGTGCGTGCATCTGCGAGCTGCCATGCGCTGTCCATCCGGGCGCAGTCGATGAGCATCACCGAGGTGTCCTCGCTCGACAAGGCGAGAAAGCCGTGGTCGCCGAGGTCGTGATCGAACAGCACGCCGGGATCGGCGAGATAGATCTGGTCGACGTCGTTGTAGATCGCGCGGCCCGAGCCGCCCGCGAGGTAGGGGATGGCGAACCGGTAGTTACTGAAACCGGTCGTCCAGGCCGTCCGATCGAAGCCGGGCAGGTCCTTCATCAGGACGATTTCGTAACGCCGCGCCGGGTTGCGGTGTTCGAGGATCGACCACAAGAACACGCGCTCTGCCCGGTAGTGCGCGGCTTCCGTGCCGAGAAAAATCCGTACCGGCGGTAGCGGCGACGGGGCGACCCCGGGGACGGGGGCGAACACGATGGTGTCGAGGAACCGGCGTGGGTCGTCCGCGGGCGTGCCGCTGCCGGCGCGGCGGCGGCGGTGCGAGAAAAATCGTTTCATGTCACACGAAAGCCCGATCACGTGGCAGGAGGGTGTACAGGGGGCGGTTGCCCCGCGCGGCTTCCGGCCGCCAGCAGCCGCGCTGCGTGGTAGCGGGCCGGAACGGTTCCCTTCCGGCGTGGGAGTGTAATTGGGCGGCCGACGCAGTGTCCACGCCCATCATTGCCCTCGGGCATCGTCGGCGGCCAGCAGCTCGCGCGCGCACCAGGCCATACCGGCAACCGTCAGCAGGGCATGGAGGTTGACCGTGACGCCTGCGCCGAGCAGCGCATAGACCGGCACCAGCAGGTAGAACGCGATGAGGTACGCGACCAGCGCCGCGAGGCGGATGAGCACGACGTGACGGACCTTGCCGCCGGACATCAGCAGGGGCGCCAGCGGAAAACCGAACGTGGCGAGCACGCCCGCGAACGACAACCACAGCATCGGCGCGGTTGCCGCGCGGTAGGCGGCGCCGAAGATCAGGGTCAGCAGGTCGGCGCCGAAGGCGGCCAGCAGGGCGAACATGGCGATGCCGGCGAGCCCTGCCACCAGCCCGGAGCGCGCGACGACCTCGCGGCGCGTACGGCGGTCGCCGGCGGCGGTGAGCTGTGACATGTCGGTATAGATTGCCGGCACGAGCAGTTTGTGCACCGGCTTGGAAACGACGTTGGCGACCTGCTGCGCGATGCGGTAGAGACCTGCGTCCGCGGCTCCGAGCAGGTTGCCGGCGAGCAGCGGCCCGATCTGGGTGTCGTTGAGGTTGAGCATCGAACTCAGGTTGGTGCCCGCGCTGAAACGCCAGATGCCGGGTGCCGGCGCGAGGCAGCGGCGGTCGAGCGCGGCGCTACGCAGGCTGAGTCCACGGGCGGCGAGTGCCCGCGACGCGGCGACGAACAACGCTCCCTTGCCGAGTGCTGTCGCCACGAACCACACCAACAGGAACCCCGCCAGCGTGCCATCGCTGGCGAACAGGAACAGCGCGCCCGCACAGCGCACGATGGGCTCGACGATGGTTTGCCAGGAAATGAGGTCGTGGCGGTCGAGCAGCCGCAGCACGCCGAGTGGCGCGGCACCGAGAATGACGAACGCGACGCTCATCGCGTAGAGCGTCGCCAGTGGGGCGACCGCATCGGGGATGCCGACGAAGGCGGCAAGCGTGGGCATGAAGTGAACCAGGATCATGCCCGCCACGGCGCCGCTCACGACATCGAGTCCGAGCGCGAAGAACAGGACGCGATGCAGCGCCGCGTGATCGGCGGCCAGCAGCGCGGGGGCACCGTACTTGAGCACGGCCTGCCAGGATTGGAAGCGCACCAGTTGTGCTGCCACCAGGACCGTACTATGCACGAGCACGAGGACGCCGAAGGCGCCTGGCCCCAGCGTGCGCGAAGCGAGCGCGACGTAGGCGAGGGAGAGCACGCCCTGCATGCCGCGGCCGAGCGCCAGGATGCCGGCATTGCGGAAAGGGCGCAGCCAGGCGGCGCCGCTCGATCGTGACGAGGCGTGTGTGGTTTTCATGACGAGGTCGATGCTCGGGTGCACGGCGAACGCAGACGCGTCGTGCCGCGGCGCAGCCTGCCACGCCAGGTGTGCTTTCCTCGCGGGCGGCAACGGGAACGGTGGCGAGTATAGGGTGGTTTTCGCGCCGGGGTGACCTCTAACGCCGCACGGTGTCTTTACCGAGCGTCGACGCCGGGCTGGCCCCAAGCTGCGCCGGCTTGCCCGGCACGTGCCTCAGGGCGGTGCGGTCGCCGCGAGGTCTGCTTCGCCGGGGATGCGCAGGACCGTTCCGGTCACCAGTCGATCGGGGTTGGCATCACCGAGAGCAACGCCGGCGCCTGCTCGCGGAAGACCCAGTCTTTCAGGTACCAGGTTTCGCCTTCGGATGGTGCCTCCAGTGTGGCCAGGTAATCGTCGAGGCGTATCTTGCGCGTACCGCCGGCGGCAGTGCGCGCCTCGACGGTGACCTCGCAGGCACCGTGTTCGCGCTCGAAGAACGCCATCGACCAGCGTTGGCGCGCGGGCCAGGAGTCGGTCAGGCCGCCTAGCTTCACCGGCAGGCCGGGTGCGCCCCAGCGCTCGACGAAGGCCGCGCGCGTGGGCGCCTCGGCGTGGTCGATGGGCGTCGCCTCCTGCCAATACAGCCATGCCGGCAACGCGCTCGGAGCACCGTGAGCCGTGTTCATGGGGCGTGAGCCTCGTCGATTCCTGGGCGGGAGCCCGATGCTACCCGATCGTGCCGGGTGTCGCGCGTTACCCGTGCATGTGTTGTGGAAATGCCCTCGGCACGCACCACGGCCGGTATAATCGCGCCATCTGAGCCATGCGAAACAGCCGCAGGAAGGACACGTCATGCGCAAGTATTTCCACATCGATCTCGCCCAGCGCAGCGTTCGCGAGGAGACTTTCTCCGGCGAGCAGGTCGCGCGCGCCGGGCGTTACTTCATCGCCAAGACGCTCAACGAACTGGGCGCCGCGACGGTCGACCCGCTGGGCCCCGACAATCCGCTGATTTTTTCGGCCGGTCCGTTCGCCGGCAGTAATTTCTCCAACGCGAATCGCACCAGCGTTGGCTGCAAGAGTCCGCTGACCGGCGGCGTGAAGGAATCCAATGCCGGCGGTTCCTTCGGGCTTGCCCTGGGCCAGCTCGAGATCGCCGGCTTCACGCTCTATGGCAGCGCCGATGACTGGTGCGTGATCCACCTGTGCAAGGATGGCCGCATCGAGTGGGACAGCGGCAGCGAGTATCTCGGCAAGGGTACGTTCGAGACCGCCGCGATGCTGCACGAGAAGTACGGCCAGAAGGTCAGCTTGGCGATCTGCGGCCCGGTTGGCGAGTACGGTGGGCTACTCGCCGGCATCTCCATGAGCGACACCGACAAGCGGCCGACGCGGCTCGCGGCGCGCGGCGGCGTGGGCGCGGTCATGGGCGCGAAGAAGGTCAAGGCGGTGGTGGTCGATCTCGACCGTATGCCGACCTTCCACGATCGCAAGAAGCTGCTCAAGGGCATCAAGGAGTACGGCGCGAAGCTGCGTGCCGACGAGGCGGTCGGTGCGCTCCGTGATTACGGTACGGCGATGATGGCCGACTACACCAACCACGTCGGCGGTCTGCCGGTGAACAACTTCACTTCGGGCGCCCAGGTGCGCGGCGCCGACGCGGTGCTCAAGATGGGTGGCGAGTACATTCGCGAACGCAACCTGTCGCGCGGCGGCACGGCGTCGCATGCCTGCATGCCGGGCTGCATGATCGAATGCTCCAACGTCTACGTCGACGAGCAAGGCGAGGAAATCGCTTCGCCGGTCGAGTACGAGACGCTGGGACTGATGGGCACGAATTGCGGTCTGACCGATCCGGACGATCTCGCGCGCCTGAACTGGCACGCCAACGATCTCGGCATCGATACCATCGAGACCGGGGCGATGATGGGCGTGTTGCTCGATGCCGGTCTCGCCGAGTTCGGCGACATGGCGTTCCTGACCCGGGTGCTCGACGAAATCCGTGCGGGCTCGGAAGAAGGGCGCCTGTGGGCGTACGGCACGGCGCACGTCGGCGAGCACTACGGCGTCAAGCGCACCCCGGTCATCAAGCGCCAGGGCATCAGCGCCTACGACCCGCGCGTGATCGAGGTCACCGGTATTTCGATGATGGTCACGGCGCAGGGCGCCGACCACACGACCGGCAACGCGGCCAAGTACGAGTGCAGTGGCAAGGACATCGACGAGCTGGTCGACGTCAGCATGGAAATGCAGACCGTGTGCGCGACCGCCGACTCCCTTGGGCTGTGCGTGTTCGGCCGTTCGGTGACCAACACCAACATCGAGATGATCGTCGGTTTGCTCAACGATGCGCTGGGCACCTCGCTCGAACCGTCCTTCTTCTACGAACTCGGCCGCGAGACCTTGCGCCTGGAAGCGCAGTTCAACGCCGACGCCGGTTTCACCGAGGCCGACGACGAGCTGCCCGAGTTCTTCTACGAGGAAGCCCTCGAGCCGAGTAACAAGGTGGCCCGTTTCCACGCAGCCGAGGTCAACGCCTCGGTGCGGCGCTGGTGGCAGCAGCACGTCGCATGAGCTTCCCGGCGCGCACGGCGTTGACGTGGCGCGCCGGGCTCATCGGCCTGCTCGCCGCCCTGTGCGCGGCCGGACCGGCTGCGGCGGGTGGCGCCGAGGCTGCGCTCGAAACCGTGGCGGACGTCGATCTCGATCGCTACATGGGTCGCTGGCACCAGATCGCGCTACTGCCGAATCGCTTCCAGGCGATGTGCGCGGCCGATACCACGGCGACCTACTCCCGGCTGCCCGATGGCCGCGTGCGCGTGGTCAATGCCTGCCGTGACGACGGCGGCACGTTGCAGCGCGCCGAAGGCGTCGCGCGCCTCAACGACACCTACGACGACCCGGCGCGTCTCGAGGTGCGCTTCGCACCGGCCTGGCTCGGCTTCCTGCCTTTCGTGTGGGGGGATTACTGGATCCTCGCACTCGAGCCCGACTACAGCGCGGTACTGGTGGGCGCCCCCGATCGTGACTACCTGTGGGTGCTCGCGCGCACGCCGCGCATCCCGCGCGAGACCTACGAACGATTGCTCGACGTCGCTCGCAGGCAGGGCTTCGACGTCACGGCGCTGAGACTCGAGCGCCCGGATGCCGTGAGCGCGCCGCCCGACGCCACCCACTGAGCCGCCGTCTGGCGCGGCCCGCATACACGGAGCGCGGCAGGTGCCGCTCCGCCTGAAGACTCGCCGCGCCCGGCCGCTAACGCCGATATGACCTTCCAGCCGGGCGCAGGCCCTGGAGTTACGCATGTCCGCGGTACGTGACGAACACGACAACAGACGGCTCCACTACGAACTCGAACACGCCATCAAGGCCATCAACTGCGCGCAGATTGGCACTGTCACGGGCGCCGTGACCAAGGCGCGCTTCATCGAGGTCGCGCGCATGGTCGCCTGCCTGCGGGCGCGCTACCTGCACCGGGTGCTCGAGCTGGGCGCGGATTGCCCCGAGGCCTGCATCGAGACCGAGGTTGCACTCGAACTCAAGCGCCTGCGCGAGGCTTACAACGAAGCGCTGGAGGGCTTCGCCGCGCTCGAGCACGCCCTGCAGCGCGGCTACCTGCAGCTTGAAAGCTGAGACGCTCGCGCCACCCCGTGTGCGCCGGGTGCGCACGTCCGCCGGGCGCCTAGAACTTGTGCACGGCGCTGAACTGCAGCCGTTGCAGACTGCCCGTCCTGCCATCGACAAGACGCCGGTAGGCGTGAATCCATTCCAGTCCGAGCGTCGTGTGCGCCACCGGGCTCCACAGCAGGTTCGCGTGCACGGTGTAGAGCGATTCGTTGACGCTGCCATGGGCGCCGTGGTCGTCGGCCCAGGCGTAGCCGGCGGTCAGGTTCGATCGCCATTGTTCGTCCCACAGGTGTTGCCAGGACAGCATGCCGCCGGCCATCGGGGTCAGGCTGATGTTACCGCGGGCGTCGAGGCGGGCACCGTCGAAAGCGTTGAAAGCCAGATAGCGCCCCACCGCGTTGCCGCCAACGGCGGTGAAGCGCAGGCCGTCGCGCACGCCGAAGCGAAGCGCCCCCGACAGGCTTGCGGCAGCGCCCACGGCGCTGTCCCGCGCACCCCCGGGCCCGTCGTCGATGCGCAGTTCACGTACCATGGTCGCCAGTGACCACTGGCCGAAGGCGCTGTCGCGCTGATAGCGCACGACGACGTCCGGCAGGCGGTCGTCGTCCGGGGACAGCCGCGTGCCGTCGGCCGCGGTCACGGTCGTCTCCGGCGCCTCGAGTGCGAGTTGGATGGCGCCGCTGCCGAGCGCGTGCCGATAGCGCAGCATCGGTTGGCGCACGTTGAGACTGCCTGCACTGATGCCGTCGTCGTTGAGTTCGGGCAGGGCCCCGACGTCGACGAAGGTGCTGTAGGTCTGGCCGAACAGCAGCCCGCCGAGTTCGCCGTAACCATGGCGCAGACGCGCGCCGTAACCGTTGCTCACGCGTTGGTCGCCGCCGCTGCCGAGAAGGTCGAGTTCGAGGTAGGCGCCGGCATCACCCCAGGGCGTGGTCTGCCAGCTCTTCAGCCACAGTCGCGAGGCGCGCGCCGACCAGTCGAGTTGATCGCTCTCACCCGTCGCGTCCAGTGCAATCGCGCCGGGCGCGAGCAGGGTATCGCCGATGGCACCGCTGCCGCGGCTGGTATCACTGAACACGACATCGAGCTTGACCCGCCCGCCGACGCTCACGCGCGGTCCGCGCGGCAGCGCCGAGGCATCGGTGCGCGCCGATGCGCTGGGGGCCGCAGCGGGCGCCGTCGCGGCCAGGTCGTCGGCCAGGTCGTCGGCCATGTCGTCGGCC
>JAPOKK010000221.1 GCA_029977665.1 Pseudomonadota bacterium | reverse complement strand
GTATGTCCACCGCGCGCGCGGGGGGGGCGCTGCGGCGCGCGGGGCCTATCCCGCCGCGTCCGCGCCCGCCCCCGCCGGTGGCAACCTGATCAAGCTCGACCAGGCGGAGCGTGAGCTCGGTCAGGCCGGCGATCGTCTCGAACGCTGGCTCGAGGCCCATCCGGACGACCTGCAGGTGCGTTTCGCACGTGCCAGCGTGCTGCAGGGCGAGGGCACCGGCAGCTCGGCGATCCCCGAGTACGAGCGCATGCTCGAGGCACGGGGCGAGAACCCGGTGCTGCTCAACAACCTGGCCTGGCTGTACCACGAGGCCGGCGACGCGCGGGCACTGGAGACCGCGCGCAAAGCCCACGGACTGGCGCCGACCCTGCCGGAGGTCATGGATACCTACGGTTGGATACTGGTTGCCTCGGGACAGCAGGAACAGGGCCTGGAGCTGCTCGTGAAGGCGGCGGACGCGGCACCGGACAATCCGGACATCCGTTTCCATCTCATTCACGCGCGCCACGCCGCCGGCACCGACAGCGGCGCCCGCGCGGCACTCGAGCAGTTGCTCGAAGAGCATGCGACGTTCGCTACGCGCGAGGAAGCCGAGGCGCTGCTGGCGGAACTGTCGCAGTAGATGACGCCGCACGGGGCCGCCGCCCGAGGGCGCGGCGCTCACTGGTTCAGGGCTTGCTCGCGGGCGCTGTGCACAAAACGCGAGTCGGCGGCGCCGGTCTTCATCGAGAGATTGCTGGGCCGGCGACGCGTGCGCTGCTCGAAGATCGGCGCAGCCACGAAAAACCTGCGACCGCTTCTAGTCCGCGCCGCCGGGGTCCTGGTGCAAGGAACGGAGTATTGCCGTCGTCACCGCGCCGCGCTTGTCACGGTGCTCGACCTTGACCGCCATCCAGCCGAGCGCCGCTGCGCACCACACGACGGTGCGCCGCTTGGAACCCGCTTTCTCGCGCGTCAGCTTGACGGTGTCGAACTTGCCGAGACCGGTCTCGACAGTCTCGCTGCCGAGAACCTGGATGTGATACTCCTTCAGGCGGCTCTTGTCGGCGATGTCGTAGCGCAAGGCCTGCGGCGCGGCGTCGAGGTCGAACATCAGCTGGGCCTGGTAACTGAGCTTGTCGAGCAGGTGAGCCGGCATCGACGCCTCCCAGGCGTCGCCGGCGTCGCTGCGGCGGACCAGGTTGCGCGTGTAGTCGAACTCGAGTTCGTAGTCCTTCTTCGTGCCCTGCTTGTCGTAGGAGTAACGCTCGGGCACGAAGCCCGCGGGCTCGATGCGGCCCGCGCTGACTTCGACCACGCGGGCGTCGGCGAACAGGGCGACGAGTCCCCTGGTCTCCATCGTCGACTCGAAGCGATAGCGCTGCGTATGGTCGTCGATGACCAGCACGCGCGACATCCGTCCGAGTGTCACGACGCCGAGTGAGAGATCGTATTCGGCACGGAACGAAGTGAGCGCCGCGGCAGCCGGGGGAAGGCTCAGCAGTGCGAGCAGGCACAGCGCGCGAAGAGCGGGGATGAGCATGCGGCTATGGTAGGATCCCGCCGCCCGAATACCAAGGGAAGTCCGGTGCATGACGCCACGTGGACCGCCGCCCGGCGGCCGCGCCAGCTCATGCCGTTCCATTCCAGATGACCTGCCCTACGCCAAGCCCACAGGCCGGCGACGCCGCTTCCGCCACGCTTGCCGCACGGGCGCGCCGCCGCGCCGCGTGCGCAGCGCGCTGAGCGGCGCGGAGCGAACATGGATCGAAGACTGCAACGGATGTCGACGGCGCGGGTACTCGTCGTCGGCGATCTCATTCTCGACCGCTACTGGCATGGCGCGGCCCGGCGCATTTCTCCCGAGGCGCCGGTGCCGGTGGTACTTGTCGACGAGGTGATCGAGCGGGTCGGCGGTGCCGCCAACGTTGCCGCCAACGCGGCCGCGCTCGGCGCTCGCGTCGCCCTCGTCGGCGGCGTAGGCCGTGACGATCCGGGCGCGACCCTGGCGCGCCTGTGCGCGGCGCAGGGTATCGAGACGGATTTCGCGTGCAGCGAGGATTTCGCCACCATCGTCAAGCTGCGCGTGGTCAGTCAGCATCAGCAGCTCGTACGCATCGACTTCGAGCGTCCGGCCGGCGACGATCAGTCGCGCGCCGTGCTGGTTGCCGTCGAACGTCAGCTGCCGCACGCCGACGTGGTGGTCGTGTCCGATTACGCCAAGGGTGCAGCCGCGCGGGTCAGCGACGTGATCGGGCTCGCCGCCGGGCACGGTAAGCCGGTGGTGGTCGACCCCAAGGGCGACGATTTCTCGCGCTACGCCGGCGCCGCCGTGCTGACGCCCAACCTCAACGAATTCGAAGCCGTCGTCGGGGCCTGCGGCTCGCTTGACAGCTTGATCGAGCGCGGTGCGCGTCTCGTCGCCGAGCTTCGCCTCGGCGCCTTGCTGGTCACGCGCGGCGAAGCCGGGATGACGCTCATCCGGGCAGACGGCGCCCCGGTGCACGTCGACGCCCAGGCACATGACGTGTTCGACGTCACCGGAGCCGGCGACACCGTCTGCGGCGTGCTCGCGGTTGCGCTCGCTTCGGGCAGCGACCTGGCGTCGGCCGTCGCCCTGGCCAACACGGCGGCGGGCCTGGTGGTCGGCAAGTTCGGTGCCGCGACGGTCGGCGTGGACGAAATCGATGCCGCCCTGACCGGCCGCGAGGGCATTGCGCGCGGCGTCATCGATCGCGCCGGCTTGCTCGCCGAGTGCGCACGCGCGCGGCGCCGCGGCGAACGTATCGTGATGACCAACGGCTGTTTCGACCTGCTGCACGAGGGGCACGTACGCTACCTGCGCGAAGCCAAGACGCTCGGCAACCGGCTCATCGTCGCGGTCAACGACGACGCCTCGGTGCGCGCCCTCAAGGGCCCGACACGTCCGGTCAACGCGCTGGCGTCGCGCCTGCAGGTGCTGGCTGCGCTCGACGTCGTCGACTGGGTCGTGCCGTTCTCGGGCGAGACGCCGCGCGAGCTGATCGCGGAGGTGTTGCCCGACGTGCTGGTCAAGGGCGGCGACTATGCCGTCGGCGACATTGCCGGCGGCAGCGAGGTCATCGCCGCCGGCGGACAGGTCATGACCCTGGACTACCATGACGGCCACTCGACCAGCGCTCTCATCGCGCGCATGCACGAAGGAGGTAGCGAGACGTGATCGTGGTAACCGGCGGCGCCGGCTTCATCGGCAGCAACCTGGTCCGCGCACTGAACGCGCAGGGCCGCGACGACATCCTGCTCGTCGAGGACCTGTCCGACGGTCACAAGGCGCTCAACCTGGCGGACTGTCGGATCGCCGACTACCTCGACCATGAAGAGTGCGCGCGCGTGCTCGATACGGGCGGCAGCCTCGCGGCGGCGATCGAAACGGTGTTCCACCTCGGCGCGTGCTCCGACACGACCGAGTGGGACGGTCGCTACATGATGGCGCGCAATTTCCGCTTCTCGCGCGCGCTGCTCGAGTATTGCGCGGCGCGGGCGATCCCGTTCGTCTACGCATCGAGCGCCGCGGTCTACGGTGCCGGTACGCGGTTCGCCGAAGATCCCGCCAACGAGCGCCCGCTCAACGTCTACGGTTATTCCAAGCTCGCATTCGACCAATACGTCCGCGCCCGTCTGCCCGCGCTCGAATCGCTGGTGGTCGGCCTGCGTTACTTCAACGTCTACGGGCCGCGCGAGCAGCACAAGGGCCGCATGGCGAGCGTCGTCTGGCACCTCAGCCGGCAGCTCGCGGAAGGCGGCCGCATGCGCCTGTTCGGCGCCTCGCACGGCTGCGCGGCCGGAGAGCAGCGGCGCGATTTCGTCCATGTCGACGACGTCGTCGACGTGACCCTGTGGAGCGCGACGCTGTCACCGGCCGCGTCGGGGATCTACAACTGCGGCACCGGTCGCGCGGAGACCTTCAACGCGGTGGCGCAGGCGCTGGCGGCCGAGCACGGTAGCGGTGAGATCGAGTACATCGATTTCCCCGCGGAACTGCGCGAGGCCTACCAGGCCTACACGCAGGCGGACCTGACCCGGCTGCGTGCGGCCGGTTACGCACGGCAGCCCAGGGACGTCGCGCACGGTGTCGGGGAGTACCTGCGCTGGTTACGCTCCTGAGAACGCTCTACACGGTCGTATTCGCGCTGCTGACACCGCTGCTTGCCTGCCGCATCGGTTGGCGTGGTTGGCGGGATCCGGCCCAGCGCACGCGCTGGTACGAGCACTTCGGCCTCTACCGCGGGACCGCGCCGCCACCCCATGCCGTGTGGGTACACGCCGTTTCGGTCGGCGAGACGATGGCCGCCGTACCTCTGGTACGCGCGCTGATGGAAGGCAATCCAGGCCTGCGCATCGTCGTCACCACGACTACCGCGACCGGTGCCGCGACGGTCGATCGCATGCTCGGGGGCGCCGTTACGCACGCGTTCTTCCCCTACGATCTCGGCCCCTTCGTGCGGGCCTTTCTGCGGCGCTTCTCGCCACGCCTGCTGATCGTGCTCGAGACGGAACTGTGGCCGAACACGTTCGCCCAATGTCGTGCGGCTGGTGTGCGCGTGCTGCTCGCCAATGCACGCCTGTCCGCGGGGTCGCTCCGCGGCTACCGCATGCTGGCGCCGCTTGCCCGCGACATCGTCAATCACGTCGATTGCATCGCGGCGCAGGGCGAGGCCGATGCGGCGCGCTTCCGTGCGCTCGGCGCGCACCCGGCGCAGCTTCGCGTGACGGGGAGCTTGAAATTCGATCTCGTGCCGCCGCCGAGCCTGCACGAGCAGGCCGAGGTACTGCGGCGCACCTTCGGCGTGAATCGCCCCGTCCTGATGCTTGGCAGCACGCGCGATGGCGAAGAACGCCTGTTGTTCGAGGCGGTGGGTCGCTTGCGCGAGAAGTTCCCGCGCCTGCTCGTCGTACTGGCGCCGCGCCACCCCGAACGCTTCGAGGAGGTGGCTGCGCTGTGTGCTGAGGAGGGCTTCGAGGTCGCCTGCTACAGCCGCCACGATCCGTGTCGCGAGGAAACGGCGATCTACCTGGTCGACGTGATGGGCGAACTGCCGCGTTTCTACGCGGCCGCGGACGTGGCGTTCGTCGGCGGCAGCCTGCTGCCGTACGGCGGGCACAACGTGCTCGAACCGGCCAGTCTGGGGACCCCCGTATTGAGTGGTCCGCACACGCACAACTTCGACGAGATCTGCAGGTTGTTGAGCGCCGCCGGTGCGCTGGTCGTGGTCGCCGACGTGGACGCCCTGGTCACCGCGGCCGCCGACTGGCTCGGTGACAGCAACGAGCGCGACCGCGTGGGCCGCATGGCACAGGAAGTCGTGCGTTCGCATCGCGGCGCGACGGCGCGTACGCTCGACCTGATTCGCGCCTACCTCTCGGTGGCGGAGCCATGAATGGTGGAGCCATGAATGGTGTTGAGACCGCTTCTATGGCACGACTCGCGGCACCCCAAGGCGGCCGCAATGTCGGTTCACTGCCGCCGTGGGTGCCGGCGACGCCGTACCCGGCTCAACGCAACAGGGCCTGAATCGACTTGAACTGCGGATGGGTCGCGCTGCCCATCCACTCGAACACCACCGATTCGGCGCTGACTACGTGCACGCCGTTCTGGCGCAGGTGGTCGAGCGCGTTCTGGTAGTTCTCCAGGCGTCGCGAGCAGATCGCGTCCTCGACCACGAATGCGTCGAAGCCGCGTCGTTGCAGGTCGAGCGCCGTCTGGAGCACGCAGACATGTGCCTCCATGCCGACGAGGACGAACTGGCGACGGCCGCTGGCGTCGAGGGCTTGCTCGAAACCGTCGGCCCCGCAGCACGAGAAGCTCTGTTTCTCGAACAGCCGGGTCGTCGCCGGCAAGGCTTCGGCGACGGCCGCGTGCGTCGCGCCGAGACCCTGCGGGTACTGCTCGGTCTGCAATACCGGGATTTCCATCAGGTCGCTGGCGCGCGCCAGCAGGGTGGTGTTCAGAAGCACGCGGTTGAGTACCTTGCCGGGCATGGCGTCGCCGAGGCGTTGCTGGATATCGACGACGACGAGGGCGGAATTCTCGGCCTGGCAGGTCGAAACGTTGGGCATGAACGGGACTCCTGAATCTTCTGGGGGGCGCGCCGACGGCACCCGGCGCGGCGACTCTAGCGAGCGGGCGTTGGCGCGGCCGTGCGACTCGCTTGCGTTCAGCGCGCCGCGCTGCGCGCGGTGACGTTCAGCTAGCGCGCCTGTGTATCGTCGACGACCTCACCGTCCTCGGCCCCGGTGAGCCAGGAATTCGCCACCGCGAGATCGGAGGGGGCGAGGCTGCCGGCCGCCTTCTTCAGGCGCAGCGTGTCGATGATGTAGTCGTAGCGCGCCCGGGCGAGGTCGCGCAGGGCTTCAGACAGCACGCGTTCGGCCGCGACCACGTCGATGGCCGTACGGGTGCCGACCTCGAAGCCGGCCCGCGTCGATTCGAGCGCGGTGCGCGAGGACACCACGGCCTGTTCGAGCGCCTTGACCGAGCTGATGCGGGCGCTGATGCCGAGATAGGCCTGGCGCGTGTCGCGCTGTACGGCGCGCCTTGCCTGCTCGAGTCGATCGAGGCTGACCCGGTGCTGGTGCTCGGCCTCGCGTGTCTGCGACAGGACCCGGCCACCC
>JAPOKK010000048.1 GCA_029977665.1 Pseudomonadota bacterium | reverse complement strand
TTTGTGCGACCACTGACCCGACAATCTTTGAGCCTATAATACTTGCCCCAGGAACCGATCATACGGTGATGTTGAGCACGTCTGCCTTCGAGCAGAAAGCCTGATTCGCCCCGAGAAGTTCCATCTTGAACCCCTGGTTCAAGATTACGGTCAGCGTCGGCATGGTGGAGCACACCGCCCCTTCCCACGCGCAAGGTCCCGCGCGCGACCCCGCCCGATGCCCGCACCAGGCGTCGCACGAGACGCCCTCAGACGTTGAAGCGGAAGTGCATCACGTCGCCGTCGGCGACGACGTATTCCTTGCCCTCGACCCGCAGCTTGCCGGCTTCGCGCGCACGCGCTTCACCGCCACAGCTGATGAAGTCCTCGTAGCCGATCACCTCGGCGCGGATGAAGCCGCGTTCGAAATCGGTGTGGATCACGGCGGCGGCCTGCGGCGCGAGCGCGCCCTCGCGCACCGTCCACGCGCGACACTCCTTGGGTCCGGCGGTGAAGAAGCTCTGCAGGCCGAGCAGGCGATAGCCGGCGCGGATCACGCGATCGAGACCGGCCTCCTCGAGACCGAGGTCGGCGAGGAACTCGGCGCGCTCACCGGCAGGCAGGCTCGCGATCTCCGCCTCGATCGCCGCGCACAGGACCACGCACTCGGCGCCGTTGGCGGCCGCGTAGTCGCGCACCGCGGCCGAATGCGCATTGCCGGCGAGGTCGTTCTCGTCGACGTTGGCGATGAACAGCACGGGCTTGGCGGTCAGCAGGGCAATCTCGCGTACGAGCGCCTGCGCGTGGTCGTCGAGTTCGAGCGTGCGCACCGGCGTGCCGGCTTCGAGTGCGGCGAGCAGCACGCGGTAGGATTCGACCCGCTGGCGCTGTTCCTTGTCACCGGACTTGGCCTGCTTCTCGGCGCGTTCGAGGCCGCGCGTGCAGGTCTCGAGATCGGCCAGCGCGAGCTCGGTCTCGATGACCTCGATGTCGGAAATCGGATCGATGCGGCCGGCGACGTGGGTCACGTTGTCGTTTTCGAAGCAGCGCACGACGTGGGCGATGGCCTGCGTCTCGCGGATGTGCGCGAGGAACTTGTTACCGAGCCCCTCGCCGCTGGCGGCGCCGGCGACCAGCCCGGCGATGTCGACGAATTCCATCGTCGACGGCACCACCTTGGCCGGTTGCACGATGTCCGCGATACGTTCGAGGCGCGGGTCGGGCACGGCGACGATGCCGACGTTCGGCTCGATGGTGCAGAAGGGGTAGTTCTCCGCCGCGATGCCGGCGCTGGTCAGCGCATTGAACAGCGATGACTTGCCAACGTTGGGCAGCCCCACGATGCCACATTTGAAGCCCATGGCGCAGGTTTCCTCAGAGTTTCTTGTCGCGTCGATTGAGTGTGTTCATGGCGCGATCGATCTGGCCGTCGAGAATGCGCTCGAACACACCGAGCACGGCCTCGATCGCGCCCTCGACGGCCTCGCGCTCGGCTGCTGGCGGCTTGCCGAGCACGTACGCCGAGACGTCGCCGCCGGGCCCGGGGTGACCGATGCCGATGCGCACGCGCAGGTAGTCGTTCGAACCGAGCTGCTGGTCGATGCTGCGCAGCCCGTTGTGCCCGCCGTGACCGCCGCCGCGCTTGAGACGCACCACGCCGGGCGCGAGGTCGAGCTCGTCGTGCACGACGACGATGGCCGCCGGGGGGATACGGAAGTAGCTTGCGCACGCCGCCACGCTCTGGCCCGAGAGATTCATGTAAGTCAGCGGCTCGAGCAGGCGCAGCCCGCTGGCCGCGCGGCCCAGCAGCCCCTTGTAGCGGGACTCTTCGCTCAGCGTGACGCCGAGCTTCGCGGCAAGCGCGTCGACGCACCAGAAACCGGCATTGTGCCGATCGCCGGCATGGCCGGGCCCGGGATTGCCGAGCCCGACCACGAGCTGCACTGGCGTGTCGGCCACCGTGTCGCTGGCGCTGGATGCCGTGGTGGGGCGGGGCGGGAAACGATCCGTCCGGCGGTCCCGGGCAGGGTGACCCGCCCGGTCCCGCGGGACCGCTAGCCTTCCTCGCCCGCAGCCGCGCCTTCGCCGCTCTCGCCGCCTTCGGCTTCCTCGTCCTCGGCGGACGCGACGCGCGGTGCGTTGACCTGCACCACCGCCTGTTCGGCATCACCGCCGTGCAGCAGGGCCGCGATCTCGACGCCCGCCGGCATTTTCAGCTCGCCGAGGTGAATGGTGTCACCGACGTTGAGCGCGGCGACATCGACCTCGATGTACTCGGGCAGGTTTTTGGGCAGGCAGGTGACTTCGAGATCGGCCATGAGGTGGGCGATCACGCCGCCCTCCTGCTTGACGCCGGCGCAGCGCTCCTCGTTGATGAAGTGCAGCGGCACACGCACGGTCAGCGTCTCCGTCTCGCTCACGCGCAGGAAGTCCATGTGCTGCAGGAAGGGCTTGTAGGGATGGCGCTGGATGTCCTTGACCACCACGCGCTCGCTCTTGCCGTCGATCTTGAGCGTGAGGATGTGCGAGTAGAACGCTTCGTGCTGGGTGTGCAGGAGCATTTCGTTGTGCGGCAACTGGATTGCCACCGCGTCCTGGTGCGCGCCGTAGACGACGCCAGGGAACTTGCCTGCACGACGCAGGCGGCGGCTCGCACCCTTACCCCTGTCGTGACGAAGCTCCGCTTCGATCTCGAAGATGTCCATGATTCCGATACTCCGGTAGTTGCTTGCTGATGCACCCTCACGGGCCCGCGACCAGGCCTCGCGTGGGTTTGCGAAGGAGCCCCCGCCGCAGGCGGCCGGCGCTCCGGGATAGGGTTTTCGAACGGCTCCTCAGTCGACGAACATCGAGCTCAGCGACTGGCCCGAGGTGATACGGTTGATGCTCTCCCCGAGCAGCCCGGCGACCGAGAGCTGGCGGATCTTGGGGCACTTCTCCGCCGCTTCCGACAGCGGCACGGTGTCGGTGACGACGAGTTCGTCGAGCGTCGAGTTGCTGAGGTTCTCGATAGCGTTGCCCGACAGCACCGGGTGGGTGCAGTAGGCAACGACCTTGCGCGCACCGTGGTCCTTGAGCGCTTCGGCCGCGCGGCACAGCGTGCCCGCGGTATCGACCATGTCGTCGACCATCACGCAGGTACGGTCCTCGACGTCGCCGATGATGTTCATCACGCGCGACTCGTTGGCGCGCGGACGGCGCTTGTCGATGATGGCGAGGTCGGCGTTGTCGAGACGGCGCGCGATGGCGCGCGCACGCACCACGCCGCCAACGTCCGGCGAGTCGACCATGAGGTCGTCGTACTCGTGTTTCCAGATATCGCCGAGGAGCACCGGCGAGGCGTACACGTTGTCCATCGGGATATCGAAGAAGCCCTGGATCTGCTCGGCGTGGAGATCGACGGTGAGCACGCGCGTGGTGCCGACGCTGGTGATCATGTTGGCCACGACCTTGGCCGTGATCGGCACGCGGGCCGAGCGCGGGCGGCGATCCTGGCGCGCGTAGCCGAGGTAGGGGATCACCGCGGTGATGCTCTGCGCCGAAGCGCGGCGCAGCGCGTCGATGAGAACCAGCAGTTCCATGAAGTTGTCGTTGGTCGGTGCGCAGGTCGGCTGCACGACGATGCAGTCGCGGCCGCGCACGTTCTCCGCGATCTCGACCATGATCTCGCCGTCGGAGAAACGTCCCACGGTGGCCTTGCCGAGCGACATGTGCAGGTGCCGCGCGACCGCGCGCGCCAGTGGCCGGTTGGCATTGCCCGTGAACAGCATCATGGACTCTTCAATCATGCGCCGAGAACTCCGCTCCTCGTCTCCACGGGTCGCGCACCGCCGTCGCGGCCGCGTTGATTCAGGGTTATGGCTGGGGTGCCAGGATTCGAACCTGGGAATGCGGGGATCAAAACCCCGTGCCTTACCGCTTGGCGACACCCCAAATGCAAGACCTGGCCGGGCCCGCCGGCCCGCCGCGTCGTCGATTCATCGCGCCGCGCGCTCCTGCCGGACGCGTTCCAGCAGCGGCGAGCGGTTACAGCGCCGCGTGGCGAACGCGCGCCACGGCGCCGGCACTTCCCGCGCCAGGGCCTCGGCTTGTTCGAGTCGGTCGAAAAAAGCATAGACACTGGCGCCGGTTCCGCTCATCCGCGCCGGGGCGTGCTGGGCCAGCCAGTCGAGCGCGGCACCTACCTCGGGGTAGAGGCGCCGGGTGACGGGTTCACAGTCGTTCCGGGAGCGGTCGAGCGAAAAGGAGCGCATTTTGATGGCCGGGGTATGCCGTGTCAAATCAGGATCGGTGAACACGCGCGCGGTCGAAACCGCGCAATCGGGCGTGATCACGAGCACCGCACCTTCATCCTGGGGACAGGGTACGAGCACCTCGCCCACGCCCTCGGCCCAGGCCGCCTGGCCGCGCACGAAGACCGGGACATCGGCGCCCAGGGCGAGACCCAGCTCCGCCAGCACGTCGGTGCCGAGATCGAGCCCCCACAGGGCGTCGAGCGCGACCAGCACGGTGGCCGCGTTCGAGCTGCCGCCGCCGAGCCCGCCGCCCATCGGCACGTGCTTGGTGACGGCGATGTCGGCGCCGAACGCGCTGCCGACGTGGCCCTGCAGCAAGCGCGCGGCGCGCACCACGAGATCGTCCTCGGCGGCGACGCCCGCCAGCGCGCTGCTCCGCGTGATGCGGCCATCCTCGCGCACGCGGAACTCGAGCCAGTCGCACAGGCCGATGAACTGGAACAGGGTCTGCAGCAGGTGGTAGCCGTCCGGCCGCCGGCCCGTCACGTGCAGGAACAGGTTGATCTTGGCCGGCGCCGGCCAGTCGCGCGAAAGGGTCATGGTGTCGAACGAGCCCGGGAACGATGAAACAGCGCGCGGGCGGGTTCGGCACGCCGCCGCGCGGCGCGCAGTGTACAACGCGCAGTGCCGTGCGCGGGGCAGGTCGACCTAACCGCCAGCTAGGGAACCTCTGAATAAGTCTGGGCCGAGCAGTTCGTGTTCGCGCTGTTAGAGTTCAAGGCGCGACGCGCCCTTCATAGTCGGCTATGGCGAAGCGTCGCAACGCGGAAATCGGACAGCGCGGGCGCGAGGTGCCGGGTCATGACTTATTCAGAGGTTCCCTAACTCCCAGCGCTTGACCACGACCCGCACCTTGAGCGTGTCGCGGGCGAGAAACAGCTTGCGCGGGAGATGCGGTTGCTGGTCCTCGAGGTAATCGAGGATCGAAATCCGCCAGCCGTCCTGCGCGAAATCCGTCCAGCGCCCCTGTGCGTCGAAGACCTCCTGCGTGGCCGCGCTGCCCGGCGCCGGGATCCCGCGCACCCACCAGCGCGCACCCTCGACCGGCAGGCGCCAGCCGAGATGCTGCTCGACCAGGTCGCCGGCGCTCGCGGCGACGAAAACCTCTCCCTCGGGCGTCGCCAGTGCGACCCGTCCGGGCGCTCCGCTGAGCTGGAAGGTGCCACCGTTCAGCGGCGCGACGAGGCGCAGGTCGAAGCGGTCGCCCTGTTCGCGCCATTCGAGCGTCGCGCTCACGCCCTCGTCATCGCGCTGCACGGCGAGCTTGCCCGCCAGGCGCCAGTCGTCGAGCGCGGCAACGGCGGCACGGTGATCCGCAGGGCCCGGGCCGACCGGCGGCGCCTCGCGTCCCGCGAACGGCCAGCCGGCACAACCACCGAGCAGCGCGAGCCCGAGCGCCGCGGCGAGCGCCCTCACGGCGTCAGGCGATCGATGACGTCGAGTAGCTTCTTGTCGTTGGGCGTGTCGCGCAGCGCGCTCTCCCACACGTCACGCGCGGCGTCGCGCTTGCCCTTGACCCACAGTACCTCGCCGAGGTGCGCCGCGACTTCCGGGTCGTTGCGCAGTTCGCGCGCGCGCTCGAGGAAGTCGATGGCCTCGTCGAGGCGGCCGAGGCGATACAGCACCCAGCCCATCGAATCGAGGATGTAGAAGTCATCGGGACTGAGTTCGAGCGCGCGTGCGATGAGGTCGTGCGCTTCCTGGTAACGCCCGGTGCGATCGGCGAGCGTGTAGCCGAGCGCGTTGAGTGCCTGCGCATTATCCGGCTCGGCGGCGATGATCGTGCGCAGGTCGCGCTCGAGGATGTCGATGCGCCCCATCTTCTCCGCGAGCATGGCGCGCGTGTAGAGCAGCTCGGTGTCGTAACGCTCGCCTTCGAGCGCGGCGTCGTAGATAGCGAGCGCTTCGTCAAGCCGGTCGTGCTCGGTCAGGATCTCCCCCTGCGCGCGGGCCAGGTCGAATGCCTGCTTCTCGTCCTCGGGAACGACCTGGCCGAGAAACGCGATGGCCTGGTCGATCTGCCCCATCAGCGACATCACCAGCGCCTTGCGCAGCTGCGCGGCAAAATAATTGCTGCCACCCTCGATGGCCTGGTAATGCTCGATCGCCGCGCGACGCTCGCCACGCGCTTCGGCGATCTGGCCGAGGTAGAAGTGCGCTTCGTCCTCGCGCGTCTCGAGTTCGACGAGGCGCTCGAAGTTCTGCGCCGCGTCATCGTTGCGCCCGGCCTGCAGGTTGAGCAGGCCGAGGGCGAAGATGATGTCGGTGTTGTCCGGCGACTCCTCCGACAGCACGCCGAACTCGATGCGCGCCTCCTCGAAGCGGTTGGCCTCGGCAAGCAGGCGGGCGTAGATCAGCCGCACGCCGAACTGGTCGGGATTGATGGCGAGGATCTCGTCGAGCCATTCGATCGCCTCGGGCATCCGATCCGCTTTCTGCAGCACCGCCAGGTAGGCCATCGCGACGTTCGAGCTGAGCTCGGTCTGGCGCACGATGTGGCGCATCGCCTCGCGCGCCTTGTCGAGGCGCTCGGCGCGGATCGCGAGCAGCGCGTAGGCGAGCAGCGCGTCGGTGTCTTCGCTGAAGTGCTCGACCAACCGCTCCATGACCGCGAGCGCCGTATCGCGGTCTTCCTCGCGGCCGAGCAGGTTGGCGATCATGCGCAAGCGATTGCCGGAGGTCTCGTGATCGTTTTCGAGCACGTACTCGAGGTGCGCGAGTGCCGCCTCGGCGTCGCCGTTGCGGATGTGCATGGCGGCGATGATCTGGCGCGCGTCCATGTCGAGCGGAGCCAGGTCGACCCACACCCGGGCCGCTGCCAGCGCGGCGTCGTCATCGCGGGCGAAGACCGCGATGCGCGTCGCGCGCTCGGCGAGATCGACATCGCGCAGCTCGCGCGCGAGTTCGAGGTACTGGGTGGTCGCGAGCTCGAGATGGCCGCGCTGCCCCGCGAACTCGGCCAGCAGCAGGCGGTAGAGCGGGTCGTTCTCGTAGTCGAACGGCTCGACCTCGGCGATTTCCAGGCCCAGCTCGGGCAGCGCCGCGGCGGGGGCGGCCCGCGCCGCGGGGGCCGGGGGATTCGCCGGTGGCGGCGTCGCGCAGCCGCCCAGGAGCAGCGCGAACACGAACGGGACAGCGGGAGCGCGGCGGGATCGCGGCATGGAAATTGGAATGGCCTCGTGGTTGGGGGAACCCGGTGTGGGGCGCTCGCAATCGGACAGCGCGCTACGGGCGTCCATCGACAACATCAATAGCGGTTGCGGCGCGCTCCCGCTTAAACTATATCGCAGTTGGCCCGGCCGCTTAAGAAAGCCCTGCGCGGGCGGCGGGGCGGGCTGCCGGTCGCGTCGCGCAAGGCCTCGGAGCGCGCGACCACGCGGTACGCGCGGCGCTTCGCGGAGCATCGCGCGCACCTTGTGCCGCACGGCTTCGAGGAGACCTGCGACGAGCCGGCGCGCGCCGTCTAGCGCCACACGCGGTGCTCTGCGAAGGGTGCTGTTCCCGTATAAACTGCGCATCTCGAACGATACACGCCTCGCTGGTCGACATGGGCGCTCACGTATCCAGAACTTTCTTCACTTGGACGCTAATACCGGGTAGCCGTTCCGCTGCGACAGCGCCGCGCTGACGGAAGCCGCCCGTTCACAGCCCGACGCCGCGCCCCATGCCCCTGTTCATTCTAGGCCTCAGCCACAAGACCGCACCCCTCGCCGTGCGCGAGCGCGTCGCGTTCGACAGTGGCCAGCTGCCCGAGGCCCTGGACGCACTCAACACGCACCAGGGGGTCACCGAATCGATGATCCTCTCGACCTGCAATCGCACCGAGCTCTACTGCGACATCGAGGCCGGCGCGGTGCGCCAGCCGCTCGACTGGCTGAGCCGTTACCGCGAGCTGGGGCTGGCCGACATCGAGCCGCACGTCTACCACCTCGCCGACGAACACGCCGTGCGGCACGTGCTGCGCGTAGCCAGCGGCCTCGATTCGCTGGTCCTCGGCGAACCGCAGATCCTCGGCCAGCTCAAGGAGGCCTACCGCACCGCGGTCAGTGCCGGCACCGTCGGCAAGTTCCTCAACCGTCTCATGCAGTTCTCGTTCTCGACGGCGAAGATGATCCGCACGCGCACCGAGATCGGCTCGACGCCGGTCTCCGTGGCCTTCGCCGCGGTCAAGCTCGCGCAGCAGATCCACGGCGATCTCGGCGAGCGCACGGCGCTCGTGATCGGCGCCGGCGAGACCATCACGCTGGTCGCCAACCACCTCGCCGGAGCCGGCATCGGTCGCCTCGTCGTGGCCAACCGCTCGCTCGACAACGCGCGTGCGCTGGCCGCGCGTCACGGCGGCGAAGCGATCGCGCTGACGGATCTGCCCGAGCGGCTGGCCGAGGTCGACATCGTCGTCTCCTCGACCGCCAGCCGGCTGCCAATCGTGACCCGCGGTATCGTCGAGGTCGCTCTCGCGCGGCGCCGCCACGAGCCGATGTTCCTGGTCGATCTCGCCGTCCCGCGCGACATCGAGCCTTCGGTGGGTGAGCTGGAAGACGCCTATCTATACAGCGTCGACGATCTCGAGGGGGTGGTCAGCGCCAACCTCAAGCTGCGCCAGGATGCCGCCGCGCAGGCCGAGGAGATGGTCCACCTGCAGGTCCAGGACTACATGGACTGGCTGCAGGTACAGTCGAGCAGCGCCACCATCACCGCCTTCCGCAGCCGCGGCGAGGCGCTGCGGGAAGAGATGCTGGCGCGCGCCATGGCGCGCCTCGACAAGGGCGAAGATCCGCGCGCGGTGCTGCAACACCTCGCCCACACGCTGACCAACAAGCTCATGCACCACCCGACCGCGAGCCTGCGCCGGGCGAGTGGCCGCGAAGACCTGGTGCGCGCCGCGCGCGAGCTCCTGGGTCTCGACGAGACGTCATGAAGGCTTCGCTGCTCGGCAAGCTGGAGAGCCTCGCAGAGCGCCGGCGCGAACTCGACGCCCTGCTGGCCGCGCCCGAGGTGATCAACGACCACGCGCGCTTCCGCACCCTGTCGCGCGAGCACGCCGAGATCACGCCGGTCGTCGAGTGCTTCGGCGTCTACCGCGAGGTGCTCGACGAACTCGCCGGCGCCGAGGAGCTCGCCGCCGGCGATGACGCCGAGATTCGCGAACTCGCCCACGACGAGGTACGGACCGCGCGGGCACGGCTCGACACCCTCGAGCAGGAGCTGCAGGCGCTGCTCGTGCCGCGGGATCCCGACGACGACGCCGACGTGTTCCTAGAAATCCGCGCCGGCACCGGCGGCGACGAAGCGGGCCTGTTCGCCGGCGACCTGTTGCGCATGTACCTGCGCTACGCGGAGTCGCGCGGCTGGCGCACCGAGATCGTGAGCGCGAGCGAGGCCGAGCACGGCGGCTACAAGGAGGTCATCGTGCGCATCGGCGGCACCGACGTCTACGCCCACCTCAAGTTCGAGTCCGGCGCCCACCGCGTACAGCGCGTGCCGGAGACGGAGTCGCAGGGACGCATACACACCTCGGCCTGCACCGTGGCCGTGCTGCCCGAGGTCGACGAGGTCGAGGAAATCGCGATCAACCCGAGCGAGCTGCGCATCGATACCTTCCGCGCCTCGGGCGCCGGCGGGCAGCACGTCAACAAGACGGATTCGGCGATCCGCATCACCCACCTGCCGAGCGGCGTCGTGGTCGAATGCCAGGACGAGCGTTCGCAGCACAAGAACCGCGCTCGCGCGATGAGCCTGCTCAAGGCGCGCCTGTTGCGCCCCGAGCGCGATCGCCGCGAGGCCGAGCAGGCCAGCACCCGGCGCAACCTGGTCGGTTCCGGCGATCGCTCGGAGCGCATCCGTACGTACAACTTTCCGCAGGGGCGCGTGACCGATCACCGTATCAACCTCACGCTCTACAAGCTCGACGAAGTGATGGAAGGCGGCCTCGACGCGGTCATCGAACCGCTGCTCGCCGAGCACCGGGCCGACCTCATGGCCCAGCTCGCCGCATCCTGATGACGCCGCCGGTAACGCGCACGGCAGCCGCCGCGCTGGCCGCCGCGCAGGCGCGCCTGGCGACGCTAGACAGCGCCCGGCTGGACGCGGAACTGCTGCTCGCGCACGTCCTCGATTGTCCGCGCACGCGCTTCTACAGCGACCCCGGCCAGCTGCTCGACGCCGCGGCGCTGGCGCGCTTCGAGGCGCTGGTGACGGCCCGCGCCAACGGCCAGCCGCTCGCTTATCTCACCGGCCGCGCCGAGTTCTGGTCGCTCACGCTCGCGGTTGGCCCCGACGTGCTCGTGCCCCGGCCGGAAACGGAACTCGTCGTCGACACGGCGCTGGAACTGGCCGGCGCCGACGCCGTGGTCGCCGATCTCGGCACCGGCAGCGGCGCCATCGCCTGCGCCTACGCGAGTGAACGGCGCGACGCGCTGGTCGTCGCAGCAGACCGCGACGCCGCCGCGCTGAGCCGCGCGCGCGACAACGCCACGGCCCTCGGGCTGGACGGCGTGCGCTGTGTGCAAGCCGACTGGCTCGCCCCGTTCGCCGCGGCGGGCTTCGACCTGCTGCTCGCCAATCCGCCCTACATCGGCACGGCCGAGACGACCCCGCTCTCGCGCGAACTCGCGCATGAACCACGCCACGCGCTGTTCGCCGGTCGCGACGGCCTCGACGCGCTGCGCCGCATTGCCGCCGATGCGCCGCGCGTCCTGCGCCCGGGCGGCGCCATCGTGCTCGAACACGGCGCCGGCCAGGGGGCGGCGGTGCGCGCGTTGCTCGCACGCGCGGGTCTGGTCGACGTCGCCACGCGATGCGACCTCGCCGGGCTCGAGCGCGTCACCTTCGCGTGCAGATGACAGTCACGCGGGCGCGCGGCACACTGGGGCGGTTTCCGCACCTGCGAGGCGCCCCCGGCGCATGACGATGGACGACGAGATCCTGCTGCGCTACAGCCGCCAGATCCTGCTGCCCGAGATCGACATCGACGGCCAGGAACGCCTGGCCCAATCAAGCGTGCTCGTGATCGGCCTCGGCGGGCTGGGTTCGCCGGTCGCAATGTACCTCGCCGCGGCCGGCGTCGGCCGCCTGGTCCTGGTCGACCACGATGTCGTCGAGCTGTCCAACCTGCAGCGCCAGATTGTCCACGCCACGGCCGACGTCGGGCGCGACAAGGTCGCCTCGGCGCGCGACCGGCTGCACGCGCTCAACCCGACGGTGCACATCGAGACGGTCTCCGCACGCCTCGTCGACGACGCCTTCGCGGCCCTTCCGGGCGACATCGACGTCGTCGTCGACGCCACGGACAACTTCGCCACGCGCTTCGCCATCAATCGACACTGCCGGCGCAGCGGCGCGGCACTGGTCTCGGGCGCCGCGATCCGCTTCGAAGGCCAGGTCACGGTGTTCCACCCCGGGCAGGGCGAGAGCCCCTGCTACCGCTGCCTGTACCGCGAGGACACGGGGCTCGACACGAGCTGCGCGACCAACGGCGTGGTCGCACCGCTGCTCGGCATCATCGGCAGCGTCCAGGCGATGGAAACAATCAAGGTGCTGTTGGGAATTGGCGAGGACCTGACCGGGCGCCTCATGCTGCTCGATGCGCTGGCCATGGAGTGGCAGACGATGCGCCTGCGGCGCAATCCGGCTTGCCCGGAATGCGGCGGCGCGGGCGCCGAGGGTAAGCCAGCGGGTTGAGGGCCTGGCCGCGCGGACGGCGCCGGGCGAATGACGCCAGGATGAATGTCCCTGGGGTGAATGCCCCTGGGCGGATGGCGCTCGATGAGTGTCGCTGGATGAATGGCGTCGAGTGACCGGCCCCAGGTAAACGACGCCGTGAACGACGCCGGCCCGCCGTGCTCAGACGGCGACGGCGAGTGGCAGCTCCTCGCTGCCGTCCAGCGTGCCGAGCGCGCTCTGCAGGCTCTCCTCGGCATAGCAGCGGCATTGGCCGCAGCAGGTCGAAACCGCGAGCCGGTCGGCCAGGCAATCGACGGTGCGCGCGCCCTCGCGCACGGCCTGCTCGATATCGCGCTCGGTGACGTTGTTGCAGATGCAGACGTACATCGTGTCACGCCTCGGGTGGATGTCGAAAAGAATACTAGTCTTAATGAGAACTATTTACAACCATCCAGGTGTGACGGCGCGCACAGGGCGCGCCATCAGGCTTCACATCGCCGACTGCTCGTAGTTCTGCAGGCCGACGCGCTCGATCAGTTCGAGCTGGGTTTCCAGCCAGTCGACGTGCTCCTCCTCGCTCGCGAGGATGTCTGCCAGCAGCACGCGCGTGACGTAGTCGCCGACGCTCTCGCAATGCGCGATACCTTCGCGCAGGTCGGGAATGGCGTCGTGCTCGAGCGCCAGATCGGCTTTGAGAATTTCTCGCGTGTCCTCGCCGATACGCAGCCGGCCGAGGTCCTGCAGGTTGGGCAGCCCCTCGAGGAACAGGATGCGCTCGATGAGTTGGTCGGCATGACGCATCTCGTCGACCGATTCCTCGTATTCCTTGGCGTCGAGCTTGGTCAGGCCCCAGTTCTTGAACATGCGCGCATGCAGGAAGTACTGGTTGATGGCCGTCAGCTCGTTCTTCAGCACCCGGTTCAGGTACTCGATGACCTTGGCGTCACCTTTCATAAGCGCTCTCCTCGATGTCTGACCGGCGCCGCGCCGGCGACGCCGGGTTCAGCGTCGGGCCGCTCGTGCCGATGATGGAAGCCATGATACACCTACGCACTGGTCGCCACAGCGCGTGCGGCGGTGCCGTGGCACCGCACTCGGCGTACGCGCGCGCAGCTGGCGACGCATCATCTACGGGAGACTGACCATGGATCTAGGTTCGAGCGTCATGCTGGTCGCGGTCGTCGTCGTACTCGGCTACGGCATCGTCATTTTCAACGGCCTGGTCACGCTCAAGCACAACGTGGCCAAGGCCTGGTCGAACATCGACGTGGTGCTCAAGCAGCGCCACGACGAGCTGCCCAAGCTGGTCGAGATCTGCAAGCAGTACATGGCCTACGAGAAAGACACGCTGGAGCGCGTGATCAGCGCGCGGCGGGCGGTTGCGGCGGCGCGCGAATCCCATGACGTTGCCTCGCTCGGCAGCGCCGAGACGCAGCTGAGGCGGGGTCTCGGCAACCTGTTCGCGGTAGCCGAAGCCTATCCCGATCTCAAGGCCGACAAGAACTTCCGGCATCTCCAGGAGCGTATCTCGACGCTCGAAGACACCATCGCCGACCGCCGCGAGTTCTACAACGAGAGCGTCAACCGCAACAACGTGCGCATCGAGCAGTTTCCCGACCTGGTCATCGCGCGCTGGTTCAACTTCGGCGCACAGGCGCTGCTCGAATTCAGCGAGGCGGAGAAAGCCGACGTCGACCTGCAGGCCCTGTTCGGCTGACGGCACGCGGCATGGCCCTGTTCAGCGACTTCGCCCGCGTCGTACGCGCGGCCGACGACGCGGAGTTCGCCATCGCTGTCGCCGTCGCGCTGATCGCCGGCGCACTCGCACTGTGGGGCGCATTCCGCTTTCTCGCGCGTAAACGCATCGTCGAGGACACGCCGACGGCGCTGGTGCGCTCTGCGCCGCAAGGCTACGTCGAACTGCAGGGCCGCGCGCAGCTCATCGACGGCGACCCCATCCGCGCGCCGCTCTCGATGCGCCCCTGCGTGTGGTTCCGCTACAAGGTCGAGCAACGCCGCGAACGCCGCGGCGGCAACGAACGCAGCGCCTGGCGCACCATCGAGCGCGGCGTCAGCGAACATCTCTTCTACCTCACCGATCACACCGGCAGCTGCGCGGTCGACCCCGACGGTGCGGCCGTCACCGCGACGCATCGCCACGTCTGGTACGGCAACAGCCGCATCCCCGGTCGCTACCATGCCGATGACGGTACCTGGTGGGCGCGTGCGCTGGGCAGTTTCGGCCAGCCGTATCGTTATACCGAGCTGCGCATCGAGCCGGGTGACGCGATCTACGCGCTGGGCGAATTCACCACGCACGGCGGCGGCGCGGTGCGCTTCGATCGCGACGGCGCCATCGGCGACCGCCTGCGCGAGTGGAAACGCGATCGGGATTTCCTGCTGCGCGAGTTCGATGCCAATGGGGACGGCCAGATCGACATGCACGAGTGGGAAACGGCGCGGGCGCGCGCCGCGGCCGAGGTCGATGCCGGGCAGAACGGCAACGCGGGACCGCCGCCGGTGGACCTGCTCGCGCGCACGCGCACCGCGCGTCGGCCGTTCGTCATCGCCGCCGGTACCGAGGAAGCCCTGCTGCGGCGCTGCCATCGCGCCATCACGGGCCTCATGACGCTCGCCGTGCCGTGCCTGGTCGGCGCGCTGTGGGCGCTCGCGCTGCGCCTGTCCGGCTGAGACGCACAGCCGACGCGCCCGACGGCCCGACCCGCCTTTCCCGCACCGGCGCTGGTCGGTATAGAGCCCGTCGCGGGAAGGGCGGCATAATGCGCGGCATGAAAACGACCCCCGCCGCACGCCACACGCTGGCGCGCCTGCCGCGCTTCGCCTCGCTCGATCCGCACGACCTCGACGCGCGCGTGAACACGTTGCTCGACGAACACCGCGAACGACTCACCGCCCTCACCGCGCAGCCCGATGATGCGACCTGGGACAGCGTCATGGCGCCGCTCGAAGCGATGGACGACGCCCTGCAGCAATTGTTCGGCCCGTTTTCGCACCTGCACGGCGTGGCCGATTCCGAGGCGCTGCGCGCGGTGTACAACGACTGCCTGGCGGCGATCACGACCTATTCCAGCGAGCTGGCGCAACACGCCGGGCTCGCCGCCTGTTACCGCCACGTACGCGACGGCGCCGAGTACGCGACGCTGCCGCCCGCACGGGGCAAGGTGATCGACAACGCGCTGCGCGATTTCCGCCTCGGCGGCATCGACCTGCCACCGGCGGCGCAGGCGCGGGTGAAGACGCTCAAGGTCGAGCTGGCGCGCCTCGCGACACGCTTCGAGGAAAACGTGCTCGACGCCACCCAGGCGTTTCGACTCAACATCCGTGACGAGTCACGCCTCGCCGGTCTGCCCGAAGGCGTCAAGGCGCTGGCGCGGCAGAATGCCGAGCGCGCCGACGAGCCGGGCTGGACGCTGACGCTCGATTTCCCCTGCTTCCAGCCGGCGATGGCACACCTCGACGACCGCGAGCTGCGCCACGCGCTCTACGAGGCTTACGCGACGCGCGCCTCCGACGCCGGGCCGCTCGCCGGCAGCCACGACAACGGCGAGGTGATGCGCGAGATCCTCACCCGTCGCCAGGCGCTCGCGCGCGAACTCGGCTACGCCGACTATGCCGAGCTGTCGCTGGTGACCAAGATGGCGCCATCGACCGACGCCGTGATCGATTTCCTGCGTGAACTGGCCGCCCGCGCGCGCCCTGCCGGCGAGCGCGAGCTGGCCGAGCTCCGCGCGTTCGCCGCGCGCGAGCTCGGGCTCGAAACCCTCGAGGCCTGGGACGTCGGCTGGGCCGCCGAGAAGCTGCGCAAGCAGCGCTACGACCTGAGCCAGGAAGACCTGCGGCCCTACTTCCCGGTGGCACACGTGATCGACGGCATGCTCGCGGTCGCGGCACGCGTGTTCGGCGTGCGCTTCGAGCGCATCGAGGATGTCGAGACCTGGCACCCCGAGGTGACGTTTCACGCCATCGTCGATGACGACGACGCCCCCATCGGTTTCTTCTATCTCGACCTCTACGCGCGCGAGCGCAAGCGCCCCGGCGCCTGGATGGACGAATGCCTGGTGCGCTGGCAGCACGGCGACAGCCGTCAACTGCCGGTCGCCTACCTCGTGTGCAACTTCACCCCGACCGTCGCCGGCCGTCCGAGCCTGCTCACCCACGACGAGGTGACGACGCTGTTTCACGAGTTCGGCCACGGCCTGCATCACATGCTGACCCGCATCGACCGCCCGGCCGTGGCCGGGATCAACGGCGTACCGTGGGACGCGGTCGAACTGCCCAGCCAGTTCCTCGAGAACTGGTGCTGGGAGCGCGAGGCGCTGGACCTCATCAGCGCCCATCACGAACACGGCGAGCCGCTGCCGGACGCGTTGTTCGAGCGCCTGCTCGAGACGCGCCGTTTCCAGGCCGCGATGCAGACGCTGCGCCAGGTGGAATTCGCGCTGTTCGACTTCCGCCTGCACCGCGAGTTCGACGACGACACCGATGTCCAGGCATTGCTCGACAGCGTGCGCGCCGAGGTCGCCGTGGTGACGCCGCCGCCGTGGAATCGCTTCCAGCATTCCTTCGCACACATCTTCGCCGGCGGTTACGCGGCGGGCTATTACAGCTACAAGTGGGCCGAAGTGCTCGCCGCCGACGCCTTCGCGCGTTTCGAGGAGGACGGCGTGTTCAACACCGTCACCGGGCGCGCGTTCCGCGAGACCATCCTCGAGAACGGCGGTGCAGAGGATGCCATGGCCCTGTTCAAACGTTTCCGCGGCCGCGAACCACGCATCGATGCGTTGCTGCGCCAGGCTGGACTGGACGCTTGAGCAAACCGGATAATCGCCGCGTGACTCGCCCCGCCCGCTTCCTCTTCGCGCTCCTGTGCGCGCTCGCCTGGCCTGGCTCGGCATACGCCGAGAGCGCCTGGGTCATCGACAAGCTGCTCGTCGGCATCCACGAAGAGAAGGACCTCGACAGCGCCATCGTCAAGGTGCTGCCGACCGGGACCGTGCTCGAGGTGCTCGAGCGCGACGGCGAGCTGGCCCGGGTGACCGACCCCGAAGGCACCGAAGGCTGGGTCGATGCCGCCTACCTCAGCGACGAGAAGCCGGCCGTGCTGCGCCTCGAGGCCCTCGCCGCCGAGAAGGCCGCGCTCGAGCAGCGTCTCGAAGCGCTGGCCTCGAGCGACGGCAACGCCGACGCCGTGCCGCCGGCAGGCGAACTCGGCGAGCAGGTCGAGGCGCTGACTCGGGAGAACACCGAGCTCAAGGGCAAGCTGTCCGATGAACGCCTGCGCGCGGGCGAGCTGCAGAGCGAGGTCGCGGCCCTGCGCGCCGAGCTGCGCGCCAGCGCCACGCCGCCCGATGCGCGCATCGTCGAACTCGAGCGTGCGCGCGACGAGCTCAAGGCCGAGCTCGAGAAAGCCGAGGACGCGGTGACCGAATTGTCGGCGCGCTCCTCGCTGCAGGCGACCTCGGCAATGGTGCCGCTGGTGCTGCGTGAATACGCCACCCTGATCGTCATCGGCCTGGTGCTGATCGTGGCCTTGTCCTTCGTCGGCGGCATCTTCCTCGTCGATTTCCTCAACCGTCGCCGCCACGGCGGCTTCCGCGTATGAGCGGCGGCGCGCGCGACCCGCACCCGGCCGCGCGGTGCTGACGCGGCGACACCGATGCCCACGGTAGCGAGCTGGAACGTCAACTCGATCCGCGCCCGTCTCGACCACGTCCTGCGCTGGCTCGACGAGCACCGCCCCGACGCGCTCGCGCTGCAGGAAACGAAGGTCCAGGACGACGATTTCCCGCACGAGGCGTTCGCCGAACTGGGTTACGAATGCGCGGTCGTCGGGCAGAAGAGCTACAACGGTGTCGCGGTGCTCTCGCGCCGTCCGCTCGACGTGCTTGCCACCGCCCTGCCCGGCTTCGACGACCCGCAGGCGCGCGTGCTCGCCGTGGCACTCGACGACTTTGCGCTGCTCGACCTCTACGTGCCCAACGGCAGCGCGGTGGGCAGCGACAAGTATGACTACAAGCTCGCCTGGCTGGAGGCGCTGACGGCCTGGGTCGAGACGCTGCTGGCCAGCCATCCCGCGCTGCTCGTCGTCGGCGACTTCAACATCGCGCCAGCCGACGCCGACGTGCACGACCCCGCGGCGTGGCAGGGCAAGGTGCTGTGCAGCGATGCCGAGCGGGCGCATCTCGAAGCACTGCTGGCGCTCGGCCTGAGCGACGTGTTCCGCGCGTTCGAGCAGCCACCCGAGAGCTTCTCCTGGTGGGATTACCGCCAGGCCGCCTTCCGCCGTAACCGCGGCCTGCGCATCGACCTGATCCTGGCCAGCAGCGCGCTCGCCCCGCGCGTTAGCGCCTGCCACATCGACCGCACGCCGCGCACCTGGGACAAACCCTCGGACCACGCCCCGGTGGTCGCCGAGCTGCAGGCCTGAGCGTCGGCGCCGGCGTCGCGGCCGGCCGCGACGCGGCGCCGCCCAAACGTGACACAATTTGACCGTTCGGGGCTAAAGTTTCCGCGCGGCGCGGTTCACACTGGTGGCGCAGACGACCACGGTGGAGCGTAACGATGAAGCATCACGAAGACGAGTTCGAATTCGACTACTGGGCCTCCCTCGCGAACGGGGATCCGGAAGCCTTCGAACAGGCCCGCCGCGAGGTGCTCGCGAGCCTCATCGAGTCCGCCCCGGACACCAGTCGACGCCGCCTGACCGGCCTGCAGTGGCAGGTCGATCGCGTGCGCGAGCAGGCCGACACGCCGCTCGGCGCCTGCCTGCGGATTTCGGGCATGATGTGGGACAAGGTCCTCGGTGAGGACGGTCTGGTCGAACGCATGGAAGAGCTGACCGGCGAGCGCCCGCCGCGCGAACGCCCGCTCCGCAGCGCCGAGGTGTTGCCCCTGCGCGGGCCCGAGCGGCGCGGCTGAGGCCGGCGCCGGGGCCCGCTTCCATCAGCCCGATCCGGCGTCGTCGGCCCGGGCACTTGCAATCGGGTGCTGCGCGGGCCTAGAA
>JAPOKK010000287.1 GCA_029977665.1 Pseudomonadota bacterium | reverse complement strand
TCGGCGCTCACTTCCTCGGCGCCGGCAGGGGTGGCGGCCGCGATCAGCATCGCCGCGGCAGTGATGGGCAAGGGTTTTGTGCGCTTCGACAAGGTGGAAGATCTCCGTGAAAAATCGTTGGCGGTATCATCGCCCGCCACCCTGCAAAAGGCAAAGAGACGGGCGCCGGAACGCGTCGTTCCCGCTACAGCCCAAGGGCCTCGCGGTCGATGGTGATGGCGTGCAGATCGGCCACGCCGTGCAGGTAGCGCAGGCGCGCGTCGAGATTGCGAATGTGTGCGTCGGCACTGCGCTCCTCGCGCAGGTTGACGACGAAGAAATCGCTCGCGCCCGCGGCGAAGCGCTTGCGCTCGGCATCCTCCATCAGCTCGGCCTGCACCGTCTCGTCGCCAGTCAGCGCGACGAACTCGCGCATCGCTTCGATATTCGTGCCGAGCTTGCGTACCTCGTTGCCGAGCCGCTGCTCGAGCAGGGTGCGATCGAGTTCGAGCTGATTCATGCGTGCCCGTGCCTCCGACACTTTGCCGCGTCCGCGGCGCGTCTCCAGCGGTATCGAAACCGTCAGGTCGAAGACCGTCTCGAGGCCCTGGCGCGAGCGCGGCCCGGCGCCGACATCGTGCGCGCCCTTGACGCCGAGATCGACGCGCGGCATGAGTTCGTTCTCGGCCAGGCGCAGCCGCTGGCGTTCGATCGCCAGGCGCGTGTCGAGGCGCGCGAGTTCGGGCCGGATGTCGATCACCTCGTCGACCAGTGCTTCGGTGTCGGCGACGACCAGGTCGGCGGCGGGCAGGGAGGCCGGCACGGACGACGGATCGGGCAGCATCGGCTCGCCCTTCGCGTCACGCAGGTAGAGCGAGAGCTCGATGGCGCGCGCCTCGAACTCGCGCCGTGCATCGGTCGCGAGCGCCTGGCGCCGCAGCAGGTTCTGCCGGTTCTCGACGATGAAGATGTCGGCGATGTCGCCCGCGGCGACGCGTTGCTCGAACGCGCTCATGCGCCGTTCGGCGAGCGCGACGAGCTCGCGGTAGACCTGCAGGCGCTTGCCCGCGACCACCCACGACCAGTAGGCGCGGCTGGCGTTACGCTGGGTGGTGATGCGCGCGAGGAGCAGGTCGAGCTCCGCTTCGCGCACGCCCAGGCGCGCCGTGGCGAGTTCGAAGCGGCGCGGATCGATGGCACGGTCGCGCCACAGCGAGAGCACCACGCCGAGATTGAACTCGCCGCCGTCGGTGGTGACGTATTCGTCCTCGTAGATCGGAAAGTCGTCGTTGCTGAGACGGTACCCGGCATAGGCCTTCGCGTTCGCCATCGGC
Organism: Pseudomonadota bacterium; assembly: GCA_029977665.1. Taxonomy (GTDB): domain Bacteria; phylum Pseudomonadota; class Gammaproteobacteria; genus JACKNG01. The sequence goes on along the minus strand of JAPOKK010000287.1, from coordinate 3,569 downwards.
AGCGGCTTGACCACGCGAGTGTCGAGCGTGCGCCCGTCGTAGTAGCCCGTGCGCAGCTTGGCGTCCTGCTCGAGGGCAAGGTCGAACGCGCCCAGCGCACCGGTCACGCGACCCTCGCGCGCGAGGGTTTCCTGCACCGCCGACTGGATCGCGGGGAAGTGTTCCAGGGAGGAAGCCAGCACGGCGTCGAGCGTGAGCTCGGCGCGCGCTGCCTGTGCCACGGCGACCAGCGCGCAGGCGAGCGCCAGCGTGCGCAACATGAGCGTCACCGCACCGCTCCCGGGTCACTGATCGGCGTCGGACGCGGTGGGTTGGGCGGGAAGCGGTTCAACTGGCGCCACAGCTCGTAACCGAGGCGCACTTCGCTCAGCTGGATCCAGGCACGCGCCTGGCCACCGAGGCGCAGGTAGCGATCCGGCGGCCATGGCGTGTCCGGGTCCTCGCGGATCAGGGCGCGGAAGCGGCCGTCCGGCTGGGCGACCGGGTCGACCATCCAGACGATGCCGGGAAAGGTGCCGAGCGCGGCCCGCGGCCAGCCGCTGAACTGCACTGCCGGCCAGCCTTCGAACATGATGCGCGCAGGCAGTTCGGTCTCGACCAGCGGCGCATCGAGACCGCTCAGGTAGACTTCCACCGCCCGTTCGACATGGGCGGGGGCGAATGTCGCGATGGCGTCGCCGGCCTTGACCACGGTGGCCGTGTTGCCGGCGACGATGTGCACGATGCGTCCGTCCTGCGGCGCCCTGACGACCTGCGAGGATTGGCGCGACACGCCGATGTCCGCCTTGTTCAGCGCCGCGCGAGCACTGGCCTCGTTGGCGAGCATTTCCTGGTACTTGATCTTGGCCGCCTCGAAGTCCTTGCGCGAGCTGAGGCCGCCTTCGTAGAGGCCTTCCTGGCGGGTGTAATCGAGCTTGGCCGTTTCGGTCGCTACGCGGGCCGCTTCCAGCCGGTGTGCGAGGGCCGCACGCTCGGCTTCGAGGCGCTCGATGAAGCGCGGATCGATGTCGGATATCTCGACGATCGGATCGCCCGCCGCGACGACGCTGCCGTCGCGCACGTACCAGCGGTTGATGCGGCCTTCGACGAGCGCGTTGATCGCCTGTACCCGATCGGCGGGATCGAGCGCGACGATCTGGCCGCTGCCGGCGGCAGTCTGCACCCACGGCACGAACCACAGCAGCGCGCCGATGACGATCAGCAGCAGCAGCACCAGCCCGGCGAGCACACGCACGACCGATGGCGGTGCTGCCGGCAGGCTGCCGAGCAGCCGCTCGCGATGGCGTTCGGCGGCGAAGGTGTCGAGCGCGCGTACCTCGTCGTTCGCGCGCGGGCTCATGGCGTGCGCTCCGATGAGCGCCCATCCTCGCGCCCGCCTTCGCTCGTGACGATACCGTCACTCGCCCTGAACATGGTATCGATGTCGTCGAAGGTTTCCTGGCGCTCGAAGTCGCACAGCACGTAGCGATCGAACACCGGCAGATCGTGACGATGCGAGAAGCACAGCACGGTCATGTCGCGGGTTTCGCGCAGGTGCGTCAGCGTACCCCGGCGGGCTTCGCGGCTGAGCATGTCGAACGCCGGCCCGAGCACCAGCAGGGCGGGGCGGGCGGCCAGCGCGAATGCGGTCTTGAGCTTGATCACGCCGGCGACCGACAGTGGATGGCCGTAAGGCGTCAGCGCCTGGTCGAGCATGCCTTCGATCGTTCCCATCTCGCTGTAGAGGCCGACCACGGCGAGCAGTTCACGCATGCGGGCGCGCGTGATGCCCGGCTCGGCAATGTCCAGGAACTCGGCGATCGAGCATTCCGGCAGCGGCGTGGCATCGATGAACAATACGCGATCACGCAGGTGGTGGACGTTGAAGTCCTCGACTTCGTGCGGTCCGAGCAGCACGCGGCCGCTGTCGGGCCGGCGATTGCCGAGCAGCAGGTCGGTCATGGCCTTGATCTGCGTGCTCGAGCGCGTCGCCATCTGGGTCAGGCTGCGCGCAGGCAGGTCGAGATCGAGCTCGAAGGGACCGCTGGGGAGCGTGCAGGTAACATGCTCGAAGCGCACTTCCGGCTCCCAGTCGTCATCGATGCGATCCTCGCGCGGCGTCTCGGCCGGCAGCACGTACAGGTGCAGCAGCTTGGCCATGGCGGCGTAGAGGTCGTAGTAGAGCTTGAGGTAGTAGCCCATGCGCGTCAGGCCGTAAAAGATAGCGGTCAGGATCAGCTCAGCGGCGACGAGCTGGCCAATCGTGAGCTGGCCGATGATGGTCAGCCAGCCGCCGAAGCCGAGCAGCGCCGCGCTGGCCAGGGCATAGAGCAACAAGAAGCCGACGATCTGGGCGAACGTGAAATGGAAATGGTGCCGGTGTTCCTCGATGTACGCTGCGCGCACCTGTGCGGTGCGCGCGAACGCGTAGTCGATGGTGCGGCGGGACTTGAAGAAGCTGTTCGAGCGCGACAGGGTCTCCAACCAGTTGGCGGTATCGTACTTGGCCGTGGAAACGTCGATCGACGAGCGTGCGGCCCCCGGGTCGAAGATGCGGAAGACGAGATACGCCGTGAGCACGACGACGACGTTGAACAAGATGAACAGCGGGTGATAGAAGGATGTCACGGCGATGCCGACGACGGTCTGCAGCGCCGTGGCGAGACCGCTGGTGAGCAACGGCGGCAGGCTTTTCTGCACCGTCATGATGTCGAAGTAGCGGTTGACCAGCTCGTCGCGATTGATGCTTTCCATGTGCGTCGGCTCGGCGTAGACCAGGCGCAGCGCTACTTCGGAGACGATGCGCGAGAAGAAACGTCGCTGGAACAGCTCCATCAGGTAGGCCTGCACGGCGGCGAACAGTCCCGAGAGCGCGAGCAGGGCAAGCAGAACGAGCGCCAGCACGATGACCTGGTTGACGAGGGCCGAGTTGACGACCGTGCCAATCAACACCTGGACCGACAGCGGTACCGATAGTGACAGCGCGCTGAGCGCGATGCCGTAGACGAGCATCAGCACGTAGAAGCGGCGCTCGGGGCGCAGTATCAGGCGGAACAGCTCGAAGGCGCTGCGCCGCGGGGCGTTGTGCTTCACGCCGCGCCTCCGCTCACGGCACGGTAGCTGGTCGGCTTGGGCATCATGTTAATAATTCCATATCTGCAAATATTTGAAGCTATTAATCTCGGAAAGTAAATAGTAATCTTGAGGCCAGTCAAACGTCGCCCGCCAGCGGGAGAACCACGATGCCCAGTCGTACCATCGTCGCCAAGGAACTCGCTGACATCTTCAAACTCCTGGCGCACCCGGACCGGGTCCGCCTCATCGAGGAACTCGGCGCGGGAGAGAAAGACGTCAACACGCTGGCCGAGGCGATGGCGCTGACCAGCACGCGCGTCTCGCAGCATCTCTCGCTGTTGCGCGCGCACCGCATCGTCGACGAACGACGCGAAGGGCGTCATCGGTATTATCATTTGCAGCAGCCCGAAATGGCGGGCTGGATCGTTGTCGGTCTGGATTTCATCGAAGGCCGGATGCACAACCTGGACAAGTCAAAAGTGCGCGCCGTGCGACGCATCTGGGCCGCCAACGCC
>JAPOKK010000225.1 GCA_029977665.1 Pseudomonadota bacterium | reverse complement strand
AGGTACCCGTACCCGTACCCGCACCCGTACCGGTACACGTGGCGAAGGTGCCGGGCGTGCCGGCACGGCGCGGACCCCGCGTCGCGCTCATGGTTGCACCGCGAACGGCGCACCCCACAGCCCCAACCCGTTGCGGCGCGCGATGCGCTCGAGCACCTGGTACTCGAACGGCGCTTCCGGCCGTGCCACCGCCCAACCCTGCTGCAGCAACCAGGCGGCGAGGTCGATGCCCTCGTCGAACGCCGAGTAGTCGGTACGGCAGGTGGCGAGCAGCGTACCGTCCTCGGCATGGCCACGTTCGAGGCAACGGACGAAACCCGCAATGCGCTGTTCGAGCAGCAACGCCGCGCGCGGCCCGCAGCGCGGCGGCCGGGTGTGCGCGAGACAGTCCTCGGCCGTGCGCGGCAGGTAGATCCCCCACAGCCGCACGTTGCGCTGGCGAATCCGCAGGCTGCCGTCCTCGGCGACACTCGCGAGCCCGCTGAATTCGCTGGCGACGAGAATGCCCGGCAACGCCAGCGACACGATCAGCAGCAGACGCGAATACAGGCAGCGCATCGGCGCGCGCTCAGCCCGTCGCGAGCGGCCCACCGCCGACGCCGGAGGCCATGCTCAACGTCCCTGCCAGCGTGGCGAGCGCTTCTCGGCGAAGGCGAGTGCGCCCTCCTGGCGATCGGCCGATTCGTAGCAGGCCTTGAACGCCGGATAGGCCGCCTGGTTGCGCATCGCACTGGCGAGGTCCGGCTCGTCCAGACCGCGCATGACGCTCTGCTTCGAGGCGCGAATGGCGAGCGGCGCACAGCGCAGGATGCGCGCGCACCAGGCATCGATGGCCGCGTCCAGCGCGCTGTCGTCGACGAGGTCGGTCACGAATCCGAGGCGGTAGCCCTCCTCGGCCGACACCAGGTCGCCGGTCAGAATGAGTCCCATCGCCTGCTTCGTGCCAATCTGGCGTGCGAGCCGATGCATGCCGCCGCCGAGCGCGATCACGCCGACCAGCGGCTCGGGCAAGCCGAAGCGCGAGCGCCGCGTGGCAACGATGATGTCGCAGGCCAGCGCAATCTCGAAACCGCCGCCGGCGGCGACGCCGTCGACCGCGGCGATCAGCGGCTTGTCGAGATCGTAGCGTTCGATGAGCCCCGCGTAGCCGCTCGCCGGGTAATCGTGCGGCCGCCCGCGCCTGGCCATGGATTTGAGATCGCTGCCGGCACTGAAGGCACTCTCGCCGGCGCCGGCAACGACGCCGAGATACTGTTCGTCGTCGGCGGCAAAATCGTCGAACGCGTGCTGCAGTTCGTCGTGCATCTCCTGGTTGATCGCGTTCAGCACTTCCGGGCGGTTCAGCGTGATGCGCGTGACGTGTTCGGCCTTGCTCACGGTGATGTACTTGTAATCCAAGACTTCGCTCCCCTCGTCAGGTCTTCAGGTCGCGGCCCCGACCGGAACCGCGGCGATTGATTATCGCGCGTCAGCGCACGCGCGCCGAGCACACTCAGGCATCCCCGAACACGCGCGCGAGATGGGCTGCCGACGGTGGCGTGGTGAGCAGGGACACGATCACGGTGCAGCCGAGTGAAAGCAGCGCACCAATGGTGCCGCAGGAGAACGCGTTCGGCGCCTGGTTGGCCAGCCACACCCCCGCGATCTCGAACCCGCCGCCGACGAACCAGGCCGGGTCGAGCACGCCGGACTTGAGCACCACGAACGCTGCCCCGCCGACGATGAAGCCGGTCAGCGCGCCGGCCTTGGTGGCGCCGCGCCACACGATGCCGGCGAAGATGGGCCCAGCGATCGCCGCCACCATGCCGCCCACGCCGGCAGCGATGAGCAGCGCCACGTTCATCGTCTGCGATACCCAGGCGAGCCAGATCGAGGCGATTACGACGACCACCGTCGCGACGCGGCTGATGACGAGCGAGACGCGATCGATAGTGGCCTCGCCCGGCGGCACGCGCAGGCGCGGCACGATCGAACGCCGGTAGATGTCGTTGGCGAAGATCTGCGAGGTCGACACGACCAGCCCATCGGCGGTCGACATGATCGCGGCCAGCACGCCGGCGCCGATGAGCGCCGCGAGCCAGGCTGGCAGGGTCGCGATGAAGAGCATCGCGATGGCGTCGTTGGGGCTCGCGCCCTCGACCAGCAGCGCATCGCCGAGCACCGCGCGCGCGAGGATCCCGCCGAGCGTGATCATGGGCAGGATCATGCCGAACGTGAACGCGTAGGTAATGAAGCGGTTCTGGTCGCGATCGCTCTCGAGCGCCCACAGCTTGTTGCCGATATGCGGCAGCAGCCCCAGCGGCACGTGCAGCATGAACAGTGCGAACACGTCCCAGCGCGAATTCAGCACCGGGTGGGTCGGATGGAAGGTGGCGACGAGTGCCGGATCCTGCGCGCGCAGGTTGTCGATCACGGCACCGAGCCCGCCGTCGACACGGAAGCCGGTGCTGAACATCCAGATGATCGTGACCGAGAGCCCGAGCATCAGCGCGCCCTGTACGCCGTCGGTGAGGATGTCGGCATGCGCGCCACCGATGACGATGTAGACCATGACGATGACGGCCGTGACGACCAGCGCCGGGAACAGGTCCACCCCCATCATCTTGTTGAACATCACCGCGCCGCCGAGCAACTGGCCGGCGAGATAGAACAGCAGCAGCATCGAGAACAGCGCCGCGCAGATGCGCAACGCCTCGGAGTCGAAGCGATCGCCGAGGTACTCCGGCATCGAACGGGTGCCGAACGCGGCCCCGGCGCGGCGGATACCGCGCAGGCACACGATGAGGCCGAGGTAGGTGCCGAGGGGATAGGCCACCGCGTACCACAGGGCCGAGAAGCCGCTCGAATAACCGAGCGCGGGAATGCCGATGAAGGTCCCGCCGGAGGCCGTGGTGGCCGTCAGCGCGAAGGCCAGGAACAGTGGCCCGTAGGCGCCGCGCGCGGTCGCGAAATCGTCGCTGCTCTTGACCCGGCGCATGCCGAGGTAGCCGAAGAACAGCATCGCGAGGATGTAGAGGACGAGGAAGAACCAGCCCCACAGTCGGAGCGTCGGGTCGATGTCAATCATGCGGCAGTGCCTCGCGCGTGTGGCCCGGCGCGGCGCCGGTCACGGCGTCGCCTCCCCTTGCGGAGCCCGGCACGAACGGCAGCGGCCCTGCCCGCCTCCCCTCGCGCAGGTTCTCTCGCCTCCACCATAACGGCTCCGCGACCGCGGCGATAGCGCCGCGCGGCGCCGGTCAGTGCGTGACGGCCATCATGGTCGTCACGAGGTGCGCGAACAGCGTGCTCTCGGTGCCATCCTCCGCGTAGACGTCGGCGGCGCAGAACGACAGCGTGCGTCCGGGTCTGACCACGTAACCGCTGGCGCGGATGCGCTGGCCGACGCCCGGCGCGAGGAAATTAATCTTGTACTCGACGGTAACGACATCGCTGCCCTCGGCCAGCAGTGTCTGTGCGGCGTAGCCCGCGGCGCTGTCGGCGACTGCGCTCGCGATCACGCCGTGCACGTTGCCATAGGGCTGCAACATGTCCTCGCGCACCGCGACCACGACGTCGACCCGCCCAGGCTCGATGTGCGTCGCCTCGGCGCCGAACAAGGCGCTCATCAACGGCTGCGTAGCCAGGCTCTCGCGCACGCGCCGCGCGTAATCCGCATAACGCGGTTCGAATCGCTTATCCATCACTCCCTCCCGTTTAGAGAACCATCGAACGGGTCGCGGCCGGGCAGTTCGCGTCCGCGCGGTTCCGGCTCAAGGCGCGAATCGCACCCTTTGGCCCGCCATCGCGAAGATTCGCCATCGCGAAGTCGGCTAGCGTGGACGCAAGATGCCGGGTCGTGACTTGTTCCAGAGGTTCCTTGGCCGCGGGCGCGTGAGCGCGACCGCAGCGAGACGGTGGCACGGTGCCGCGTCCGCGCGCAAGTCCGGCGCGCGCCAGCCGACACGCCTGCCCTATACTCGACGGGTCACCACCGACACCAACCCCCAAGGAGGCTCCCCATGACCACGGCCGTGACCATCGATCTTGCCGTCATCCCCGAACGCGTTGACGAGTTCCTCGCCTTCATCAAGGACATCGCACCCGACACCCGCGCCTACGACGGCTGCCGCCTCTTCGATATCTGGCGCGACCAGGACAAGCCCGGCCGCGTGCTCTTCTACGAGCTGTGGGACTCGCGTGGCCACCAGGAGAAGTACCTCGCCTGGCGCGCCGAGACCGGGTTGATGGACAAGCTCGGGCCCTTCCTGACCGCGCCGCCGGAGATCAGCTTCTACGACAAGTTCGACGGCTGAGCGCCACGCCAGTCCCGCCGGTCACGACCGCTGACCGTGGCCGGCGGCAGCGCGGCGATGCGCCTCGCACGGCGTCAGCCAAAAGCGATGAAATCGGTCACCGCGTGCGCAACCATCAGCGGCCACAAGTTGCGTAGCGCGAGGTAGAGCGCTGCGGCCATCACGCCGAACACCCAGGCGACGAACACCGAAGCGACGCCGGCCTCCCAGTGCACCGAGGCAAACACCAGCGGCCCCGCCAGGAGAAACCAGCTGCGTGGATGCGCCAGGTCGCGGCAAACCTGCCAGGCATAACCCCGGTAGATGATCTCCTCGACCACGCCCGCCGTCAGCGCGAACCACGCGGCGGCGAGAAAGCGCCCCGGCTGGCTGGCCGGCACGACCGATTCGTAGACGAACAGCGGTGCCGTGGGCAGCCACGCGGCGGCGAATTCCTCCAGCACCGCGTAGGCCGACGGCCACGTCGCGCTCAGAACCACGCAGGCCACGGCGATACCGGTCGGCGACGGCCGGCCACAGAGGCGGCCGTCGAGGCCCAGGCGCCGCGCATCGATGCCGGCCACGCGCGCCGCCGCGGCGAACAGCGCGGCCGGCAGCACGAGCCACACCGCGATTTCCAGCGACCAGTACAACCACGGCCTCGACGCCACCACTGCGTTCAGCGCGCCGTTGACCAGGAAAGGCGCGACGAGCAGGCAGAAGATCGTGATGCGTCGGCGTCGCTCGCGCCCCATGACACTCCGTCCGGCGAACCCCTGTCTACCTTGCGCCATGGCGCGACGTGCCGCAATGGCGTCGCCGTCGACGGCAGCACCCGCCTCAGGCGGGGCGCCAGGGCCTGCCGCCTGCCGGGCACCCGCCGCGGGGGGCCACGACGGTACTGCGGAGCCCAGATCGGACCGGGTTCACGATCAGCGCGCTGCCGCCCCGCGGTGCCTTCTGCTACTCTGCCGGGTCCGCACAGCGCAAGGTCCCGAACGAGAGCGAGCATCCGATGTACGAGGAGTTCTACGGCTTAAGAACGAATCCGTTCACGCTGCTGCCCGCCCCCGAGTTTCTCTACGAAAGCCGCAAGCATGCGCTCGGCGTCTCGCTGCTCGAGTACGCCGTCGAGCGGCGCCTGCTGCTGTCGATGATTACGGGCGAAGTCGGCTCCGGCAAGACCACCATCGTGCGCCGGCTGCTCAACAATCTCGGCGACGACGTCACCGTGGGCCTGATTTCCAACACCCACGCGGGCTTCGGCAACCTCATGCAATGGGTCGCACTGGCCTTCGACCTGCCGTTCAAGGACCGCGACAAGGTCGAGCTCTACCACGATTTCGTCGAATTCCTGGTCGACCAGTACCGGCAGGGGCGGCGCACGCTGCTGATCGTCGACGAGGCGCAGAATCTCGACGTCGAAACGCTCGAAGAGCTGCGCCTGCTGACCAACGTCAATGCCGACGATCACCACGTCCTGCAGACCCTGCTCGTCGGCCAGCCCGAACTGCACGACAAGCTCAAGCGCCACGAGTTGCGCCAGTTCGCGCAGCGCATCAGCGTGAGCCACCGCGTCGAACCGCTCGACGAAGCCGAAACCGCCGAGTACGTGCGCCACCGCCTGCGCGTGGCCGGCGGCGATCCGCGCATCTTCCACAAGAACGCGCTGCGCCTGATCCACCGCAACAGCGGCGGTATCCCGCGCATCATCAACACCTTGTGCGACCAGGCGCTGGTCTATGGCTATGCCGACGGCAAGCGCCAGATCGACGCCCTGCTGATCGCCGACATCGCGCGCGACCGGATCGATACCGGCCTTTACGGCGAGGTCGTGCACGATCTCAACTCGCTCGCCGAGACCGCCGCCGAGGCGTCCGCCGCGACCGCCATGCCGGCGCCAACGCCGGCACCGTCGCCGGCGATGTCGGGCCAGACCGGGCCCGACGAGACCCACGAGGTCAGCGCCGAAACCCTGGCGCTCGAACGCGCACGCGACGGCATGCTCGACTTCGACCTGACGCTGCCGCCGGCCGGGTCGGAAGCGGCGCAGGCGGACTGCGCGACAGACGCTGACAAAGACGCAGGCGCGCCGATGGACGAACCCGGCGAAGTCACCGCCGAGGCCGCCGCCAACGGCAGCGTGCCGGCCGCGACGGACCGCGCCAAGCGCAACCGGCGTTCGCGCCGCGCGCGCAAGAACCGGCGTCGCTGAGCCCGCGATGCGGCGCGGCGCGCT
>JAPOKK010000112.1 GCA_029977665.1 Pseudomonadota bacterium | reverse complement strand
GTCTTCCATATGGCCGACAGACGGCAGGTAAAAAGCGCCAACTTCCATAATCTTGCTCCCCAGGATGGTTTTCGGGATGGACGTGTCGCGCCGCGGGCGAACGGCGGCGCGGAGATGCCGTCGAGGTTACTACGCGGTCGCGCGCAGCGTCCAGCGCGCTACTCAGCCCGGCGCTGCGGCGACCGCCTCGATTTCGAAACGCCACTCGGGTTTGAGCAGCTGCTTGACCAGCAGGGCCGTCGAGGCGGGACGGGCAGCGCCGAGGTGGCGCGCACGCGCTGCGGCAAACGCCGCGTAGTCCTCGGCTTCGATAAGGTAGGCGGTTATCTTGACAATGTTGTCAGCATTCATGCCGGCAACGCGTACGGCGGCCATCACATTCACCCAGGCCTGCTCCGCCTGCGCTTCCAGCGTGTCCGGCAGGGAGCCGTCCGGCGCGAGACCGACCTGGCCGGCGATGTACGCGACGCGCGCGTTGGGCGGAATCACGACGGTGTGGTGATAGGCATTGTTGAACGGCGCGACAATGCCGTCCGGATTGAGTTTCTCGAGCATGCGCAGCTCCTCGCTGGGTGACCGCCCGGAGCATACCAGTGCCGCTTCGCCGTGGCGTCGCGCGGCGCGGCCGGCGCGACGCCGGGCGTCTGGCGCCGGGTAGTTAGCGGCAGATCACTTCGCTATAGTGTGGCCCGGCGCCGCCCCGGGGCGCCGTCCAGGCCCGCAATGTAAAGACCCGCCGCATGTCCACACCCGCCATCCATACCGAACAGAGCCTCATCGCCAACGAGCCCTACTACGAGCCGGTCGCCGACGAAGTGGCCGTATTCACGGCCGCCTACCGCAACAAGCTGCCCGTGCTCCTCAAGGGGCCGACGGGCTGTGGCAAGACGCGTTTCGTCGAGTACATGGCCTGGCGGCTCGAGCGGCCGATGATCACGGTGGCCTGTCACGACGACCTCACCGCCTCCGATCTCATCGGGCGCTACCTCGTGCGCGGCGGCGAGACGGTGTGGGTCGACGGCCCGCTGACCAGCGCGGTACGCAACGGCAGCATCTGTTATCTCGATGAAGTGGTGGAAGCACGCAAGGACACGTCGGTCGTCATCCACCCGCTGTGCGACGACCGCCGCCTGCTGCCGATCGAGAAGCTCGGCGAAGTGCTCGCCGCCCCGCCCGAGTTCTGCCTCGTCATTTCCTACAACCCGGGCTACCAGAGCGTGCTCAAGGATCTGAAGCAGAGCACGCGCCAGCGCTTCGTTGCGCTCGAGTTCAACTACCCCAGCGTCGAGGTCGAACAGACCATCATCGAGAAGGAAAGCGGCATCGATGCCACCGCCGCGCGCCAGCTCGTCAAGTTCGGCCACATGACGCGCAACCTCAAGGGCAGCGGCCTCGACGAGGGCGCGAGCACGCGTCTGCTGGTCAACGCGGCCAAGCTCATCCACGAGGGCATCGCGCCGGTCGTCGCCACGGACACGGCCGTGGCCCAGGCCCTGACCGACGATGAGGACATGCTCAAGGCCGTCCACGAGCTCAGCCGCTCGATCTTCTGAGCGTCTCGCCCGAGGTTCCCTGATGCCACCGCGCGCGGCCGCCCGGCCGGCGCACCGATCACCGCCCGCGGAGTGCCATGAGCGACGAATCGCGCCAGAACTTCCTCAACCGCCTGCGTATCCAGAAGGATCTCGAGAAGTTCACCGCCGGCGCGCTCGCGCGCCACGGCAACGTCGAGGACACCGTCGCGCGCATCGCGGCGCTCGAGCGCCGCGACCAGGACTTCGTCTACGCCTGGGTCGAGCTGATCGCCCGTTCCAACCACGAACTCGCGGCGCATTTCATCGGCCGCGTCGCCGGCGCATTCGACAAGATGGAGCGCAGCGGCGTCGAGGACTGGGTCGACCAGGCCATGACCACGTTCGACAACCGCGGCCTCGGCTTCGCCATTGAAGCGCTCGAGAACGTCGACGATTTCGCCCGCGAGTACGCCAGCCGCCACGTGCGCTGCGGTTTCGACGACGCATCCGGCTTCCTGCGCCATTTCGTGCGCGGCCTGGGCGGGCGCGAGCTGCGCGTGATCAGCGACCAGTCGACGTTCACCGACACCGAATCGCTGTACCTGCCGGACGTCGTCAACCTCTACCCCGAGCCCGAGCAGAACTTCACCATCTACAAGCTGACCGCGGTGCACCTGTGGGCGCAGACCTGGTACGGCACGTGGCGCTACCAGGTGGTCGAGCAGCTCATCCGGCAATTCGACGACGAGCACCCGATGGCGATCTTCAACCGCCTCGAATGCATCCGCCTCGAAGCCTGTATCGCCCGCGACTTCCCCGGCCTGTCGCGCGAGTTCCGGCTCTTCGGCAGCGTCGGCGAAGCAGGCGACGCGCTGTGGGACGAATGGCGCCACCGCGCCTCGCGCCTCGCCGAACGCGACGCGAGCGCGGCCGATTCGCTGGCGCTGGTCGAGGCATTCGGCGAATTGCCCCTGCCGCCATTGCGGCCATTCGAGGGCGACATGTTCGCCGGCCGCGTGCGCCAGGCCCTGTTCGCCCGCATCGAGCGCGAGAAGAGCGCGTTCCAGCGCGCTATGCAGGAACTGCGCGACCAGGACGACCGCGGCGAGGGTGGCGGCGACGACGCGCAGAAGCAGCTCGTCGAAGTCGAGATGCAGGACGAGGCCGGGGCCGGCGGCGAGGATGTCAATTTCCAACTCACCATCGATGGCGAAGTGACCTCGATCCCGGAGCACATGAAAGACCTCATGGGCTCGATCATGCAGGATTTCGGCGAGATCCCCGACGACCATCTCGAGCCGCTCGAACGCGGCGAGTACTCCGATGCCCTCCTGCCACAGAAAGGCGACGTCGATGGTGACGACGATCCCGATCTGAACGACGCCGGCAGCTTCAGCTACCGCGAATGGGACTGCGTGCGCCAGCGCTTCCGCGAAGGCTTCTGCACGCTGCGCGAGCTGTCCGTGCCGCCCGGCGACGAGGGTTTCGTCACCGCGACGCTCGACAAGCACCGCGGCCTGTTGAAATCGATCAAGCGCTCCTTCGAGGCGGTGCTCGGTGAATCGCGACTGCAACGCCGCCAGTCGGACGGCGACGACATCGATCTCGACGCGCTGGTCGAGGCGTTTGCCGACGTCGCCCAGGGGCGCGAGATGAGCGAGTACCTCTATACCCGCTACCGCAACCAGGAGCGCAACATCGCCGTCATGTTCATGGTCGACATGAGCGGCTCGACGCTCGGCTGGGTCAACGACGCCGAGCGCGAGGCCCTGGTGCTGCTGTGCGAGGCGCTCGAGATGCTGGGCGACCGCTACGCCATCTTCGGCTTCTCGGGACGCACCAACAAGCGCTGCGAGGTCTACCGCATCAAGGACTTCGAAGAGTCCTACTCGAGCGCCGTGCGCCAGCGCATCAGCGGCATTCGACCCAAGGCCTACACCCGCATGGGCGTGGCCATCCGCCACCTCGGCCAGCTCCTCCAGCGCACGCAGGCGCGCACCAAGCTGCTCATCACGCTGTCCGACGGGCGACCCGAGGACTACGGCGGCTACAAGGGCAAGTACGGCATCGAGGACACCCGTCATGCCCTGCTCGAACTCAAGCAGGGCGGCATCCACTCCTTCTGCGTGACCATCGACAACGAAGCGCAGGAATACCTGCCGCACATGTACGGGCCGGCGAACTTCGCGGTGATCGACGAGGTGGAGAAGCTGCCTTACAAGGTGGCGGATATCTATCGCCGCCTCACCACCTGACGGCAGGGCCGCCAAGGGGGCTGCGCTGCTGTCTGGCGGCGTTGCGTGCTCGCCTGCGCTGCTCATTGGCAGGTAGCCAACTGCGCTGCTCGTCTCCCTCGCGCCTTGCCAGACAGCATGCTCGCTCCCCTTGGCGACCCTGCCGCGACCCGGCTGAACCGCGGCAACAATGCGTGCGCCGCCCCCTGGCCGCGTTGCCCGCTCGCCTGCGCTGCTCATTGGCAGGTAGCCAACTGCGCTGCTCGTCTCCCGGGCGCCTTGCCAGGCGGCATGCTCGCTCCCACTGGCGACCCTGCCGCGACGCCCCATAGCTCGACGTCACGTTGGCGCTGCTGTTTGGCGGCGTTGCGTGCTCGCCTGCGCTGCTCATTGGCAGGTAACCAACTGCGCTGCTCGTCTCCCTCGCGCCTTGTTCGTCGGCGCGTTCGACGCTAACGAGAAGCTTGCGCCCGCCGCTCTCTCAGGACGCAGCCCAGGCCGCGACCGGGTTCTCGAGGACCCCGATGGGCGGGATCTCGATGCGCACGACGTCGCCCGGCACGAGGAAACGGGGCGGGTCGAAGCCGGCGCCGACGCCGGCTGGCGTCCCGGTCGCGATGATGTCGCCGGGCAACAGCGTGATGCCCGCAGAGATGATCGCGATGAGCGCCGGCACGTCGAACATCATCAGGCCGGTGTTGCCGTCCTGGCGCAGCTCGCCGTTCACGTAGCAGCGAACCGGCGTGTCGCCGAGGTCGAGTTCGTCGCGCGTCACCGCGCAGGGCCCCATCGGGCAGAAACCGTCCTGGGACTTGCCGAGCAACCATTGCTGGTGGCGTTTCTGCACGTCGCGCGCGGTGACGTCGTTGACGATGGTGTAGCCCCACACGTGCTCGAGCGCCTGCTCGCGTGCGATCGCGCGCCCGCCGCGGCCGATGATGACGGCGAGTTCGGCCTCGTAATCGAGCGCGTCCGTCACGCGCGCGTCGTGCGGGATCGCCACGGACGGCCCGATCACGCACTCGGGCAGCTTGGAGAATACGATCGGGGCCGGCGGTGCCTGCGTGCCGCGGCCGGTGGTATCGAAGCCGCCGCGGGCGATTTCGGCGACATGGGCATGGTAGTTCTTGCCAATGCAGAAGAGATTGCGGCGCGGGTGCGGAATCGGCGCCAGCAGGCTCGACACGTCGTCGCCGAGGCGATGCGACACGTCGCGCAACGGCGGCAGCGGGCCACCGGCTTCGAGCAAGGCGAGCAGCCCGCGCTGCGCCTCGTCCTCGACGAGGTCGAACGGGCGCAGGCTCGCGCCATCAGGTGCAAGCTCACCGAGTTCGACGCGCCGAGCGGTGCGGTAGGTCGCGATGCGCATGGATGAGGGGCCTCTCCAGCGAGTGTCCGGACGCCTCGCTTCAGCGCCGAGCGTAGCAGCGGCCGAAGGCGGCGGACAATCGTTGTGCCGGGCCACCGTAACGTATCGGCGACGCTGCGCCGTATGGCTCTAAAGCCGCGAGTTGCCCAAGCCGCTACACGCAGTGATATGGCGACATCAGCGGCAAACCTGTCCGAGGACTGGAAGGACAAGTATTTCAAGGCGCTCAACGAGCTCGACGCGCAGGCGGAAGCTCATGGCGCGACAATGCGCCGCCAGGGTCGCGACCTGCTCGCCGTTCTCGACCGGTTCGCCGGGCGCGACGCAGGCTTCGACGAGCAGCTCGGGCAGGCGCGCAAGGCGCTCTCCTCCGGCGCCACCGATTTCGAGGCCCGCCTGCAGGATCTCATGGCGCGCTTCGAACGGCTTGCCGACGACAGCGCCGTCACCGCGTCTGCGCCAACGCCAGCCGGTGGGCAGTCGACGGACGACATCGTCGCGACCGTCGTCGACGTACTGACCGAGGGGCGCAGTTTTACCGCGAGCATTGCCGACCTCGCTGCCGAAATCCGCACCACGGACGCACACGCGAGACGCCTCTCCCTGGTCCGAGACATCGGCGAGCGACTCGACACCCTGCTCGGCCCGAGTGACGAGGACGGGGATGCCAAACAGGTCGCACGCGACGCGCTGCAGACACTGCTCGATCATCTCTCGTTGCCACGCGATGCGCAGACTCGGCTGGCGGCCATCACCCCGCGCCTGCAGAGTGCGCGCGGTGCCGACGAGCTGCGCGTCATCGCCAAGGAGCTGGCCGGCTTCATGGGTGACGTGATCACCTCGCTGCAGGCCGAGATCAGCAGCCTCAACGGCTTCCTGGTCACCATCAAGGGCCGCCTCGAGACCGTCTCCAGCCACGTCGTCGAAGAGAGCCGCGATCACAAGCGTGCGGCGGCCGCGCGCGAACACTTAGACCACACCGTGCGCCGCAGCCTTGACGACATGCGGGGCAAGGTCGCGCAGATGAGCGATCTCGAGATGCTCAAGACCAGCATCCACGACCAGCTCGCCCACCTCGGCGGCAGCATCAGCAACTACCTCGAGACCGAAACGCGGCGCGCCTCCCAGGCAGAGAAAGCCCGGCGCCACCTCGCCGACCAGGTCGTCGCGATGAAGCGAGAATCGGAACAACTGCGCGAGAAGCTCGCCGAGGCGCAAGCACGGGCCAGCCGCGATGCGCTCACCAAGCTGCCCAACCGGGTGGCGTACAGCGAACGCATCAGGACCGAGCGTGCGCGCATGCAGCGCAGCGGCACACCGCTGACGCTGGCCGTGCTCGACATCGACCATTTCAAGAGCATCAACGATACCTGGGGTCACCAGGCCGGTGACCGCGTGCTCAAGCATCTCGCGCGCGAACTCGGCGCTCAGGTCCGTGCGAGCGATTTCTTCGCCCGCATCGGCAGCGAAGAATTCGTCCTGGTCCTGCCCGAAACGGCGCTCGCCGGTGCCCGCATCGTCGTCGAGAAGCTCCGCGAGCACATCGCCCGCTGCCGTTTCAAGTACAAGGATGCCCCGATCAACGTGACCATCTCCTGCGGGCTCGCGGAATTTGCCGCCGGCGAATCGATCGATGCCGTATTCGCACGTGCCGATGCAGGGCTCTATGCCGCCAAGTCTGCCGGCCGTAATCGCTGCGAAGCGGTCGTGCCACCGGCCGCACCGCGCTGACCGGATCCTCCTGCACCCCGTTCGGGGCTCACTGCGCCCTGACCGCGCACCGGCTACCTCGCCATGCCCACTGGCCGTGCCTCACCCCATCTTCCGATGGCTAAGGCGGCCTGGCCGGGTTCGATCCGCTGCCACGCGTGGCATCGCTCGAGCGGCGCGATGGGCGCAGGACCGGCACGCCGGGATGACCTTTCCTCAGGCGAGCGCGCCCGCGATATAGTTCTCGAGCTGACCGATGACGAACTCCTGCTCGGCGATGATCGCCTTGACGAGATCGCCAATGGAGATGATGCCCATGACGTGCCCCTGCTCCATCACCGGCAGGTGGCGGATGCGCTTGTCGGTCATCAATGCCATCGCATCTTCCACCGACTGCTCGGGCAGCGCGTGCAGCACCGAGGTCGACATGATGTCGGCAACCGGCGTGGTCAGCGACGAACGCCCTTCGAGCACGACCTTGCGCGCGTAGTCACGCTCGCTGACGATGCCGACAATCGTTCCGCCCTGCAGGACCAGCAGCGCGCCGATGCCTTTCTCGGCCATCAGTCGCAGCGCATCATAGACCGTCGTCTCGGCGTTGACCGACCACACCTGGTGGCCCTTGCTGTCGAGCAGCTGACGTATCGATTGCATGATGGTTGTCCTCCCCGTTACAGGCGCGGCCCTTGGTTCAACTCTAGTACACTGGCCGCGGATCGCCAGTCGAGGTTGTCGCCACGACTGACGCATCGCAGCATTCACAGGGGAGTATCACCATGAGCGAGGTCGTGCTGAGCGCGCGCGAGGGCGCCGTCATGCGCCTGACCATCAACCGCCCCGAGCGCCGCAACGCGCTCAACGAAGAGGTCTGCCGCGCGCTGGCCGCGGGCGTCGACGCCGCCGAGGCCGATCCCGCCGTGCGCGTGGTCGTCATCACCGGTGCCGGCGACAAGGCCTTCTGCGCCGGTGGCGATCTCAAACCGGGCGCCGACGGCACGCCGTTCACCATCGACCCGGCACGGCCGCGGCATTACGTCATCGACCTGTTCCGCCGTCTCGAAGCCTGCACGCGGCCAGTCGTCGCGCGCGTCAACGGCCACGCCCTCGCCGGCGGCCTCGGCCTGGTCTGCGCCTGCGACATGGCGGTCGGCGTCGAACACGCGAGCCTCGGCGTGCCGGAGACGCGTGTCGGCCTGTTCCCGATGATGATCCTGTCCTACATGATGCGCATCGTGCCGCGCCGCAAGCTGTTCGAGATGACCATCACCGGCGAGCCCTTCAGCGCCGCCGAGGCGCTCGAGCTCGGCATCCTCAACTACGCCGTGCCGGCCGCCGAACTCGACGAACGCGTCGACTGGCTCGTCGCGCGTATCGTAGACAAGTCACCGACCGGCATCCGCCTGGGGAAACAGGCCTTCCGCGCGATCGAGGACATGCCGCTCGACAAGGCCTTCGAGTACACCCAGCTGATGCTGCCCATCATGGCCATGACCGAAGACGCCCGCGAAGGTTTCGCCGCTTTCAACGAGAAGCGCGACCCGGTCTGGCGCGGGCGCTGAGATGGGCGGCGAGTGCATTCGCGTCGGTTGCGGCGGCGCCTTCTGGGGCGATTCCGCCGCGGGCGCGCGCCAGCTCGTTGAGCATGGCGACATCGACTACCTGGTGCTCGATTACCTGGCCGAGATTACGCTGTCCATCCTCGCACGCATGCGCGCCCGCGACCCGGCCGCCGGCTACGCCACGGACTTCCTCGACGCCGTCATGCGCCCGCTCGCCGGAGCCATCGCCGCGCGCGGAATCCGCGTCGTCACCAATGCCGGCGGCATCAACCCGCAGGCACTCGCCGACGCCTTGCGCGCGCTGTGCGGCGAGCTCGGCGTCACGCTGAACATCGTCGCCGTGTGCGGCGACGACCTCGCCGACCGCATCGAAGACCTGCGCGCGACCGACGTGCGCGAGATGGGCAGCGGCGCGCCGCTGCCGGCGAAGCTGACCAGCATCAATGCCTACCTCGGCGCGACGCCGATTGCCGCCGCCCTCGCCGCCGGCGCCGACATCGTCGTCACCGGCCGCTGCGTCGACAGTGCGCTGGTGCTGGGACCGCTGATGCACGAGTTCGGCTGGGCGGAAGACGATTACGACCGCCTTGCCGCGGGCTCGCTGGCCGGCCACGTCATCGAATGCGGCACGCAGTGCACCGGGGGCCTGTACACCGACTGGAAACAGGTGCCCGGCTGGGACGACATGGGCTTTCCCATCGCCGAGTGCCGGGCCGACGGCAGCTTCACGCTGAGCAAGCCGCCAGGTACCGGAGGCCTCGTCACGCCGGCCACCGTCGCCGAGCAGGTGGTCTACGAGATCGGTGACCCGGCGCGCTACCTGCTGCCCGACGTGACCTGCGATTTCTCACACGTCTCCTTGCAGGACGATGGGCCCGGGCGCGTGGTCGTGCGCGGCGCACGCGGCCTGCCGCCCGGGCCCGACTACAAGGTCTCGGCAACCTGGGCCGACGGCTACCGCGCCACCGCGACGCTGATGATCGGCGGCCACCATGCGGCAGCCAAGGCCGAGCGCGTCGCGGCCGCCCTGCTCGCGCGCACGCGCCGCCTGTTCGCCGACGCCGGCCACGCCGACTACGCCGAGACCTCCATCGAAGTGCTCGGCGCCGAGGCCACCTACGGTCCGCACGCACGCGCCGCGGCGACCCGCGAAGTCGTGCTCAAGCTCGCCGTGCGCCATCGCGAGCGCGCCGCGCTCGAGATCTTCGCCCGCGAGATCTACCCGGCGGCGACGGCGATGGCACCGGGCATGACGGGGTTCGCCGGTGGGCGTCCCGCGGTGCAGCCGGTCATCCGCCTGTTCTCCTGCCTGGTCCCGAAGACCCTGGCCGCGGTGCACCTGGTCGGTAGCGACGGAACGCAAGACGTCGCGATCCGCTGCGGGTCTGGGGCAGCACCGCCGGCGCCGCAACCGGCGGCTGCAGTCGCGTATCCGGATGCGACCGCGACCGCGGCCGACGTCATCTGCGTACCGCTGCTGCGCCTCGCCCATGCACGCTCGGGCGACAAGGGCGACAGCGCCAACATCGGCGTGCTCGCGCGGCGCGCCGAGTACCTGCCGCTGCTGCGCGAGCAGCTCACCGCCGAGGCGGTCGCGGCCTGGTTCGCGCACCTTGCCGATGGACCGGTCACGCGTTTCGAATGGCCCGGCCTGCACGGCTTCAACTTCGTGCTCGAAGCCGCGCTCGGCGGCGGCGGCACGGCATCGCTGCGCTACGATCCCCAGGGCAAGGCCTACGCGCAGATGCTGCTCGACATGCCGCTGCGGGTGCCGGCGAGCCTCCTCGCCGGCGACGCTATACTGGGCTGCGCCTGAGCCATCGCATGCACACGCCCATCGCCCGGCCCGTCCAGAGAACCTGACACCATGCTCGACAGCATCCTCGTCGCCAACCGCGGTGAAATCGCCTGCCGCGTGCTGCGCACCGCGCGCGCCATGGGCCTGCGCACGGTCGCCGTCTACCATCACGCCGACCGCGGGGCGCCGCACCTGGACCTCGCCGACAGCGCGGTCGAACTGCACGCCGAGGTGCCGACCGCGGCCTATCTCGATGCCACGCAGATCATCGCCGCGGCCGAACGCAGCGGCGCCGCCAGCGTGCATCCGGGCTACGGCTTTCTCGCCGAGAACGGCGACTTCGCTGCCGCCGTCGAGGCCGCCGGGCTGGTCTTCGTCGGCCCGCAGCCCGAGGTCATCCGCCTGATGGGCGACAAGGTCCACGCGCGCGCCTTCGCCGCCGAGGCCGGCGTACCGCTGGCGCCGAGCGCGCTGATGGAGGACTCGTTCGAGGCCTTTGTCGAGGCTGCTGCCGGCATCGGTCTGCCGCTGTTGATCAAGGCCGCCGCGGGCGGCGGCGGCAAGGGCATGAGCATCGTGCACGACGCCGCCGATCTCGAAGCCCGCGCGCGCACTGCCATGAGCGAAGCGGAACGCTATTTCGCCGACGGGCGCGTCTACGCCGAGCGCTACGTCGAACAGCCAAGACATATCGAGGTGCAGGTGCTCGGCGACGGCCGCGGCAACGTGGTGCACCTGTTCGAACGCGAGTGCTCGGTGCAGCGGCGCTTCCAGAAAATCGTCGAGGAAGCTCCGGCCGCAACCCTGCCGGCGGAGCTGCGCGCGCGCATCTGCGAGGCGGCCGTCAAGCTCGCCGCGCGCGCGAACTACCGCAACGCCGGCACGGTGGAGTTCATCCTCGCGCCCGACGGCGAGTTCTACTTCCTCGAAATGAACACGCGCCTGCAGGTCGAGCACCCGGTGACGGAGATGATCTGCGGCGTCGACCTGGTCGAAGCCCAGCTGCGGCTCGCCAGCGGCGAGGGCCTGCCGTGGACGCAGGACGCCATCAGCGTCACCGGGCACGCCATCGAGTGCCGCGTGTGCTGCGAGGACCCGGCACGCGACTTCCTGCCCGCGACCGGCCGCGCGCGCGTGCTGCGCGAGCCGCACGGCCCCGGCTTGCGCTTCGACGGCGGTATCCGCGAAGGCCAGCCCATAACAGCGGCCTTCGATTCGATGATCGGCAAGCTGGTCTGCCGCGGCGACGATCGTACCCAGGCCATCGACCGCGCAGTCACCGCGCTCGGCGAACTCACCCTGCTCGGCGTCGACCACAACATCGACTACCTCGCACGCGTGATCGATCACCCCGCGTTCCGCGCCGGCGCACTGCATACGGGTTTCGTCACCGAGCATGCCGACACGCTCGGCGTACCGGTGCTCGACGCCGACGCCCGCGCCGCGGTGGTCATCGCCGCCGCGCTCGGGGTCGACGATTTCCGCCGCCTCGCCTACGACATTCCCGAGCCCTACGCCTCGATCGGCGGCTGGAGGAACTGATTCATGAACCCAACGGCACCGGTGCCGCGAGGCCACCACGCATCGCAGGTCGGAACATGAGTACCAGCTTTCCCTTCACCCTCGACGGCCAGACGCACACGCTCACCATCCGCGCGCGCCGGCCTGCCCTGGTGGTCGAAGTCGACGGGCGTTGCTACACGGTCAGCGAGAACTTGTCGGACATGCCCGGCCAGAGCACGCTGCGCATCGACGGGCGCGCGCACCAGGTTGCACGCACGCGCGAGGGCGATCGCGTCCACGTCAAGCTCGATCGCACGACCTGGTCGGTCGCCTACGAGGACCCGGTCACCGCCGCGCAGCACGACGCCGGCGGCGACGACGTCCTGCGCGCCGACATGCCGGGCGTGGTGGTGAGCCTCAACGCGACGCCCGGCGCCGCGGTCGCGAGCGGCGACGTGCTGCTCGTGATCGAGTCGATGAAGATGCAGATCAACGTCGTCGCACACCGCGACGGTACCGTCGAGAACGTCCATGTCGAGGTCAACCAGAGCTTCGACAAGGGCACCGAGCTGGTGTCATTGCACCCGAGCACCTGATGGCCCGTATCCAATCCAGCATCCAGACCGGTTCGGCGGAGTTCCGCCGCCACTACACTCACAACCGCGCGCTTGCCGCCGAGCTGCACGAGAAGCAGCGCCAGGCGCGCTTCGAGCGTCCGGCGCGCGATGTCGAGCGTCTCGCGCGCCAGGGCAAGATGATGCCGCGCGAGCGCATCGAGAAGCTGCTCGATCCGGGTACGCCGTTCCTCGAATTCTCGACGCTCGCGGCGAACATGGCCTACAACGGCGAAGCGCCCGGTGCGAGCTGCATCACGGGCATCGGCATGATCCAGGGCCGCGAAGTCATCCTCTGTGCGCACGACGCGAGCATCAAGGGTGGTGCGTGGTACCCGCTGTCGGTCAAGAAGATCGTGCGCTGCCTCGATATCGCCATCGAGAACCGCCTGCCGGTCGTGCACCTGTGCGACAGCGCGGGCGGCTTCCTGCCCCTGCAATCGGAGTTGTTTCCGGACAAGCACATGGCGGGGCGGATGTTCCGCAACCAGAGCATCCTGTCGAAAATGGGCGTCAAGCAACTCGCCCTGGTCTTCGGCCACTGCACCGCGGGCGGCGCCTACATCCCGGCGCTGTCGGACTACTCGGTGATCGTACGCGGCACGGGCGCCGTGTTCCTCGGTGGGCCGCCGCTGGTCAAGGCCGCCACCGGCGAGGTGGTGACCGCCGACGAACTCGGCGGCTGCGACCTGCATACCCGCGTCAGCGGCACCTGTGACTATCCTGCCGCAAGCGAGGACGAGGCGATCGCCATCGGGCGCGAGATTGTCGCGCAATGGGACTGCCCGGCGAAGTGGGACATTCAGCGCGACC
>JAPOKK010000245.1 GCA_029977665.1 Pseudomonadota bacterium | reverse complement strand
GAGGAAGCCGAGAAGATCACCACGGTGCAGCAGGCCATCGACTACATCAACGAACACCTGGAATCCTGACGCACCCTGCCGCATTCCGAACGAGGCCGCGATTCGTGTTCGAAGCGCGGCCTTTTCATTTCTGGAGCGGCACTGACCGGCGGCGACTCGAGCCACCGCGCGGACGGCGAGTGCGGCAGCGGCGCCGGGAAGGCGCACAGCCGCGGCGCCGGCCTGGACGCCGACGGCAGGCGATCGCCGGACCGGCACGCAAGCCCGCTCCCGCTTAATCGAGGTACACAAGTTGACGCATCGCGTTGTAGTGACAGGACTCGGACTGGTTGCCCCGAATGGCAACACGGTCGACGCGTCGTGGGAGAACACCGTCAACGGGGTAAGCGGCATCGGCCCGATCACCTGCTTCGACGCCTCCGGCTTCTCCGCGCGCATTGCCGGTGAGATCAAGGGCTTCGACATCAGTGAATACATCTCGCCGAAGGAAGCGCGCAAGATGGACCCGTTCATCCACTACGGCCTCGCCGCCGCCATCCAGGCCATCCAGGACGCGGGAATCGAGGTCACGGAAGCGAACGCCAAGCGCATCGGCACCATCATCGGTTCCGGTATCGGCGGACTGCCCGGCATCGAGAAGGGCTACCAGTCCTTCCTCGACGGCGGGCCGCGCCGCATCTCGCCGTTTTTCGTGCCGAGCAACATCATCAACATGATCGCGGGCAACCTGTCGATCAAGTACGGCATCAAGGGTCCCAACTACGCGGTGGTGTCGGCCTGCTCGACCGGCGCGCACTGCATCGGCCTCGCCGCGCGCACCATCGAACGCGGCGAGCAGGACGTGATCATCGCCGGCGGCGCGGAGTTCGCGACCTGTCCGACGGGGATCGGTGGTTTTGCCTCGGCCAAGGCGCTCTCGACGCGCAACGACGACCCCACCGCGGCCAGCCGACCGTGGGACGCCGGGCGCGACGGCTTCGTGCTCAGCGACGGTGCCGGCGTGGTCGTGCTCGAATCGCTCGAGCATGCCCAGGCACGCGGTGCACGCATCTATGCCGAACTCGCCGGCTTCGCCATGAACAGCGACGCCTACCACATGACCGCGCCGTCACCGAACGGTGAAGGCGCGGCCGACTGCATGCGCATGGCGCTGGCCGACGCCGGCCTCAACGAGAAAGAGGTCGACTACATCAACGCCCACGGCACGTCGACGCCGGCCGGCGACAAGGCCGAGACCGATGCCGTCAAGGCGCTGTTCGGCGAGCATGCGTACAAGCTTGCGATGAGCTCGACGAAGTCGATGGTCGGGCACATGCTCGGTGCCGCAGGCGGGGCCGAAGCGGTGTATTCCATCCTAGCCATCCGCGACCAGGTGGCGCCACCGACCATCAACCTGACCGATCCCGATCCGGCCTGCGATCTCGACTACGTCCCGAACGTCGCGCGCGAGATGCCGATCCGGGTCGCGCTGTCGAATTCCTTCGGCTTCGGCGGAACCAACGGCACGCTGGTGTTCACCCGCTTCTGAGGCCCGCCGCGGGTACGCCATGCCGGGCACGGGGAGGCGCCAGTGATCCTCATCGACGGCGAGCAGGCGGGATGCATCGATGCGGCCGACCGCGGCCTGGCCTACGGCGACGGCCTGTTCGAGACGATGGCCGTGCGCAACGGCCGTGTCCTCGCGCTCGAGGCGCACCTCGCACGCTTCACGCGTGACGCGGCGCGCCTCGGACTCGAGCCGCCGTCGCCCGCAGCGCTCGAACGGGACTTCGCACGGCTCGGGATCGCCGAGGCCGAGCGTGCCGTGGTCAAGCTGATACTCACCCGCGGCAGTGGCGGGCGCGGCTACCGGCCGCCGTCGCCGGCATCGCCCCGCCGGATCACGAGCGTTCACGCCTGGCCGGCGCCACCGGATACGGACGCACCGCGGCTCGCCTGGATCTGTCGGCATCCGATCGGCAGCAATCCGGCCACGGCCGGCATCAAGCATCTCAACCGTCTCGACCAGGTGCTGGCCAGCGCCGAGTGGCCCGACGCGAACCATGTCGAGGGCCTGATGTGCGACGCCGACGGCGCCCTGGTCGAGGCAACACGCAGCAACGTGTTCCTGGTCCACGGTGAGACCCTGGTCACGCCGGTGCTCGACCGGGCGGGGGTCGCCGGCGTCGTGCGGGCCGCCGTGCTCGAACACGCCGCGCGTCTCGGCGTGCCGACCGAGATCCGAAGGGTCGAGCGTGCCGAGCTGGACACGGCCGACGAGCTGTTCGTCACCAGCTCCGTGCTCGGCGTGTGCAGCGTCAGCGCGCTGAGCGGCGCCACGCCGCGCAGCTTGCCGCGCGAGACCCTGGGCGCCCAGCTGCGTAGTGAACTCGCGGCGGCGGGGACGATCGCTTGAAACGGCGCTGGCGCATTGCCCTGACGCTGTTCTTGGTCGCCGTGCTCGCGACGCTGGCCGGCGCCTGGTGGCTGCACGACGAAACGCGCCGCGCCATGAATGCGCCGCTCGCACTGGACGCGCCGACACTGTTCCGCATCGCGCCAGGCAGCAACGTCCGCACCATCGCGCGTCGCCTGGAGGGGGAAGGCTGGCTGCGCGATTACCGCCTGTTCGTGCTCGCGGCACGCATCGACAACCTCGCGCACCGTATCCAGGCGGGCACCTACGAACTCGTGCCGGGCAGCTCGCTCGCGGACTTTCTCGATGCGATTGTCGCCGGGCGGACCAAGACGTTCGCCATCCGCTTCATCGAAGGCAGCCGTTTCATCGACATGCGTGACGGCCTCGCCGCCGCACCCGCCCTGGCGCAGACCCTCACCGAGCTCGACGACGACGCCGTACTCGCGCGCCTCGGCCTCGACGCGCCATCGCCGGAAGGCCTGTTCTTCCCCGCCACGTATCATTACGAGGACGGCGATCGCGATCTCGACATCCTCGCGCGCGCCGCGCGCCGCATGCAGACGGAGCTGGACGCCGCCTGGCAGGCACGGCGTGAAGGGCTGCCCTACGCATCACCCTACGAAGCCCTCATCATGGCTTCGATCATCGAGAAGGAAACCGGCCGCGCCGAAGAGCGCGCGCGCATCGGCGGCGTGTTCGTGCGCCGCCTGCAGCGCGGCATGAAGCTGCAGACCGATCCCACCGTCATCTACGGCCTCGGCGCGGGCTTCGACGGCAACCTGCGGCGGGCGGACCTGCGTCGCGACACGCCGTACAATACCTACGTACACCACGGCCTGCCGCCGACGCCGATCGCGATGCCCGGGGCCGACGCCATCGCCGCCGCGCTGGACCCGGCGCCGGGCAGCGCGCTGTACTTCGTCGCCAAGGGCGATGGCGCACACCATTTTTCCGATTCACTCGGCGAACACAACGCGGCAGTACGCCGCTACCAGCTTGGCCAGTGAGCAGAACGCCGGCAGCCGCAGCCACCACGTCGTGCGGCGACGGCCACGGGCGCGGGCGCGGCGGTTGCGCCTGGCGCGCGACGCCACACGCCGCGGCAGCGCGTCACGGGCCCAGGCGTGCCGGCGTCTTCCGACAGATTCTCCGCAGGGGGTAGCAGGGTGGCCAGAGGCCTGTTCATTACGCTCGAAGGCATCGAAGGCGTCGGCAAGACCACGGCAGTGGCAACCGTGAGCGCATGGCTGCGCGAACAGGGCCACGCGGTGGTCGAAACCCGCGAGCCCGGCGGCACCGCGATTGGCGAGCAGATCCGTGGCCTGTTGCTGGCGCGCGAATCGGCCGGCATGGCCATCGTCACCGAGCTGCTGCTGATGTTCGCGGCGCGCGCGCAGCATCTCGCCGAACGCATCGAACCGGCACTGGCCGAGGGCCAGGTGGTGGTCTGCGATCGCTTCACCGACGCGACCTACGCCTACCAGGGCGGCGGGCGCGGCGTCGACGACGCCCTCATCGCGGCTGCCGAGGCCATCGTCCATCCGCATCTGCAACCCGACCTCACGCTGCTGCTCGATGCACCGCCGGAACTCGGGCTCGAGCGCGCGCGCGGCCGCGGCGGGGCGGCCGATCGCTTCGAACTCGAACAGGTCGAGTTCTTCGGCCGCGTGCGCGCCTGCTACCTCGCGCGCGCCGCCGCAGAGCCGACCCGCTACGCCGTGATCGACGCGACGCGGCCGCTCGCAGAAGTGAGCACGGCACTGTGCGCGGCGCTGGCCCGACGGACGACGACGTGAGCAGTCCCTACCCCTGGCAGGAGCGTGTGTGGCAGGACCTGGCCAGCCGTCTCGCCGGTGACCGGTTGGGCCATGCCTACCTGGTCTGCGGCCGGACGGGCCTGGGTAAGCGCGCGCTCGCCGAAGCTTTCGCCGACCTCGTATTGTGTGAATCGCCGCGGCAGGACCAGGCCTGCGGCAACTGTCGCAGCTGCAATCTCATCGCCGGCGGCAGCCACCCGGATCTCAAGATCGTGCAGGCCGAGGAGGACCGCAAGTCCATCGGCATCGAGCAGGTGCGCGAACTGATCGAGTTCTTCGCCCTGACCACGCACTACGGCCGCCGCAAGATAGTCATCATCGATACGGCCGAAATCATGACCACGGCCGCGGCCAACGCGCTCCTCAAACTGCTCGAGGAACCGCCGGGACTGGCCCTGTTGATGCTCGTGTCGCACCGGCCTGGCCAGCTGGTCGCGACAATCCTCAGCCGCTGCCAGAAGATCAAGCTGGCCGAGCCGGACTGGCCGACCTGCCTGGCCTGGCTGGACGCCTGTCGCGAGGCCAATCCGGCGCTGCCGGACGCGCGCGCACAGATCCTGGCCGGGGCACCACTCGCCATCCTGGCGCGGCTCGAGGCGGAGGAGGGGCCCTTGCACGATCGCCTGCTCGACACGTTGGACGCTATCCGGGCGGGCGATCTCGACGTACTCGAAGCCGCACGCCGTGACGCCGGGGCAGACATGCGCGAGCTTGCCGACGCGTTGGAACTCATCGTCAGCGCCCTCGTCGAGGCGCGCAACGGGCTCGCACCGCGCTTCCTCTACCTGCCGCCGGCGGCCGTGCAGCGTTTGCAGGACCTGGCAAATCATCTACACTCCGGGCGACTCCTGCACTTCCTTGATCGTGTCGGCGAGGCGCGCGCGATGCTGCTGCGTTCGAGCGGCGTCCGCGGCGGCGAAGTGCTCGAGAACCTGATGTTCCACTGGTCACGCATGGTGCGAACGGAGACCACCGCATGAGCGCAGCCGGCAAGAATCCGCGACAAGGCATCCTGTCGCTGACCATTCGCGACAAGAGTTCGCTCTACGCGGCCTACATGCCGTTCGTCAAGAATGGCGGGCTGTTCATCCCGACCAACAAGGCCTACAAGATCGGCGACGAAGTCTTCATGCTGCTGACGCTGACCGACAGCAAAGAGAAACTGCCGGTGGCCGGGCGCGTCGTCTGGATCACCCCGCGCGGTGCCCAGGGCAACCGCACCGCTGGCATCGGCGTACAGTTCAGCGAGCTCGACAACGGCGCCACGCGCAACAAGATCGAGAGCCAGCTCGCCGGCGCCTTGAAGTCGGACCGCCAAACGCACACCATGTGACGCCATCCGCTGGCGTGCGCCGGGCACGCCACGACCCGCAACGCGCACAGCCGGGCCTGGCGCTTCGAAGCCTTTGCACCGTAACGCGTGGCGCCAGCGGTCAGCGCCGCGACTCGGCGCCCCGGATTCGTGCCGGCCGACTATCCATGCGACGCGCCCCGCGCAAGCATCACCGCTCCGATTTTCCACCGCTGCCATCAAGCCATGACCGACAACACGCCCACGCT
Organism: Pseudomonadota bacterium; assembly: GCA_029977665.1. GTDB lineage: Bacteria > Pseudomonadota > Gammaproteobacteria > JACKNG01. Next base: position 100 of record JAPOKK010000245.1, on the reverse strand, counting down.
CGTCGATTCCCATTGCCACCTGCCGCTGATCGAAGAGGACAACGGCGGTATGGATGCGGTCGTCACGCGCGCGAGAGAGGCGGGCATCGCCCACATGTTG
>JAPOKK010000418.1 GCA_029977665.1 Pseudomonadota bacterium | reverse complement strand
GCGTCGGCCTCGTCGTCGGCGAGCCCGATGCTGGCCGCGTCGAAGAGCAGCACGCGCGTCGCATCGGCGCGCAGGTGGACGGGATCGGCGCGCAGCAGGCCTGCCGCCTGCGGCAGAGTACCGAGGTCGTATGCGGCGGTCGCCGCGGCGAGGGGCGGCGACGCATCGCCGGGCACCTCGATGCCGAGCAGCGCGAGCACGCCGCGCTCGTCGTCGGTATCATCCGCGGGGTGCTCCGAGGCGCGCGCGAGCAGACCGGCCAGGCGCCGCGCCGACGGCGTCGGCCAGGCGGCGAGCAACTGCTCGAGCAGATCCGGGGCACGGATCACGCAGCCCGGCGCAGCCTGACGGGTCGTCGCGTGTTCTGACCTCGAGTCGCTCATGGCGCGAGCAGTATGCCAGCTCGCCTCAGTGCGCGGGCGGCGCGCTTGGCGCTAAGCGCCACACGACGTCGTCCATCGTCCCTCAGAGGTTGTCGAGGATGGCGCGCCGCACGGCATCGCTCTCCGCCGGGATTTCGATCACGCCCCCGGCGGACTGGCGGATGGCGGTATCCGGATCCTTGAGTCCGTGGCCGGTCAGCGTGCAGGTGACGAGGCTGCCTTCCGGGATCTTGCCGTTTCTGATGTCGCGCAGCGCGCCACCCAGCGAAATCGCCGAGGCCGGCTCGCAGAAGATGCCTTCGCGCGCAGCGAGCAGACGCTGTGCATCGAGGATGTCCTCGTCGCTCATCGCGTCGAACCAGCCGCCGGACTCGCGGCTCGCGGCCCACGCGAGATCCCACGATTGTGGTCGTCCGATGCGGATCGCGGTCGCCACGGTCTCCGGATCGTCGACCATCTCGCCCTTGATGAACGGCGCCGCCCCCGCTGCCTGGTAGCCGACCATGACCGGGCGCGTGTCGGTGACCGCGGGGAACGGATACTTGCAGCTGTCTTCGCACCAGGCACAGGCGGCGGTCGCCGGCGTGACCGCGGCGTACTCGCTGAAGCCGGTCCAGTAGGCGCTGATGTTGCCGGCGTTGCCGACCGGGATGCAGTGGTAGTCGGGCGCACGGCCGAGCGCATCGACGATCTCGAACGCGGCGGTCTTCTGGCCCTGCAGGCGGTACGGGTTGATCGAGTTGACGATGGTCACCGGCGCGACTTCGGCCATCTCCTTGACGATGCGCATGCCGTCGTCGAAGTTGCCCTGGATCTGGATGACCACCGCCCCTTCGATCATCGCCTGGGCGAGCTTGCCGAGCGCGATCTTGCCGCCCGGAATGAGTACGAAAGCGCGGATGCCCGCGCGCGCCGCGTACGCAGCGGCGGAGGCCGAGGTGTTGCCGGTCGAGGCGCAGATGATGGCCTGGGCGCCCTCCGCGACCGCCTGCGTGACCGCCATGGTCATGCCGCGATCCTTGAACGATCCGGTCGGGTTGAGCCCTTCGAACTTGACGTAGATTTCGACCTCGCGGCCGAGTTCGCGCGGAATGTTCTCGAGCCGGATGAGCGGCGTGTCGCCTTCGCCGAGACTGATGATGCGGGTGTCGGCAGCGACCGGCAGGCGTTCGCGGTAGCGCTCGATGAGACCCGTGTAGCGCGCGGACCTGGTCATTCGAAAGTCTCCACTCTGTAACGCGTGATGCGCCCTTCGATCTCCGGCCGCTCCTCGATCTGGCGGATGGCTTCGTCCATGGCGGCTTCGCGCACCGTGTGCGTCAGGATGATGATCGGCACCGTCGCCGCGCCGGCGGCGGGCTCGGGCTGGCGTATGGCTTCGATGCTGATGCGCAGGGAGCCCAGGATACGCGTAATCTCGGCCAGCACGCCGGGCTGATCGACGGCGCGCAGGCGCAGGTAGTACGCACTCTCGATCTCCCCGGCCGGGCACATCGGCGCTTCGGACAGCGCATCCGGCTGGAATGCCAGCGACGGCACGCGGTTGTCGGCCTCGACGCTGAGCCCGCGGACCACGTCGACGAGGTCGCCGACGACCGACGAGGCGGTCGGCTCG
>JAPOKK010000093.1 GCA_029977665.1 Pseudomonadota bacterium | reverse complement strand
GCCAGCCACGAGCTCGTTGTCACCATCGAGGAGAACGTGGTCGCGGGCGGCGCCGGCAGCGCTGTCGGTGAATGCCTCGCCGCCGCCGGCCAGCGCGTCGCGATCGCCAACTACGGTCTGCCCGACCGCCTCATTCAGCATGGCTCGCGCGACGACATGCTGCGTGACGCCGGCCTTACCGTCGACGCGTTCGAGCGCTTCGTGCGCGAACGCATCGCGCAGCTCGGCGGCGCCACGCCAGCCATCCGCCGCGCCTGAACGCGCGCGCCTGGCGGGCGCGCTTCAGGCGAGGATTTCGCCTAGCGCGGCTTCGAGGCGCGCGAGGTCTTCCTCGCCGATGTCGCCCATTGCCGAGATGCGGAAGACCTGCTCAGACAGGGCGCCCTGGCCGGCGTAGATGATGAAGCCACGCGCCTTGAGCGCGTCGTGCAGCGCCGCGTAGCTGCGGCCCGCAGGCAGCTCGAAGGCGTGCAGCACGCACGAGCACTCGGCGACGGGCAGGATGCCGCGCACGCCGAGCTGCTCGAGACGGTCGCGTATGCGTCGCATGCGGGCCGTGAACAGGGCCTGGCGCGCGGCGCGGCCGCCGGCTTCGAAGAACTCGTCGAGAGCCTCGTCGAGCGCGTAGAACGTCTGCACCGACTGCGTGAACGGCGTACCGTGCGCATCCTGGCGCGCCAGGTAGTCGGCCAGGTCGAGGTAGACTCCGCGTGACGGCGCGGCGGCCAGCGCTTCGCGGCGCACGATGACGAAAGCCGTGCCGGGCACGCCGTGCAGGCACTTGTTGGCGGTCGCCGCGCAGGCATCCAACCCCCAGCGATCGAACGCGACGGTCTCGGCGCCGAAGCTGCTGACGCCATCGACCAGCAGGCGCGCGCCGGCGTCGCGGCACACGGCGCCGAGGGCGGCAAGGTCGTTGAGACGCCCGGTGGTCGTCTCGTGGTGGACCACGGCGACATGGGTGTACGGCCCGCCGGCGAGCGCGGTACGCACGGCGTCGAGGTCGACCGCCTCTCCCCAGCCGCCGTGGACACGCGCGTGGTCGATGCCGTAGGCAGCGCAGATGCGTTGCATGCGCTCGCCGTATACGCCGTTCTCGATGACCAGCACGCGGCCGTCGGCCGGCACGCAGCTGACCAGCATGGCCTCGACGGCGGCCGTGCCCGAGCCGGTCAGCAGAACCGCAGCCCACCTCGCGGGGTCGAGGTCCTCGACCGCGAGCAGCTTGCGTCGCAGGCCGTCCTGCAGCGTCGCGAACTCGTCTTCGCGGTGGCACAGGTCGGGGCGGGTTAGCGCGGCGCGCACGCGCGCGCTCAGCGTCACCGGGCCCGGGTTGAGCAGGATGGTGCGCATCAGCTGACTCCGATGTGGCGCATCAGGCGCGCAGCGACCTCGGGCGGCGTGATCGCCGGACGCGGCAGGTCGTCGATGGCACCGGGCGCGATCTTCACGTGGGCGAAGCGCGGACCGGGTGCGGGGGCGGCCAGCACGTCGAGTTCGGCGCGGTCATCGGTGCGTAGTACCGTGGCGTAACCGCAGGCGGCCGCCACCGCGGCGAAGTCGACGCTGGCCGCGACGGTCGCCTGCGCTCCGGTCGAGTCGTGGACCTCGTTGTCCAGCAGCAGGTGGGTCAGGTTGGGCGGGCGATAGGCGCCGACCGTCGCCAGGTTGCCCATACGCATGAGCGCCGCACCGTCGCCATCGATGACCACGACCTCGAGATCGGGCCGTGCCAGCGCGAGGCCGAGACCGAGCGAGGAGGCACAGCCCATCGAGCCGACCATGTAAAGATGATTGGGGCGGTCATCGATGGCGTACAGTTCGCGGCCGGTGAAGCCGGTCGTTGCGATGAGCACCGTGCGCGCGGGATCGGTCCGCGCGACGAGTTCGGCGAGCACGGCGTGTCGCGACGACCGGGCCGCGACGGCCGCGCGATGACCGCTGCCGCCGATGTTCGCCGTCGCGCGCGCTGCCCCGGGCGTGCGGCCCTCCAGGGGGTAGGGCTCGCAGGTGCCTTTGTGCATGACGAGCGCGAAGGGGCGACCGCTTTCGCGCGCGTGGTCGTCCGCCGCGTCGAGCGCCGGCGCGATGGCCGCCTGCGTGCGCGGAAATTCCAGCCACGGCACGTCCATGGTCTCGAACAGGCGCCCCGTGATCTGCCCCATCAGCTCGTGCTGGGGTTCGTCCTTCATGCCCGGCGCACCGCGGTGGGTGCATACGACCAGGATTGGGATACGGAACGTCCAGGTGAGCGACGTCAGCGGGCTGACCGCGTTGCCGAGGCCCGAGTTCTGCATCATCGCCACCGCTCGGCGGCCGCCGAGCGTAGCACCGGCGGCGATGGCTACGGCATCGCCTTCGTTCGCTGCCGACACGTAGTCGAGCGCGGTATCGCCGATCACATAGTTGATGAACGGGGTGAGAAAGGAGCACGGCACACCGGCGTAGCAGTCGAAGCCGCGCTGCCGTGCCGCGTCGACGAAGTCGCGCGCGTGGATCATGGTGTCAGCGTTGTCCGGAGGTGAAGGTCCCGGCGTGTTCGAGGTCACTCAGGGAGTTGATATCGAGCCAGTGGCCGTTGACGTATACGACGTGCACGCGCTGTCCCGCGTCAATCAGCGCGTTGAGCAGGTCGCGCATGCCGAGCTTGGCGAAATCGCCGCGCGTCGCAAGGCGCTCGAGCGTTTCGGCGAGCTGTCGCGCACCGGCACCCCGCGCGGCGAGCATGCCGATCCAGCGTCCGTCGGCGCGGCGCCCGTCCAGTTGCGGCGTGCTGGCGATGCGCTCCAGCCACACCTCCTGTTCCCACAGCGAGCGATCGTCGGCCGCGCTGCAGTAGGCATAATCCGGCGCGCCGGTGGTCGCGCGCGTGGCCGGCAGCGAGTCCACGACTACGGTCAGCTCGTGCTCGGCTTCGATCAGGCCACGCAAGACGTAGTTGCGGAACAGCAGGTCGCCGTACATCACCACCACGTCGTCGCCGAGCCGCTCGCGCGCGCACGCCAGCGAGGCGAGTTCGCCGGTGCTGGCATGGGCATCGTTGACGACCAGTTCGATGCCGGGCGCGGCGATGCGCTCGGCCTTGTAGCCGGCAACCACCGTTACCGGGTCGAGCTGGGCGCGCTTGCAGCTCTCGACCAGCCGGTGCAGCAACGGTTTGCCGTTGACCGGCAGCATCACCTTGGGCCGGTCGTCGGTCAGGTCGGCGAGGCCGTCGCCGCGGCTCGCGGCCAGCACCACGGCGCCGGCCTCGCGGCGATTACCGAGGAAATAGCGCCGTTCCGCCTCGGCGAGTTCGTCGGCGCCCTGCAGGCGGAAGATCTCCTTGACGCTGGCAATGTGATCTTCGACGTCGATCAGCGACTCGTCCTGGAAGATGCGCCGCGCCGTCGCCTGCATCGCGCTGACGGCGCTGCGCACGAGGTGATTGGCCCAGATCACGAGGCTGATGTCCGCTTCGCGAAAAACCTGCGTGGGCGTGCTGTAGTACTTCGTCGGGACGATCACCAGCGGCGCGCGGTTGGCCCATTCCCGGGCGAACTCGAGGATCTGGTCGGGGCGCGACCAGGCGCTGTGGATGAGGATGGCGTCGGCGCCGGCGCGCCGGTAGGCTTCGGCGCGCTTGATCGCTTCGTTGGTGTCCCAGCCGGCGATGTAGGCTTCGACGCGCGCGATGACGCAGAAGTTGTCATCCGACTGCGAGTCCTTGCCGGCGGCGATCTTGCCGCAGAACTCGTCGATGTCGGCGAGTTCCTGGCGATCGCCGTCGATGAAGCTGTTGGTCTTGGGAAACAGCTTGTCCTCGATGCACACGCCGGCAATGCCGCGCTGTTCGAGCTTGCGCACGAGGCGGCGCATGTTGTTGAAGTTGCCGTAACCGGTGTCGCCGTCGAGCAGGATCGGTACGCTCGTGACGTCGGCCATGAACTCGACCATGTCGACCACCTGGGTCCAGCTCGCCTCGTTGTTGTCGCGCACGCCGAACTGCGCGGACAGGGCCAGGCCGCTGGCCCACAGGCCGCGGAAGCCGGCTTCCTCGGCGATACGCGCGCTCAGCCCGTTGTGGGCCTCGAGAATGAACTCGAGCGCGGACGACGTGAGCAGGTTTCGCAGCTGGGTCGTCTTGCGGGGCCGCAGCGGCGCTTCAGCGTGTGGTGCAGTCATCGATTCTGGGCAGGATTTCCTGCGTTGCGCGGGTCACGTCTGCGGGGAAGTCGATCTCGATCCAGGCCAGGTCGGTGACATCCTCGACACCGATTGCTTCGCCTGCCTCGAGCGCGAGATCGCGCAGCGCTTCCTCGTGGGGTTGATCGCGGCCGCCGCCCGCCGCGTAGCGCGAGACGATGCGCGCGAGGCGCGTGGCCGTGGCGGCGTCGAACTTGAAGAAGCCGACTGACTCGCCGACCGAATTATAGCCGAGGCCCGGTGCGATGCGTTTGCGGAACTCGACGATGCGGTTGTCTTCCAGGCAGATCTTGACCGGTTCGTCGCCGGGCACGAAATCGCGGTCGAGCAGGAAGCAGTTTGCCCGCGGGCTGTCGACCAGTCGTGCCATGATGCGTGGATCGTAGAGCACGTCGGCATCCATCACGAGCACGTCGTCGCCGCTGAGCAGGGCCTGGCGCGCATGCCACAGGCTCAGCATCGAACCTTCGCGGTAGTCGGGGTTGTAATGCACCAGGGGCGCTTTGCGCGCGGCGGCGCGTGCGGCATCGACAATCGAGTCCGGGGCGTGGCCGAGCACCAGCGTGACATCCTCGATACCGAGCCCGGCGAGTGCGTCGAAGTGACGTGCCAACAGGCTGCGGCCGGCGAACTCGAGCAGACACTTGGGACCGTCGTGGACGGTGCCGAGACGCGAGCCGACCCCGGCGGCCAGGATGATTGCCTTCATGGGCGCCGCTCAGCGCGCGCGGGCGCGCGAGAACACCTGGCGGAAGCCGAAATAGGCGATGGCGTCCTTCATGTTCGAGACGAAGCGACGGAACGGGTGCATGTCGTGGCTGGTGACGTATTCAAGCGTCAGCGCCACGCGTCGGTCGCCGGGTGCCGCGGGTGTGACGCGGTGCCAGAGCTTGTCGCCATTGAACACGACCAGCATACCCGGGCTGAGGGCGGCGGCGCCCGCGACGCCTTCGCGCGCGCGGTCGGCGCGGTAGAGTTCGTACTCGAGACGGCAGCTCGATTCGTCGACCAGGCCGAGCAGGATGGTGTAGCGCTGGCCCTTGTAATAGGACGTGTCGAAATGCCAGCCGATGTGATCGCCGGGTTCGGTGTAATAGTAGAGCGCGTAGGTATGCGGATCGTCCTCGGGACAGTACTTGAGATCCTGCCCGGTCAGGTCGCGCAGGAACGCGAGCAGCGCCGGCTCTCGGTAGAAAGCGGGGAATGCCGGGGCGTGACCGTCGAGTTCGTAACGCGACACGCTGCCGCCCTTCTTGTGGCCCGGGATGAAGTTGCGATGCACGCGCGGTTCGAGCGCCGGCAGGCTGTCGAGCAGCGGCGCGAGCGCTGCCGGGGGGAGGAAATCCGGGATCGCGATGAATTCGTCCTGGCGTGCGAACTCGGCCTTGAGCGCGGCGAGATCGAGTCCGGCAAGTCGCGCGCCGAGGTCGCTCGGCGGACGCGTGTCGGCGGCGATAGCGGTCATCGAGGATACCTGGGATGCCGTGTTGGCGGTGGGCGGCAAGGGTACTTTGGCGCGTCGGCGCCCGCAACCGAAATTGCCGGTCGCGGGCGCATTGTGCGATAGTCTGCGCGCTGTCCCACGCCTCCCGCCTGTCCGCCCGGTGCGGCCCTTCCGCGCATGCTCAAATTCGCCAAGCTCCTGTTCCTGCTCGTCGGTGTCGTACTGCTCGGTGTCGTCGTGGCGAGCACCGATCTCGGCGAGCTGTGGAGTCAGGTCTCGGCGGTCGGTTTCTCCGGCATGCTGGTCGTGTTGCTGGTCTATTCGCTCTACTTCGGCGCCGACGCGCTCAGCTGGCACATCGCGCTGCCTGCACTACCGCTCAGCGCGCGCTGGATTGGCCGCACCTACGTCGTGCGCATGATCGGCGAGGCCTACAACAACATCACGCCGACCGCGTCGCTCGGCGGCGAGCCGGTCAAGGCCTGGTTGCTGAAAGTGAACTGGGGCGTGCCGCTGCGCGATTCCGGCGCCTCGCTCGTCATCGCCAAGACCACCAGCATGTTTTCGCTGGTCGTGTTCGTCGGCATCGGCGTGCTCATGCTGCTCGGCCATCCGTCGTTCACCGATACTCACAAAGCGATCGCGCTCGGCGGCTTCTCCTTCATCGTGTTGTGCGCGGTCGTGTTCTTCCTCATGCAGCACCTGCGCTTGTCGACCCGTGTCGCGCGGCGGCTCGGCCGCTCGCGCTTTGGACGACGCCTCACCGGCGCTCTCGCCGCGGCCGAGGACATCGACCGCCAGTTCGAACGTTTCTACGGCCGCCATGGCCGGCGCCTGGCGTGGTCGTTCGTGTTCGCGCTCGCCAACTGGGTGCTCGGAGTACTCGAGGTCTACGTCATCATGCACCTGGTGGGCTACCCGGCGAGCTTTGCCGAGGTATGGATGATCGAATGCATGGTGCAGCTCGTGCGCACGGTGACGTTCTTCATCCCGGCTGGCCTCGGCACCCAGGAAGGTGCGTTCCTGATTGGCGTCGGCGCGCTGACCGGCGTTGCCTCCGCAGGCGTCGCCACGGCGCTGGTGCGGCGCTGTCGTGATCTCGTGTGGATCGCGGTGAGCCTGCTGTTCGCCTCGCTCTACCACGTGACCCCGGCGGTGGCGTCGGCGGAAGTGCGCTAATCGCGCGTCGGACCCGGAGCGTGCCGTCGCCCGCTCCCGCGAACGTGTGACGCGCCGGTCGCGCTCAGCGAATCGCGCCCTGCGCGCGGAACCATTGCAGCGCGTCGGTGATCGCCGCGATGCCCGGCCGGCTCTGGTAGCCGAGCTCGGTGCGCGCCCGGCTGGAGTCGAAGTACATCTTCTTCGCGGCCATGCGCAGACCGTCGATCGTCGCCTGCGGTTCCGGTCCGTTGCTCACCCGCGCCCACCACTGCGACAGCCAGGCGACCGGGTAGACAGCGTGGCGCGGCAGGCGCACGCGCGGCGGCGCGCGCTCGCACCACGCGGCGACGACGGTGAGGATTTCGCGCAGGCTGAGGTCGTCGCCGCCCAGGATGTAGCGCCGCCCGACGCGCCCGTGCGCGTAGGCAAGCAGGTGTCCGGCGGCGACATCGTCGACGTGCGCGACGTTCAGCCCGGTATCGACGTAGGCCGGGATGCGACCGCAGGCGGCATCGCGCACGATGCGCCCGGTCGGCGTGGGCTTGATGTCGCGCGGCCCGATCGGTGTCGAGGGGTTGACGATCACCGCAGGCAGACCGGCTTCGCGGACGAGTTCGTCGACGACGCGTTCGGCGAGGAACTTCGAGCGCTTGTAATGCCCGATCATGTCGGCGAGCGTGACCGGTGTGTCCTCGTTACCGGGCCTGCCGTCTGCCCTGATGCCTAGCGTTGCGACAGAACTCGTATAGACGACGCGTTCGATACCGGCTTCGAGGGCGGCCCGCATGAGATGGCGTGTACCCTCGACGTTGCTCTCGTAGAGTTCGTTCGGCTCGCGTACCCACAGGCGGTAGTCGGCGGCAACGTGGTAGAGCCCCTGCATGCCGCGACAGGCGCCAGCGAGCGACGCCGCGTCGCGCAGGTCGCCCTGGCAGATCTCGACATCGAGCCCGGCGAGGTTGGCCGGATCGCTGCTCGCCCGGGTCAGTACGCGTACCTGTTCTCCCTGCGCCAGCAGCGCGCGCACCACGGCGCTGCCAAGAAAGCCGCTGGCGCCGGTGACGAGGACGCTCACGGCGCCGCCGGGCCAGGCCCGCGCATGACGCGCAAGTATTGCGCGACGACCAGCGCCGCGGCGAGCGGGGCGCCGATTGCCGCGGCAGCGAGGAACGTGTCCAGCAGGCCGCTCAGCGTCACCAGCGGCAAGAGATAGAGCACGTCCTCGGCCTCGAAGCCGCCGACGCGCGGCTGCCGCGTGGCGTCCTTGCCGAGTGCCTCCTCGATGAGATAACGCAGGTGGAAGATCAGGGCCACGGCGAGCCCGGCGACGATACCCATCAGGATGCTGCCGGGGCCGTTCGTCGCGGCAAGACCGATGCCGATCCCGACGAACATGCCGATGGTGACCACGGCATCGGCGGCGAGGTCGAAGTAATGGCCGAAGCGGCTGCCCTTGCCGCCGAGCCGGGCGAGCTCGCCGTCGGTGTGATCGAGGAAGTTCGAGGCGACGATCAACAGCGCAGCGAGATTTGGCATCTCGCCGAGCGCGAAGCACGCCGCACCCGCGAGGCCGACGAGCAGGCGCAGCGCGGTGAAATGATTCGGCATCACGCGAGGGGAGTCGATGAACGGCCGGATCAGCCACGCCGCGGCGCGTGCGTCCCAGGGTTTGTCGGTCATGTCAGGGAACCTGTCGGTTGTACGTAGCGCCGCAGCAGCGCGGGGAGCACGACCAGCGTGCACACGAGCGTCATGGCCAGTCCCACGGTGAGCATCACGCCCATGCTGGCCGTGCCGGCGTGCGGCGAGGTGGCAAGATTGCCGAAGCTGGCCGTCGTCGTCAAAGCGCTGAACAGCACCGCGCGCGCCGAGCTCGAGGCCAGCAGCGAGACGTCGTCGCGCCCGGTGGTCTTGTAGCGGTGCAGGATGTGCAGTGCGCTGTCGACGCCGATGCCCATCAACAGCGGCAGCGCGATGATATTGGCGAAGTTGAACGGCACCCCCAGGGCCACGCTGACAGCCGTCGTCAGCAGTCCGGCGAGCAACAGCGGCGCCAACAGCACCATGACCTCGCGTGCGCTGCGCAGGATCACGAGTAACAGCAGCGTGATGCAGACTCCGGCGGTGGCGAAGGCCTGGTAGAAGGCTTGCGTGACCGCGCGGCTCGCCTCGATGTTGATAATGGGGGTTCCGGTTGCGCCGGGGCCGGTCACGGCGCGCACGTCGCTGACGAAACGCTCGACCGCGTCGTTGTCGTCGAGGTCTTCGCTCGGCGCGATTTCGAGGCGTTGCCGACCGTCGGCGCTGACCCAGCGCCGACGCAGCGCTTCGGGCAGGTCCTCGAACGTGAACGCCGTGGCGGCGAGGGCGTCGTCGAGACGTTCGAGCATGGAGGGAAAATACGCCATGAGGGTGTTCTGCAACGCGGCCAGGCGCTCGCGTGCGGCGGCTGGCGGCAGCGTGGCGAGGTCCTCGCGCAGGCGCGCGAAGCTCGCGGCAAGCCGATCGAAAGCTGGCCTCAGCGGCGCGTCCGGCCGCGCTGCGCGCAGCTTCGTGACGAGTGTGGCGAGGCGCGCTTCCACGTCCGTCGGGACGAGCGGCGAGGCCGTACCGGCGGCGAGCGCGCCGCCCAGGGTGAACGCGAGGTTCTCGATGAGGGCGAGTTTCTCATCCTGGTCATCGGGCACGAGATCGGTGGGCTGCGTGACGCTGGCGACGCTCGGTAGCCGCTCGAGTTTGCGCGCCGTGCGGGCGGCGCTCGCCGCGTCCGGCTCAACCACGTCGATGTTGTAGATTGATTGCTCGGCGGCGAGGTCGGCGAGCGTGCGCACCGATTCGGCGTCGGGATCGTTGAGATGCAGCGGGTTGTGGTCAAAGCGCGCATGGGGGATGGCGATCGACGCGAGCGCCGCGGCGAGCAGTGCGAGCGTAATCACCCGCCCCGGGTGGCGCTGCGCCCCGGTTCGTTCGAGCAGGCGTGCCGTGCGTGCCGTGTGGCGCGCGCGCACCGCGGGCAGGATCTCGAGCAGGACCGGCAGCAGGGTAAGACTCACCACGAGGCCGATGAGGATGCCGGCACCGGCGATCTTGCCGAGCTCGGCGACGCCGCGGTAGCTGGTCGGCAGGAAGGCGAGAAAGCCGATCGCGGTGGTCAACGCGCATAGCGACAGTGACACGCCGATATGTCGTGCGGTGGCGAGGATGGCGTCGCGCTTAGCGCGACCCGCGCTTAGCTCGCGGTAGCGCAGGCAGACGTGGATGGCGAAGTCGACGCCGAGGCCGACGTAGAGCACCGCGAAGGCGATCGAGATCATGTTCAGTGTGCCGACGGCGAGTGCGGCAAAGCACGCCGTCAGCAGCAGGCCGACGACCAGCGTGACCAGGGTCGCCAGCACCAGTGACAGCGAGCCGAGCCCGACGACGAGACAGGCCGCGACCATGACGAAAGCGAGCAGTGCGGCGCGTTCGGCGCCGTGCATGACGCTGTAGAGTTCGTCGTAACCGAGCGCGGCAGCGCCGGTCAGGCGTATCGTGACCGCGCTGCCAAGTCCATTACCTGGGCCATTTTCTGGGCCGTAGCCGAGTTCGCGCGCAGTCTCGCGCACGGCGTTTATGGCGCTCTCCGCGGGCAGGAGGCTGTTGAAGTCGATGCGCGGCTTGACCGTGAACACCGCGCGTGTCGGCGCTTCGAGACTCTCGCTGCCGAGCAGGTTCTGCCACGACATCGGCGTCGTGTCGCCGTCGCGGAAAGCGTCGATGGTCCCGGCGATGGTCTCGAGTACCGGTGCGAGGCGCGCCGGTGCCGCCGCCGTGTCGGCGGTGGCGATGTCTTCGAGGAGCGCGAGCAGGCCGTTCAAGCCGGGATCCTCGGCGAGGCGTCCGAGCAGCGCCTGCGCGCCGGCGAGATCGCTGGTCAGGCGCTCCAGCGCCGCGGTGTCCAGATACAGGAACTGGTGTTCGCGGAAGAAACGGTCCGCCTGCGGCGCGAAGACTTCCTCGAAATGCGTCGTGTCGCTGGCCAGCGCGCGCGACAGGCGGCGCGTGGCGGCGTCGGCGAGGTCGGGCGTCGGCGCATCGATCACCACGACCAGGCTATCGCTGAAATAGGGGAACGCACGTTGGTAGCCGGTATAGGCGACGCGCCACGGCAGTTCCGCCGAGAGCATGTCGGTCGTGTCGGTATTGATCGCGATGTTGCTGGCAGTGAGCCGCGCCGCCAGCACGGCGAGCAGACAGAACGCGCCGAGCACGAGCCAGCGTCGACGGATGCAGTGGGCAACGACGCTTTCGATGAACGCGGCGGCGTGGCTTTCGAATCGGCTCGTCATGGCGTTGCGGCGGGTGCGGTCATTGAAGGCGCTGCACGGTATCCCGCAGGCCGCGCAGCGCTTGCCGGTAATGCGCCGCGAGCCGGAGCATGCGCGGGATCTGGGCCGGTTCGGCGAGCACCGCGTTCAACGTGCGCCAGGTACTCAGGGCACCGTTTTCTCCCATGCCGGCCAACGCGGCTTCCGGAATCTCGAACGCGGCCGGATCGACGATGGCGCGCACGCTCATGAAGCTGCGCCCTGCCGAGCGCGCCACGTGGGCAACTGCGGTCGACTCCATGTCGACCGCATCGGCCGCGAAGCGTTCGCGCAGGTGCATCTTCTCGCGTGCCCCGGCGGCGGGGTGATCGAGGCTCAGGACCGTGCCGCGACGCGCGCCGGCAAGGCGCGCGTGCAGCAGCTCGACCAGGGCGTCGTCGGGCTCGAGCAGGTGTCCGCCGCGTGTCAGCAGACGCTCCGCGACGACCACGTCGCCGGATACGAGTGCCCGATCGAGGCCGCCGGCGAGTCCCCAGCTGAGCAGGACGTCGCAACCCGAACGCACGAGTTCGTGGGTCGTGCGCGCCGCGTTGGCCTGCCCCGGGCCACTGATAACGACACGGTAGGTATGCTGGCCGAGCAGCATGCCGGTCGTGCTGCCGAAGACCCTGGCCTCGGCGTCGAGGGCCGCGATGATGCCGATGTGCACGGGGCGGACCCTGTCGAGCGCGTGCCGCGGGCGCGCGCCCTCAGGGCGCGACGCGGCTGCCGGCGATATCGGCGACGCTCGCCAGCGGCGTACTGATGCGGCTTTGCGGCAGTCCCGCCGAAGCGAGGCCGAACAGCGCCTCGAGCGCGCGATCCGAGCGCACCAGGAGGTTGGTGGTGAGAATGGTGGCCTTCACCGCGCGCCGCGAGATCTTGACCTCGCTGCCGTTGGCGAAATCGCGGTGCCGGTTCAGTTTGCGCAGGGTCAGCACGGCCATGCCGAGCGCCCACAGACAGAAGCGGCGGATGCCGGGCTCGTCGGCCGGCAGCATCAGCGTGTAACGCAGCGCGTTGCGTAGATGACCATGGGCGGTGGCGATGAGCTGGCCGAAAGCCTCTTCGAAGCCGGCGCCGCCCCGGCCCGGCGCGACCTCGCTCAGGCGCACGCCGCGCTGAGCGAAGATGTCGCGCGGCAGCCAGCATGCGCCGCGCTCGCGGTCGTCCCACACGTCCTTGAGAATGTTGGTCATCTGCAGGCCCTGCCCGAACGACACGGCGAGATGCATCATCTCCGTCTCGCGCGCGGCGAGTGACGGGCAGTGATCGCAGAACAGCGTCGTCAGCATCTCGCCGACTACCCCAGCGACGTAATAACAGTAGCGGTCCATCGCCGCCTGGTCGGCGACGCCGTCCAGTGTTTCCTGGTCCTGGTAGTGAACCATGCCCTCGGCCATGATGCGCACGCAGCGTGCCATCGCCGCTTGTTGGGTCGGATTGAGGGCGTGGGTGATACGCACGACCGCGGCCGTGCCGGCGATCAGCTCGCGTTCGGCCGCCGTCGCATGCGGCGCGAGGCGCGGCGCGAGTTCCGCGGCGAACGGCGCGGCGTCGGCGCGGCCCTCGACGATGGCGATGAACTGCTCGGAGTAGCGTTGTTTGTCCGCGAAGGCCAGCTCGGCATCGTCCTCGATGGTATCGGCGATGCGGCACAGCAGGTAGGCGTTGGCGACGGCCCGGTAGAGCGCCGCGGGCAGTTGCGGGATGGTCAGTGCGAACGTGCGCGACACCCCTTGCAGGATATGGTGCTGGAAGCGTTCGTCTTGCGTGGTCGGGTCCGAACCCATCGGGCGTCATCGTCGCTACGTGCGGAAGCGTCGGCGATTCTACACCGCGCGACCGATCGCCGCAGCCGCGGGCGCGGCGGGCGTCGCCCTGGGCACCGATCAGGGAGCCATCAAGGGTACGCCGGCGAGGTAGACGTGCCAGCGCGTCAGCACCAGCGCGTAGATCACGAGGCCCGCGGCGATGGCGACGGCATCGAGCATGTCGCGTGGGTTGTTGACGACCGCGCCCCGCCCGCTGCGCTTGACCGCGATCATGTCGGCAACGGCCCAGGCCAGAAAGCTGCCGAACAGCAGCATCGAGGCGAGGTCGCCATTCGCGATCAGGTGTGCCAGCGCCCAGGTCTTGACTGCTATGAGCATGGGATTGCGCAAGCGCGCCTTGATATTGCAGGGCAGGTAGGCGGCGACGAGCAGCACGAACACCGGCACCATGAGCAGCATGGTCACGTGACGCGTCCAGGCCGGCGGCGACCAGATCGCGATGCGAGGCGCGTCGCCGTAGCCCATCACGATGGCGACGAAGCCGGCCAGCGAGACGAGCGAAAAGAGCGCCCGGTAGGGCAGCGCGCCGAGGCGGTCGACGAGCGCTGCGCGGGCGTCGCGAAACATGCAGAAGCTGTGCGCGGCGAAGAACACCACGAGTCCGGCCACCAGCAGCGTCATTGACTTCTACCTCCCGCTAACGACATCGCAGGACTTCGTTGTACGCGCAAACGCCTGAGCGGGCAAATGTGGTCGTGTTGTCCGCGACCCGGCAGGACGCCGGGAGACGGGGGTAGTGACCGGTTCCCTGCCGCGCGGCAGCAGCAGGGAACCGGAGTGAGCAAGCGCGGGATCAGTGCATGGGGCGTGCCGTGATCTCCACGCGACGGTTTTCGCGCCGACCGGCTTGGGTCGCGTTGTCGGCGATGGGTTCGCTCTCGCCGCGGCCGTCCGTCGTCAGGCGGTCGGCGTCGATACCTCGACCGACGAGATAGTCACGGGCAGAGTCGGCCCGCCGTTGCGACAGCCGCTGGTTGTAATCGGCACTGCCGACAGAGTCGGTGTGGCCGACCAGTTCGACGCGGATATGCGGATTGTCGTACACCGTCTGCACCACTTCGTCGAGGATGTCCTCGGCAGCGGCGGTCAGCGTCGCCTTGTCGAACGCGAAATGTACGCCTTCGAGTCGCGGCATGCGCGGGCAACCGCTCGCATCGACCGGCGTGCCGGCGGCGGTACCCGGACAATCGTCGGCAGCATCGGGCACGCCGTCGCCATCCGCGTCGGCTGCGGCAACCGGTTGCGGCGGCGCAGGCGGTGGCGCGGCGAGGGCGTCGTCGACCGCGCTCATCGCGCTCATGTAAGCCTCGCGGCAGGCGGCGATGTGATCGTCCTGCAGATCTTCGCTGGCTTGTTCGAGCCAGCAGTCGAAGGACGATTGCGCACGCGCCGCGGCCGTCGCCGCTTTCTCGCGCGCGCCCTCACCGAGCGCGGCCACGAGACGCTGGTGAGCGCTGTCGAGCGCCGCGACGTAGCCTGCGTCGAGGAACGGCGCGCGCTTCGCCACCGCTTCGGGGGCCGGGGGCTTGCCGCGGCGTGCGGCTTCGGCCCGCGCCATGTAGGTCTCGGCATCGCGTTGATCACCCTGGCGCCGCTCGAGCTCGGCCAGGTTCTGGTAGTCGCGCGCGAGCGCCGTGTCGAAAGTAGCGGCGTCCGCCGCCAGCGCTGGTGCGCAGTGGCAGGAGAGCACGACGGCGAGCGCCGCCGCTCCCCGCTGGTTGGGAATTGCAGCCATT
>JAPOKK010000358.1 GCA_029977665.1 Pseudomonadota bacterium | reverse complement strand
CGCGGCATTGGCGAACGTGCTCACCGTGAGCACGTCTTCGAAGGCGCCGGCGAGCGGGTCGACGTCGACGAAGAACGACAGCGTGAGCACGCCGCTCAGCGAATCGAAGCTGCCCGGCGCGCTGCCGAGAACCTCGATCTCGACGAGACCCGCGTCGAAGCTGTTGAACGCCTCGATACCGGCGTTGGCAAAGGCCCACGGCAGGTTGCCGAACTCGTCGACATCGAGCGAGTAAGCGACGTCGATCTCGACGTCGCCAGTGCCGTCGAGCAGCATCACCGCGTCGAGGAAAGTGAAGGCACTCGCCAACGCGCTGCTCGCGGTGGTGGCGAGCGAGCTCGCACCGCCGAGACCGCTGTTGAGCGCTTCGCCCGAACCGTCGGCCGCGAACTCGACATCGAAGGTCATGGCGTCGTTGAACGCGTCGTCGCTGCCGCCGGCAATGGTGCCGGAGGCTTCGAGCAGCTCGTCACCGGTGAACGTGACGCTCGCGGTGCCGGTGGTGCGCACGTCGCTGATGCCGTCGAACGACGCGTACGCGGTCGCGTTGGCGGCGAAAGCGGACGGCGCGGCGACGCTGAACGTCGCGGCCAGCGACAGCGCGGTCAGGGCGCGCGGAAAATGGCTCATCGTGATTCTCCCTTGGGCGATGGTTCATGTTCTGGCAATGGAATTTCGGTCGTCCGGCCGACCCGGCGCGTGCGGACTTCCGTTCGCGTGGCGCAGGCGGCGCGGTACCGCGGCACACGGGATGCTAGAAAGCGAACATGACATCGCCGTAACGAATGGATGTAGGTCGTGTGACGAGTCCGTGACGGTCGCGCACGAGCCCGGCGCGGGGGCGTCGTGGTCGCGACGCGGCGAATCGCGGTACTCTTCGGCCCACGGCCGCGCTGCCCCTTCGCATCGCCGCCGCGGAGGTCCCGCCACGAACACCATGAACGATTTCGACCGCGCACTGACCGCCGTCCTGCGACGCTGCGTACCCGATCTGCGCGACATGACGGCCTGCCGGCGCCTGTCCGGCGGCGCCAGCCAGGAAACCTATGCCATCGACCTCGACACCGCGGCGGGCCCGCGGCGCGTCGCGCTGCGCCGTGCGCCGGGCGGCGAACTCGAGGCCACCAGCTACGGGCGGCCGGGTCTCGAAGTCGAGGCACGGCTGATGACCCTGGCACGCGCCGCCGGCGTACCCGAGCCCGAAGTACTGCACGTGCTCGAACCGGCCGACGGCCTCGGCGCCGGCTTCGTGATGAGCTGGATCGAGGGCGAAACGCTGGGTGCACGCATCGCGCGGCACGACGATTTCGCCGGCGTGCGCCCGCGCCTGGCCCGCCAGTGCGGCGAAATCCTCGCGCGCATCCATGCCATCGACATCACCGCGAACGGTCTCGACGGCATGCTGGAGACGCTCGATCCCGAGACCTTCGTGCGCCGTCAATGGCAGCAGTACCAGGCGTTCGGCACGCCGCAGCCGATGATCGACTACACCGCGCAGTGGCTGCTTGCGAACCTGCCGCCGAGCCATGGCCTCGCGCTCGTTCACAACGACTTCCGCAACGGCAACCTCATCGTCACGCCGGACGGCGGCGTCGTCGCGGTACTCGACTGGGAGCTCGCGCACATCGGCGACCCGATGCGCGACCTCGGCTGGATCTGCACCAACTCGTGGCGCTTCGGTGTCAGCTCGCGCGCGGTCGGCGGCTTCGGCGACCTCGACGATCTCATTGCCGGCTACGAAGCGGTCAGCGGCACCACGGTAGACCGCGAGGCGGTGCGTTTCTGGCAGGTCTTCGGCTCGTTCTGGTGGGCAGTCGGCTGCCTGACGATGTTCGCCCATCACCGCGACGGCACCGAGCGCAGCGCCGAGCGCCCGGCCATCGGCCGGCGCAGCAGCGAGTGCCAGGTCGACTGCGTCAACCTGCTCATTCCGGGGCCGGTCACGCTGCCGCCCGCCGGGAATTCGCTCCTGCCGGAGAGCGACATGCCACGCACCGAGGAGATTCTCGACGCCGTGCGCGAATTCCTGCGCGAGGAGGTCGGCAGCGAGACCACCGGCCGCACGCGCTTCATCGCGCGCGTCGCCGCCAATGCCCTCGACATCGTCTCGCGCGAGCTCGCACTCGGCCCGGCCCAGGCCGCCGCCGAGCGACGCCGGCTCGAACAACTGCTCGATGAGCGCGGTACGCTCGACGAACTGCGTGCGCGCCTGTGCGCCAGGCTGCGCGCCGGCGAGTTCGCGCTCGACGACACCGCGCTGACCGATCACCTGCGCGAGACCGCGGTCGCCCGCCTCGCCATCGACCAACCGAAGTACTCCGGCTTCGCCACCGCGTGCGCAGGCGAAGTCTGAACGCCGGCGCATCGCCCCGCACGCTCACCACGTGACGGCAGGCGCCGCGTGTCCCGACCCCGAGGAGCCTCTCGATGGATTTCACCAACCAGGACTTCGCGACGATCACGACCGCGCTCGACGCGCGCGTGCTGCTGATCACGCTGAACCGTCCGGACAAGCTCAACGCCTGGACCTACCAGATGGGTGCCGAGCTGCGCGCGGCGATTCTCGCCGCCAATGCCGACGACGCCATCGAAGCCATCGTCTTGACCGGAGCCGGCCGCGGATTCTGCGCCGGCGCCGATATCGAGCAGGTCTTCGATGCCCAGTCCAAGGCCGAACCGCCGTTCAAGCACGAGGCCCGCGCCGAGGCCTGGGTGGCGCTCGTGCGTGCCTCCAAGCCGATCGTCGCGGCCATCAACGGTGCGGCTATCGGTATCGGGCTGACCCAGGTGCTGCCCTGCGACCACATCGTGTGTGCCGACGACGCCCGCCTGTCGCTGCGCTTCGTCAAGCTCGGTCTCGTGCCCGAACTTGCCAGCTCCTACTTCGTCGTGCAGCGCTGCGGCTTCGGCGCGGCGAGCGAGCTGATGCTGACCGGGCGCACCGTCGACGGCAGCGAGGCCGAGGCACTCGGCCTGGTCGACCGCGTCGTTCCGGCTGGCGACCTCCTCGATACCGCGCTCGCGGTCGCGCGCTCGATGGGCGAGAATCCACAGGCCGCGCTGGCCGAGATCAAGGCCCTGTTGACGCTGAACGGCGCGGACTGCGATCTCGAACGCGTGCAGGCGCGCGAATTCGCCGCACTCGATCGCTGCTACGCCTCGGCCGAGCATCGCGAGGCGATCGATGCCTTTCTCGAAAAGCGAACGCCCGACTTCGCGCGCGCCCGCACGCGCTGACGCGACAACGCCGGTCAGCGTCCCGCGAGCCATGAGACTCTGACATCATTCGACCATCTCGTGCGG
>JAPOKK010000310.1 GCA_029977665.1 Pseudomonadota bacterium | reverse complement strand
TCGCCTTTCGGTATGCTCTCGGTGAGCTTCGCCCAACCGTTCCGCGACCAGCGCGGCGACGAGATCCAGCGTTTCCAGTTCAATTTCGGCACCCAGTTCTGATGCCGCCTGCCGCGCGGTCTTATACTTGTCCCACGTAGCGACTACAGTTGCCGACGAGCGCGCATGCGCTGTACGCTTCTCGAACTCGATACCTGACGCACTTGGAGTACTGCCTTGACTAAATCGAGCCGTTTTTTCCTGCTGTCCCTGCTGTGTCTCATGGGCGCAGCGTCCGGCGTGTCTGCCGCCGATTACAAGATCGGCGTGGTCAACGCGCCCAAAGTTCTCGAACAGGCGCCGCAGGCGGAAGCCGCGCGCAAGAAGCTCGAAAAGGAATTCGCGACGCGCGACCGTGACCTCGTCGCCGGGCAGAAGAGCCTGAAGGACATGGAAGACCGTTTGACCAAGGACGGCGCGATCATGAGCGAAGCCGAACGCGGCCGCCTCGAGCGCGACATCGTCAACAAGCGGCGCGAACTGAAGCGCGAGACGCAGGAGTTCCAGGAGGACGTCAACTTCCGTCGTAACGAGGAGATGGCGAAGATCCAGCAGCAGATCGCCGACGCGATCGTCGAACTGGCCAAGGAACAGAAGTTCGACATGATTCTCGGTACCGGCGTGGTCTACGCGAGCGAGAAGGTCGACGTCACGGAATCGGTGATCAACAAGCTCAAGAAGGGTAACTGACGCCCCGGGCAGTGTGGTGTCGGGTCACGCGCCGCACGCCCCCCTGAACATGGTCAGCCCGCTACCCATGGCCGGTGCCATCCAGCCGTGGGTCAGCCTGGCGCCGCATTCGTGACATGCGCCTCGACCGCTTCGCCCGCCTGATCGGGGCCCGCGTCGATGGGCCGGTAGCGGATGTCGAGGTCAGGCGAATAGCGGCGCCGTGCGACGCCCAGGCGGACGATGTCACCTACTTCGAACCCCGCTACGGCGCCGTTCGGGACGTAACCGGTTCGCGCGCCGCGGGCGTCTTGGTCGCTGCGCCGCATGCGCCAGTCCTGGACGCGGCGCGCAGCCTTGTCGTCGACGACGTGTCACTGGCCTGCGCGCGGGCGCTGGCTTGGTTGGAGAAGCGCGCGGCGTCGGTGCCGGAGACGCCGCCTGCCGCGGATGTCGACATCGCACCGGGCGCCGTGGTGTCCGCCACGGCACGAATCGGCGAGGGGACACGTATCGCGTCCGGCGTCGTCATCGGCGAGGGCGTCTCGCTGGGGAGTTGGTGCACGGTCGCTGCAGGGGCGGTGCTCAGTGATCATGTTCGGATTGGCAACCGCGTGCGGATCGGTGCGGGGGCGGTCATCGGCGAAGCGGGATTCGCGTTCGTGCGTGACGGTGATGCGTGGCTGCAGATGCCGAGTTTCGGCAGCGTGGTGATCGAGGACGACGTCGTGGTACTGGCGCGGGCGGTGATCCATGCCGGCGTCTATGGCGATACCCGCATCGAGCGTGGCTGTGCGCTCGACAGTCTCGTGCTGATCGGACATGATGCCCGCCTCGGAGCCGACACCGCGGTCGCCGGCCATAGCGCGGTTGCGGGGGGCGCACGCATTGGCGCGAGGTGCCGCATCGGCGGGCGCGCCGGAATCGGGGAGGGCGTGACGATCGCCGAGGGCGTAACGGTCAATGCCGGTAGCATGGTATCGCGCTCGATCAGCGAAGCCGGCGCCATCTATGCGTCGGGCTGGCCGGCCCAGCCACACGTGCGCTGGTGGCGCCAGGTCGCGGCTCTACGCCGCGCGGCGGCGCCGTTGCGAAACGACAAGTAGCACAGCAAGACGGGGTGCCGCGGCACCCGCTCATCTCGACGGATCAGCCGTAAGCATGAATGACGATCTCGGAATTGCACGGATCCTGCAGGCGTTGCCGCATCGCTACCCGTTTCTGCTCGTCGACCGCGTTCTCGACTACGTTCCGGGTGAGTCGATCCGGGCACTGAAGAACGTGAGCATCAACGAGCCGTTTTTCCAGGGGCACTTTCCGGGCCACCCGATCATGCCTGGCGTGCTGATCCTCGAAGCGATGGCCCAGGCAACCGGGATGCTGGCGTTCTACTCCAACCGTGCATCCGGTGGCAGCGAGCATGTCTACTATCTCGTCGGTATCGACAAGGCGCGCTTCAAGCGCCCCGTGGGCGCGGGCGATCAGCTCGTGCTGGAGGCGCACCTGAGGCGCGAGATGCGCGGAATTTTCCGTTTCGATGCGACGGCGAAAGTCGATGACACGGTGGTGGCGGCCGCCGAGATCATGACGACGGAGCGGGCGACGGGAAGTTGATCGATCCGAGTGCACAGGTCGACCCGCGCGCGGAGATTGGCGAGGGCGTCGAAATCGGACCCTGGGTGAGCATCGGGCCGGACGTCAGCATCGGCGCGGGCTCGCGCATCGAGGCGCACTGCGTGCTGCGCGGTCCGACCCGTATCGGTGCCGGTAACCACATCTTTCCGTTCTGCTCCATCGGCGATCATCCTCAGGACAAGAAGTACACGCCGGGCCATGGCGAGTCGCGCCTGGTCATCGGTGATGGCAATACGATTCGCGAGTACTGCAGTATCAATCGCGGGACGCCCGGCGGCGGCGGCGTGACCAGCATCGGTAACGACAACTGGATCATGGCCTACTGCCATGTCGCCCACGACTGCCATATCGGCAACCACACGGTGTTCGCGAACAACACGACGCTGGCCGGACACGTCGAGATCGAGGATCACGTGATCCTGGGCGGTTTTACCGGCATTCACCAGTTCTGCCGTATGGGCGAGGGCAGCTTCTCCGCCATCGCGGCGGTCATCGTCCGCGACGTGCCGCCGTTCGTGATCGTGAAGGGCAACACGGCGCGGCCGCGCAGCATCAACAGCATCGGGCTCAAGCGCCGCGGCTTCGATGCCGAGACCGTCGCGACCATCAAGCGTTGTTATCGCGCGCTCTACCGGCAGGGCTGGCGCCTCGAGCAGGCGCTGGCGGAGATCGAGCGCGAGGCCGCCGATTGCGCACCGGCGCGAGCGATGCTCGAGTTCATTCGCGCGTCGTCCCGCGGCATCGTGCGCTGAGCCGGCCGGCTGCGTTGCAGCGCCCGGCGATGGATTCCCGACGCAGCGGTCACTGCGAGTCCAGGCCGGGCCGCGGCGCGCGGCTGCGCAACCATGGATGAGCTCGAGACCGGTTCCAGGCCGATGCCGGAAGGTGCCCTGCAGCGCCCCGCCGGCGCCCCGCTGACCATCGGCATCGTCGCCGGCGAAGCGTCCGGCGATCGTCTCGGTGCCGCGCTGACAAAGGCGCTGCGCGCGGCTCGTCCCGACGTCCGTGTCGTCGGTATGGCCGGCCCGCGTATGCTCGCCGCGGGTTGCGAGGCGCTGGCCCATGTCGACGAGCTGTCGGTGATGGGGCTGGTCGAAGTGCTGCGCAGCTATCCGCGGCTGCTGCGCCTGCGGCGGCGCCTGGGCGATGCGCTGCTGGCGCGCCACGCGCAGGTCGTGATCGGTATCGACGTGCCCGATTTCAACCTGGGACTCGAGCGGCGTCTCAAGCGCGCGGGCGTCGCCACGGTGCACTGGGTCTGTCCGCAGGCCTGGGCGTGGCGGCCGGGCCGCGCCGCGCGTCTCGCCGAGGCGGTGGACCGTCTGCTCGCGCTGTTTCCGTTCGAACCCGCGTTCTTCGCTGCGCGCGGCGTGGCGACCGATTTCGTCGGCCACCCGCTGGCCGACGAATTGCCCCTCGAGCCGGACCGGGCGCGCAGCCGCGCGGCGCTCGGCCTGCCGCGCGAGGCGCGCGTGGTCGCGCTCATGCCGGGCAGCCGCACGCAGGAACTCGAGCGCCTGCTCGCGCCGTTTCTGGCCGCTGGGCGGACGCTCAAGTCGCGCCACCCCGGGTTGCGCCTGGTTTTGTGCACCGCACGCGAGGATCACGCCGGGCGGGCTCGCGCGGCCGCGGCGGGGCTCGACTGCGAGGTCGTCAGCGGACGCTCGCACGAGGTCCTGAGCGCGGCGGACGTCGCGCTGCTGGCTTCGGGTACGGTGTCGCTCGAAGCCTTGCTGTGCGGTACGCCGATGGTCGTCGGCTACCGCCTGGCCCCGCTCAGCTACCATATAATCCGACGCATGGTCAGCATTCCGCGTATCGCCCTGCCGAACATCCTCGCCCGGCGCGAACTGGTGCCGGAGCTGATCCAGGACGCGCTGACGCCGGCTGCCCTGGTCGATGCCGCCGAGGGCTGGCTGGCCGATACGGCGCGCCGCGCGGCTTACCTGCAGGTCAGCCGCGAACTCCACCGCGAGCTGCGCCGCGACGCGGCGGTCCGGGCCGCCGAGGTGGTCCTCGACCTGGCGGAGCAGTCAGGGTGAGTGCGGTAGTGACACGTGCACTGGTTGCGGGCGTCGACGAGGCTGGACGCGGCCCGCTGGCCGGACCGGTCGTCGCCGCGGCCGTGATCCT
>JAPOKK010000300.1 GCA_029977665.1 Pseudomonadota bacterium | reverse complement strand
TCACCGAGGCGGGCGCTGATGCCGCTCCGATCGTTGAACGGCTCGGCCACTGGGGCGTTCGCTGGGCCAACCGGCAGATCGAACCGCACGAGTCCGACGGCTACGTGCTGATGGAGGATATTCGCCGGAATCTCAACGTCGAGGCGTTGCGGGTAGAGCACTGCGCGATCAAGATTGACTTGAGCAACCAGGGTACGTTTCAGTCGTGGTGGCTGGTGGTCAGTCCGCTGGGGGTCGACCTTTGCGATAAGGATCCGGGCCACGAAATCGATGTGTACCTGGATGCCGACCTGCTAGCGCTAGTCGACCTCTGGTTTGGTCGCCGGTCCCTGGCGTCGCTTCGACGCGAAAATGCGCTGCGCGTTCGCGGTAGGCAATTGTTCGTGCGGTCGATGAATGCCTGGTTGGGGCGGAGCCCGTTGGCGGCTTCGCGGTGATCTATCCCATAGTGTCCACGCCGTGCCTCCTCGGATAGAGCGAGGGGCGGGAGAAGCGGTGAGGCAGTCTCGGGCGCTGAACCACGTGAAGCGCGGCGGTTTCTGAGCAGCGAGCCTGCGACCGAGGGTGCGCCCCCTCGTCATGGCTCCGCATGTGCTGTTGAGAGAAGGCGGGAAGGGACCCTTGCCCGAGCCAGCGCGCCTGACCGGCTGGGAGTAGGGCGTCTGGAGCGGGGCTGTCTCGGTGCGCCGCTTAGCAGGGGCGACGATGATGAGGGCACGGCGCGGGAACTGCCACCTTAGGAGATGCTCGGTTGCAGCGTTCCGCGTGCATCAAGCGCAATTACCTGATGCGAATGGCTCCCCGGGACGGGCTCGAACCGCCGACCTAGTGATTAACAGTCACCCGCTCTACCGACTGAGCTACCGGGGAATCGTCGGAAGGCGCGTATGGTACTGACGGCTCGCGGAAGGGTCAATTCCGCGTGCGCACCTCAGCCGAGGGCGGCTGACAGGCGCCGTGCCGCGTCTTCCAGCGATGCTTGCGGCACGGCGAAGCAAAAGCCGAGATGTCCGGGCGCGCCGCATGCGCTGCCCGGGATGGTCAGGATGCCGGCGGTGTCGAGCAGGGCGGTGGCCAGTTCGATGTCGTCGTCGATGTCTGTGCGGCTCGCGATGCGTTCGCGCACGTCGGCGAGGAGATGGCAGCCGCCCGTGGCCGGCACGACTGTGGTACCGCTCAGGCCGGCGAGGGTGCCGAGCAGCCGATCGTGACGCCGGCGCAGGCTGGCGCGCCAGGCGTCGTGCGCGTTGTTGTCGGTACGTAGCGAGGTCATCGCTTCGAGGAGAGTGCATGCAGCGGGCGCCGTGGTGCCGAGGGCGAGGTAGCGTTCCATCGCCGCGACGAGTGAGGCGGGCCCGGCGGCAAAGCCCAGGTTGCCGACGACATTGATGACGACGGTGCGCGCGTGCAGCCGTGGCGCTGCCTTGAGCACGTTGACGTGAGGCGGCGTGGTCCAGGCGTCGCGCGCGTGCACGTCGTCGCTCAATACGACCACCTCCGGGTGTTCGCCGAGCACCGCGGCCAGCGCTTCGAGTTCGCCGCGCGGGTAGACCGCGCCGCTCGGCCCGGCCGGACTCGCCAGGACCAGTAGTCGCGAGCGCGGACCGAGCACGCCGTGCAGCTGTTCGGGCGTCATGCGGTAGCTGCGGCGGGCCGCGGTGCGCACGATCACCGGTTCCCCGCCGGCGAGCCGCACCAGGTCCGGACAGGCGTGCCAGTAAGGCGCGGGCACGACCACCTCGTCATCATCGTTGAGCAGCGCCTGCAGCAGCGCGTGCACGAGCGGCCGGGTGCCGTGCGCGAAGAGGATCTGCGCCGGCGGGAACCTGAGGTCGTTCTCGCGCTCGAACTGAGCGTTGAGCAGGCCGCGCAGGGTTGCTGCATCGACCCTGTCGGGAACCGGGTTCGATGGGTGGCCCGGCGGCATGTCGGTACGCGGCTCACGACCGGACGCGATGGCAGGCTCGCGCTCGACGCGGCTCAGGTCGATGATGTCGCGGCCGTTTGCGGCCAGCGCCGCGGCGCGTTCGCGCAGGCTCGAAACGACAGAGGGTTTGATACTTTGCAGACGATGAGAGGGCTTGATACCCAAGGGCGCCGGGCTCCGCTGAACCCGCGTCCGCGCGCGGGCGGTCGTGTACTATACGGCAACGTTGCGCGCCCGCAAGCGCCCCGTTTGCGACCCCATTCGCCGATCCTGCGACCATGAGCCGACACTTCCAGCTCGTCTCCCGTTTCGAGCCCGCGGGCGGTCAACCCGAGGCGATCGCGAGCCTGCTCGAAGGCATCGACGCCGGGCTCTATCACCAGACCCTGCTCGGTGTGACGGGCTCCGGCAAGACGTTCACCATCGCCAACGTGATCCAGACGGTGCAGCGCCCGACGCTTGTCCTGGCGCCTAACAAGACGCTCGCGGCACAGCTCTACGGCGAGATGCGCGAGTTCTTCCCGCACAACGCGGTGGAGTACTTCGTCTCCTATTACGATTACTACCAGCCGGAGGCCTACGTGCCGGCTTCCGACACGTATATAGAGAAAGACGCCTCGATTAACGACCACATCGAGCAGATGCGCCTGTCGGCGACCAAGGCCCTGCTCGAGCGCCGCGACACCATCATCGTCGCCACCGTTTCGGCCATCTACGGCCTCGGCGAGCCGGGCGAATACCACTCGATGGTGCTGCACTTGAGCCGCGGCGACATCATCGACCAGCGCGCCATCCTGCGCCGCCTCGCCGACCTGCAGTACAAGCGCAACGACTACGCCCTGGAGCGCGGTACCTACCGCGTGCGCGGCGAGATCATCGACATCTTCCCCGCCGAGTCCGAGCGCGACGCCCTGCGCGTCGAGCTGTTCGACGACGAGGTCGAGTCCCTGAGCGCCTTCGACCCGTTGACCGGCGAAGTGGTGCGCAAGCTGCCGCGCTTCACGATCTACCCGAAGTCGCATTACGTGACGACGCGCGAGACCGTGCTGCGTGCCATCGGCACCATCAAGGAGGAGCTCGCCGAACGCCTCGAGCAGCTGCGCTCGGTGAATAAGCTGGTCGAGGCACAGCGGCTCGAGCAGCGCACCCGCTTCGATCTCGAGATGATGCAGGAAATCGGCTACTGCAACGGCATCGAGAACTACAGCCGCCACCTCTCCGGGCGCGCCCCCGGCGAGCCACCGGCGACGCTGTTCGAGTACCTGCCGAGCGACGCCATGCTGGTGGTCGACGAGAGCCACGTGACGATTCCCCAGCTCGGCGGCATGTACCGCGGCGACCGCTCGCGCAAGGAGAACCTCGTCGAGTACGGTTTCCGCCTGCCGTCGGCGCTCGATAACCGCCCACTGCGCTTCGAGGAGTGGGAGCAGATGGCGCCGCCCATGATCTTCGTCTCGGCGACGCCCGGCCCCTACGAGGAGAAGCTCGCCGGCCAGGTCGTCGAACTCGTGGTGCGCCCGACGGGGCTCGTCGATCCGCCGGTCGAGGTGCGCCCGGCCGGCACCCAGGTCGACGACCTGCTGTCCGAGATCAACGGCTGCGTCGAGCGCAGCGAGCGCGTGCTCGTGACGACGCTGACCAAGCGCATGGCCGAGGACCTGACCGACTATCTCGCCGAGCACGGCGTGCGCGTGCGCTACCTGCACTCCGATATCGATACCGTCGAGCGCGTGGAGATCATCCGCGACCTGCGCCTCGGCGAGTTCGACGTCCTCGTCGGCATCAACCTGCTGCGCGAGGGGCTCGATATCCCCGAGGTCTCGCTGGTCGCGATTCTCGATGCCGACAAGGAGGGCTTCCTGCGCTCGGATCGCTCCCTGATCCAGACCGTCGGGCGCGCTGCGCGTAACCTCGGCGGGCGGGCGATCATGTATGCCGACCAGGTCACCGGGTCGATGGAACGCGCGCTCGGCGAGATGGAGCGCCGGCGCGAAGTGCAGCTCGCGTTCAACGAAACTCACGGCATCACCCCGCAGGGCATCGTCAAGCAGGTCGCCGACGTCATGGAGGGCGCCTACATCCCCGGTGCGGGCAGCACGCGGCGCCAGTCCCGTGCGGCCGAGCACCGCGCCGAGTATCGCGGCATGTCCGAGGAGGCGGTGATGAAGAAGGTGCGCCAGCTCGAGGAACGCATGTATCGACACGCGCGCGATCTGGAGTTCGAAGATGCCGCGCGCCTGCGCGACGAGATCGCCACGCTCAAGGCCGAGGTGCTGGCGATGCCGGCCACCGCCGGCTGAGCACGACGCGGATATAATTCCTAGATGATCAGATTCCTGACCCGCGCATTGCTGGTCGTGCTCGTGGTCGGCCTGTGCGCCGGCGCGATCATCGCACTCAAGCAGAAGAAGGCTGCCGAGCTCGCCGCCATGAGCGAACGCAGCATGCCGCCGGCCGCCGTCAGCGTGGCCACCGTCAGCGCCGATGCCTGGCGCCAGAGCCTGTTCGCCGTCGGCACGCTGGCGGCCGACCAGGGCATCGACGTGACCGCGCCACTGCCCGGTACCGTCGTCGACATCAGCTTCGAGTCCGGCCAGGTCGTCAAGCGCGGTCAGGTGCTGCTGAGCCAGGACGTCGGCATCCAGATGGCCGAACTCGAAGGGCTGGAAGCGGCGCTCGACCTGCGCGAGGTGCAGTACGAACGCGCCAAGCGCCTGCTCGCCGAGCGCCAGGTCTCGCAGTCGGACGCCGCGTCAATCAGAGCGAAGTGATTGGAACCGTGGGTCGAACCGGGGACGCTACCG
>JAPOKK010000233.1 GCA_029977665.1 Pseudomonadota bacterium | reverse complement strand
GCGCCGGCCACGGCCGAGGAGATCGCCGAGTTCAAACGTCGCGTCGCCATCGCGCCCAACGCGCTGACCTTCTTCATCTCGCGCGACGAAACCGCCACGCTGATCACGGTGGCTTTCCACGACAGCATCGACTACGGCGAAGCGTTCACCTTTCTGCAGAACCTGGTGGAGAAATCTCGCGACGCCAATCACGACGTATACATCGCCGGCCAACCGATCCTGACCGGCTGGGTCTATAAACTGCAGAAGCAGACCTACGGCATCTTCGCCATCACGCTGATTGCGCTTACGGTGGCACTCGTTCTCTACATGCGTAACGTCGCCGGCGTGGTCACCCCGATCGCCTGCGCCGCGGTCGCGGGCGTATGGGGCTTCGGCTTCATCGGCTGGCTCGAACGGCCCATCGAACCGTTGCTCATGATCGTGCCACTGCTCCTCGTGGCACGTTCCTTCTCGCACTGCGTGCAGTACACCGAGCGCTATTACGAAGTACTCATGCAGCTCAAGGACCGCCACAAGGCTGCCGAGGTCACCATGGGCATCATGATGGCGCCATCCATCCTCGGCGTCATTACCGACTTCTGCGGCATCGTGTTCATCGCCATCGCGCCCATCGAAACGATGCTCAACCACGCCATCTTCTGCGGCATGTGGGCGCTGTGGATCATCCCGACCGGCACCTTCCTGTGCTCCATCCTGCTCTCCTACCTGCCCGTGCCGAAGAATATCGAGCACATCGTTGGCGGCAAGGAAAAGGAATCGGGCATCCACCTCGTCGAGGAGAAGGCACTGCTCGCGACGGCACGCCTGAGCCAGGGCAAACTGGCCCACGTGACCGCGGCGGTGATGATCGTGATTGC
Organism: Pseudomonadota bacterium; assembly: GCA_029977665.1. GTDB lineage: Bacteria > Pseudomonadota > Gammaproteobacteria > JACKNG01. Next base: position 5,367 of record JAPOKK010000233.1, on the reverse strand, counting down.
GGCCATAGCGCTGTACCTGAATACGCAGATCAAGATCGGCAACCCGGTCGAAGGCAGCAACCTGCTCTGGCACGACTCCGAGTTCAACACCGCGGTACGTGCGATCAACGCGCACTTCCCCGGCACCAACACGCTGGAGATCGTGCTCGAAGCGAAGACCGAGGACATCGACAACCGCGTCGCCAACACGCCCGAAGTGGTCGCCGTGCAGCAGCAGTTGCAGCGCAAGCTCGAGGCCGACGACGTCCTGCCGCCACGCGCCACGCTGTCGTGGACGGACTACATGTCCGAAACCAACCGCCTGTTTTCGGGCGGCAATCCCAAGTGGGCGCCGCTCGACCTGACCGATGACGCCATCTCCGCCGCTTCGTTCGGCGCGCTGCTCGGCAGCAACGCGATCAACTTCGGTCACGTCGCCGATTTCACGTTCCAGAACTCGACCGTGTCGCTGTGGTACAAGGACAATAAGCAGGAGACGGTGGACCATGCGCTCGCCGCGGCCCGCGAGGCCGTCGACATGGTCGGCATCGAGCACGACGAATTCCGCGTGCGGCTCGGCACCGGCGTGATCGCCCTGCAGCAGGCCGTCAACAACACCGTGTCCAAGTATCACTGGATCATCATCGGCATGGTCAACGTTGCCGTGATGCTGCTCGCGACGTTCGCCTACAAGTCGATCGTCGCCGCCGTCATCCTGCTGATCCCGGTGAATCTGTCGAACGTGATGCTGGTCGCCGCGATGCACCTTGTCGGCGTCGGCCTGGACATCAACGCCGGCATCGTCGCGGTGATGGGTGTCGGCGTCGGTATCGACTACGGCATCTACCTATTGTCACGTATCTGCGAGGAGTACAGCGCACAGGACGACGACCTGGGCCGCGCGCTGGTCGCCGCCTTGACCACTACCGGTAAGGCGATCATGTTCACCGCGAGCATCATGCTGCTCGGCATCGTGCCCTGGTACTTCCTCTCCGACCTCAAGTTCATGGCCGACATGGGCTTGCTGCTGGTCGTGGTGATGCTGATCAACATGGTGCTGTCGCTGGTCGTACTGCCCTTGCTGGTCTGGTACATCAAGCCGAAGTTCCTCGCCCGCCAGGACCTCATCGTCGGCGAGAATGTCGACATCTCGCAGTTCGCGGCGAAGCTCGAGAGCTGAGGCTTGCCGTTCCGGCCCGGGCCCGCCAGACGGCGCGCCCGGGCGAGCAGGCCGCTAGCGCCGCCGCCCGCCGAAGATCGAACCGAGCAGGCCGCGCACGATCTGGCGTCCGAGTGAAGACCCTATCGAGCGCAGCGTGCTCTTGAGCATGGCCTCGCCGGCCGACTGGCGGTTGGAGCGCCGTGGCGCCGGGCGTTCCGCGGGCGGTGCCCGCCGTGCCGCCGGTGGCGGGCTTTGTTCGCGCTGCGCCTCGCGTGCCCGTGCGCGCTCGGCCAGCGCTTCGAACGCCGAGTGCCGATCGACTGCCCGCGCATACTTGTCGTGCAGCGCGCTACCGCCGAGCAGGGCGCGCCGTTCGTCGTCGTTCAAGGGCCCGATGCGCGACTCGGGAGGCCGTACCAACACGTGCTCGACCGGCGTCGGCGTGCCATCCGTCGCCAGCACCGAAACCAGCGCCTCGCCGGTACCGAGCTCGGTGACCAGGCTCGCCGCGTCAACCGCCGGGTTGGGCCGGAACGAGTCGGCCACGACCTTCACGGTCTTGCGCTCACGCGGGGTGAATGCACGCAGGGCATGCTGCACCTTCATGCCGAGCTGGCCGAGCACGTCCTCGGGGATGTCGGCCGGGCTCTGGGTGACGAAGTAGACACCGACACCCTTGGAACGGATCAGGCGCACGACCTGCTCGATCTTCTCCAGCAGGGCACGCGGCGCGCGGTCGAACAGCAGGTGTGCCTCGTCGAAGAACAAGACGAAACGCGGGCGGTCGGCATCACCCTGCTCCGGCAGCTCTTCGAACAACTCCGACAGCAACCACAGCAGGAAGCACGCGTAGAGATCGGGCGAGCGCTGTACGAGCACCGTGGCATCGAGGATGTTCACCACGCCGCGGCCATCGGCATCGCATCGCATGAGGTCATTGATGTCGAGCGCGGGCTCGCCGAAGATGGCCTCGGCGCCCTGGGCCTCGAGCTGCATCAGGCGACGCTGGATCGCACCGACGCTGGCACGGCTGATGTTGCCGTACTCGAACGTGAGTTCTTTCGCGTTCTCCCCGACCCAGCTCAGCATGGCACGCAGGTCCTTGAGGTCCAGCAACAACATGCCGTGGTCGTCGGCGACGCCGAACGCGCAGTAGAGCACGCCGGTCTGGGTGTCGTTCAGATCGAGCAGGCGCGCGAGCAGCAGCGGCCCCATCTCCGAGATGGTGACCCGCATCGGCAGGCCCTTGTCGCCGAAGAGATCCCAGAAGGCCACCGGGGTGTCACGGGGCATGTAGTCGCTGATACCGATCGCAGCGATGCGCTGGTCGATCTTCGCGTGCGGGCGCGCCGGTGCCGCCAGCCCCGACAAGTCGCCCTTGATATCCGCCGCGAAGACCGGCACCCCGAGGCGCGACCAGCCTTCGGCGAGTATCTGCAGCGTGATCGTCTTGCCGGTACCGGTGGCGCCCGCAATCAGGCCGTGGCGATTACCCGTTGCCCCGGGCAGTTCGATGTGGCGGCCCGCCGCGCCGCCGATCAGCACGGCCGTGCTCGACTGTTCCATCCGTCGTTCCCTCGTAGTCCGCGTGAGGCGCCCGTCGTGCGGCCGCCGTGGCGCAGTTTATACGGGATGCGTCGGGGTCGCGCAGGCGGCGGTCCGTGGTTGCGTCCGCAAGCGCCTTTCGGAGATGCGTCACATCACCGCAAACGCGCCTCCAGTGCGACCACGCAACGGGTTATGATCCATGGCCTGCTTGGCCGAACATGTCGAGGGTGAGCGCCGGGTCCAGGGGGTGGCCGCGGCGGACCGGCCGCGCACGAACCGGGGACGCATGACCAGATTGCCGCAAGCTACTCCGCCGCGCTCGCCGCCGCCCGAGCGCCGGCGCTCCACGCGTATCGCCGCTCATCGCGCCCCGCCGCAGGGCCGCGAGCCGCTGGTGCTCGCGATTGACGATCACCCGACCAACCTCAAGCTCGTCGCCTCACAGCTACGCTTGCTCGGCGTCGCCGCACGTACCGCCAGTGGCGGCGAGGAAGGCCTGCGCCTGTGGCGCAGCGGCGAGTTCGACGCCATCATCACCGACTGTCACATGCGTGACCTGGACGGTTACGCGCTAGCGGCGATTATCCGCGAGTTCGAACACCAGGGTGGCCATCCACGCCTGCCGGTCATCGGCTGGACTGCCGACGCCCGGCCCGAGGTGCGAGCCGCGTGCCACGCGTCCGGCATGGACGACGTGCTGGTGAAACCTGTCGCGCTCGAGCAGTTGCGAGCGGTACTCGCAGGCTGGCTGCCGCTGGCGCCTCGCGAAACGGCCGCAGCGTCGGCGGCAGGGACCAGCGGCGCAACAGCGCCTTTCAACCTCCATGCGCTCGGCACACTCGCCGGCGAGCGCGACGTCCTCGCGGAGTTCCTCGCGCAGACTGCGCACGACCTGACCGTCCTGCGGCGAGCCGTCGCCGGTGGCGACGACGCCGAGGCGGCGAGCGTCGTCCACCGCATCCGTGGCGCGAGCCTGATGGTCGGCGCCAGCGGCCTCGCCCACGCCTGCAGCGGGTTCCCCGGGCCCGGCGCGGACGAGGCATCCCGTGCGCTCGCGCTCGACCGCATCGAAGGCGAGACGCGGCGCATCGCATCCTGCGCGAGCGCATACGCGGTGAACGGGTAAGCGGGTGCGCACGGACCACGCGTTCGACATCCTCGTCGTCGAGGACCACGACTTCCAGCGCCGCATGATCGTGCGCATGCTGGAACGGCTCGGCAGCCATACCGTGACGCAGGCAGCCAACGGCCGCGAGGCGCTCGCGGCGTTGAGCACCGGACAGTGGTGCGATCTGCTGGTATGCGATCTCGATATGCCCGAGATGGACGGCCTCGCGCTCCTGCGGCATCTCGGGGAAGCGCGCCTGGACGTGCCGGTGATGATTATCAGTGGCCAACCTCGCGCACTGATCGAGTCGGTCGAGAGCATGGCACGCGCCTACGGTGTGTACGTCATCGGCACGTGCGACAAGCCGGTCACCGAGCTTACCCTGGCGGAGGCCCTGTCCCGCATCGAGGAACGCCTGCCGAGCGACAACGAGGTCCCCGGCGCGACGCTGACGCTGGAGGAAACGCTCGACGCCATCGCGCGGGCCGAGTTCGAGGCCTGGTACCAACCCAAGATCGCACTCGGCAGCGGTAAGGCCGTGGGCGCCGAAGCGCTGGCCCGCTGGCGCCACCCGCAACGCGGCGTGCTCGGTCCCGGCATGTTCGTGGCCCTGCTCGAGCAAAGCGGGCACATCGACGAACTGACTGCGACCATGCTGGTGCAGGCTGCGCGCGCTTGCGCGCAGTGGCACGCGACGGGTCACCCGCTCGTCGTCTCGGTGAACATCTCGCTCGCCTCGCTCGGCAATGCCGCCTTCGCCGATAGCGTGACGCGCCTGGTCGTCGAGAATGGGCTCGATCCCGCCTACATGAACCTCGAGATCACCGAGACTGCGGCAATGGCGGACCTGGCGCCGGCGCTGGAGAACCTGGCGCGGCTGCGCATGCGCGGTTTCGGCCTGTCCGTCGACGACTACGGCACGGGTTTCTCCAACTTGCGGCAGCTCACACGGGTACCCTTCACGGAGCTCAAGATCGCGCAGAACTTCGTCACCGATGCCGCCGAGCGCCCGGCGCACCGGGCGATCCTGAAATCGAGCATCGAGATGACGCACAGCCTCGGCATGACCTGCGTCGCCGAGGGCGTGGAATCGGCCGCGGTGCTCGACTTGCTCGAGGAACTGGCCTGCGACCAGGTGCAGGGATATCACATTGCCGCGGCGATGGAGCCCGAGGATTTCGGCCGCTGGCTCGATGATGCCCCGCGTCACTGAGCGGCACGCGCATCGGGCGAGTCAGCCGCCGTTCAGTGACGCCGTGCGAGAATAGCGCCGGTTCAATCGATGTCGGGACATCATTCAGGGACAGAACGCATGTGCAAGCCGCTCCAAACCGGCGCCCTGCTAGTCACCATGCTCGCAGCCACCGCCTGCAGCACGACCCAGCCGGTCGTCTACCCCACCTCTCACGCACAACAGGTCGGCCAGGCCCAGGTCGAGGCCGACATCGCGGCCTGCCGTCGGCTCGCCGAGAACGCCGGTGCGACGCCCGAGGCGGGCGCCGCGGGCGAAGCCGTCGGCGCCACCGCGCGCGGCGGCGCGCTGGGCGCGGCAACCTGTGCCGTCGGCGGT
>JAPOKK010000157.1 GCA_029977665.1 Pseudomonadota bacterium | reverse complement strand
CCTCGGGCACGAAGGTCGCGTGGCGCGGCGGGTAGACGACGATCTTACCGCCCGAGAGTCCCTTGCCGATGTAATCGTTGGCGTCGCCTTCGAGCGTCATCGTCACGCCGCTCGGTACGAACGCGCCGAAGCTCTGCCCGGCGGACCCGTTGAAGTGCAGCTTGATGGTGTCCTCGGGCAGCCCCTTGCCGCCGTAGCGCCGGGTGATCTCGTAACCGAGAATCGTACCGACGGTGCGGTTGATGTTGCGAATGGGCAGGATGGCGTCGACCGGCTTGCCTTCTTCCAGCGCGTCCTTGCACAGCGGCACGATGGTCGTGCGGTCCAGCGATTGCTCGAGACCGTGGTCCTGCTCGCGCACGCAGCGGATGGCAACGTCCGGCCCGACTTCCGGCATGTAGAGGATCTGCGAGAGGTCGAGCCCACGCGCCTTCCAGTGATCGACCGCGTGATCGACGTCGAGCAGGTCGACGCGGCCGATCAGCTCGTCAATGTTGCGTACGCCGAGTTCGGCCATGTATTCACGCATCTCCTCGGCGACGAAGCGGAAGAAGTTCTCGACGAACTCGGCCTTGCCGGCGAACTTCTCGCGCAGCACCGGGTTCTGCGTGGCGATGCCCACCGGGCAGGTATTCAGGTGACACACGCGCATCATGATGCAGCCCATCACGACCAGCGGCGCGGTCGAGAAACCGTACTCCTCGGCGCCGAGCATGGCAGCGATGATGCAGTCGCGGCCGGTCTTCATCTGGCCGTCGACCTGCACGACGATGCGGTCGCGCAGCTTGTTCTCCACCAGCACCTGCTGGGTCTCGGCGAGGCCGAGCTCCCACGGCACGCCGGCGTGCTTGAGCGAGGTCACCGGCGAAGCGCCGGTGCCGCCGTCGTAGCCGGAGATCAGGACCACGTCCGAATGCGCCTTGGCGACGCCCGCGGCAACGGTACCAACACCGACTTCGGCGACGAGTTTCACGTGCACGCGCGCCTGCGGGTTGGAGTTCTTGAGGTCGTGAATGAGCTGCGCGAGATCCTCGATCGAGTAGATGTCGTGGTGCGGCGGCGGCGAGATCAGGCCGACGCCCGGGGTCGAATGGCGCACCTTCGCGATCCACGGGTAGACCTTGTGGCCCGGCAACTGTCCGCCCTCGCCCGGCTTGGCGCCCTGGGCCATCTTGATCTGCAGGTCGTCGGCGTTGACGAGGTACTCGCTGGTGACGCCGAAACGCCCCGAGGCGACCTGCTTGATCGCGCTGCGGCGCAGGTCGCCGTTCGCGTCGGGGGTGAAGCGTGCCGGGTCCTCGCCGCCTTCGCCGGTGTTGGAGCGCCCGCCGATGCGGTTCATCGCGATGGCCAGCGTCTCGTGCGCCTCGCCGCTGATCGAACCGTAGGACATCGCGCCGGTATGAAAGCGCTTCATGATCGCCTCTGCCGACTCGACTTCCTCGAGCGGCACCGGCGTGCCGACCTTGCGCAGTCGGAACAGGCCGCGCAGGGTCGCGCGATGCTCGCTCTGATCGTCGACCTTGGCGGTGTACTCGCGGAAGATGTCGTACTGGCCCGAGCGCGTGGCGTGCTGCAGCTTGAACACCGTTTCGGGGTTGAACAGGTGATATTCGCCATCGCGGCGCCACTGGTACTCGCCGCCCCAGTCGAGATCCGGCTGCTTGACGGGGCGCGCCGGGTACGCGTTGTGATGGCGCAGGCTGACTTCCTTCTCGACCACGTCGAGGCCGATGCCGCCGATGCGCGACGCGGTCCAGGTGAAGTACTTGTCGACGAAGGCCTTGTCGAGACCGACCGCCTCGAAGATCTGCGCGCCGCGGTAGGACTGCACGCTGGAGATGCCCATCTTGGACATGACCTTGATGAGGCCCTTGTTGACCGCCTTGATGTAGTTGCGCACGGCCGCGTCGTGCTCTGACTCGCCTTCCTGCTGACCCTTGACGTCGCGCAGGATGCCCTGGCGCAGCATGTCGTCGAGCGTTTCGAACGCGAGGTAGGGGTTGATCGCACCGGCGCCGTAGCCGAGCAGCACCGCGAAGTGATGCACCTCGCGCGGCTCGCCCGACTCGATGATGAGGCCGACCTTCACGCGCCGGCCGTTGCGCACCAGGTGGTGATGCACGCCGGCCGTCACCAGCGCGGCCGGGATACCGGCGCGATCCTTGGAGATGCCGCGGTCGGAGAGGATGAGGAAGGTGTTGCCGGCATCGACCGCGGCATCGGCCGCGGCGCAGGCCGCGTCGAGCGCGCGCGCGAGCCCCTCGGCGCCTTCGGCCACCGGGTAGGTGGTGTCGATGGTCGCGCTCTTGAAGCCGTGCGTGCCGACGTTGCGGATCTTTTCGAGATCACGGTTGTCGAGGATCGAGGAATGCAGGCCGATCTGGCGGCAACTCGCCGCGCTCGGCGAGAGCAGGTTGCTCTCCGGGCCGACGGTCGTCGATACCTGGGTGACGAGTTCCTCGCGGATACCGTCTAGCGGCGGATTGGTGACCTGGGCGAAGAGCTGCTTGAAGTAGTCGTAGAGCAGTCGCGGACGGTCGGAGAGCACGGCGAGCGCGGCGTCGGTGCCCATCGAACCGATGGCCTCGCCGCCGTTCTGCGCCATCGGCTGCATCAGCAGGCGCAGATCCTCGTGCGTGTAGCCATAGGCCATCTGCCGCTGCAGCACCGTGGCATGGTCCGGCTCGTGGACATGCGGCGGTTCCGGCAGGTCGTCGACCGGCACGCGGTTCTGCGCGAGCCAGTCGGCATAGGGATACTCGTCGATGTACTGCTGCTTGAGTTCGGCATCGTCGATGATGCGGCCCTGCTCGGTATCGACCAGGAAAATACGCCCCGGGTGCAGGCGCTCCTTGATACGAACGTTCTCCGGCGGAATGTCGAGCACGCCGACCTCGGAGGCCATGACCACCATGTCGTCCTTGGTCACGTAGTAGCGCGACGGGCGCAGGCCGTTGCGATCGAGCACGGCGCCGATGACCTTGCCGTCGGTGAAGGCGATCGAGGCGGGCCCGTCCCACGGCTCCATCAGGCAGGCGTGGTATTCGTAGAACGCGCGGCGCGCCGGGTCCATCGACTCGTGGCCGGCCCAGGCCTCGGGGATCATCATCAGCACGGCGAGCGGCAGCGGGCGGCCCGACATGTGCAGGAATTCGAGCACCTGGTCGAAGCCGGCGGAGTCGGAGTTGCCCTCGAGCACGATCGGGAACAGCTTCTCGAGGTCCTCGCCGAACAGCTCCGAGCTGCACAGCGCTTCGCGCGCACGCATCCAGTTGATGTTGCCGCGCAGCGTGTTGATCTCGCCGTTATGGGCGATGAAGCGGAACGGCTGCGCCAGCGGCCAGGACGGGAAGGTATTGGTGGAGAAGCGCTGGTGCACGAGCGCGAGCGCGGTCTCCATGCGCGGATCGGACAGGTCGGGGAACAGCGGCTCAACCTGTGAGCCAATCAGCATACCTTTGTAAATAATCACCCGGTGCGACAGGCTCGGGATGTAGAACAGCGACTTCTCGCTGATGTCGCTGTTCCAGATGGCATGCTCGATACGCTTGCGGATGACGTAGAGCTTGCGCTCGAAGGCTTCGTCATCGGCCAGCCCCTCGCCACGGGCGATGAAGACCTGGCGGAAGGCCGGTTCGGCCGACTGCGCGGTGGGGCCGATCATCGAATCGTCGCTGGGCACCTCGCGCCAGCCGAGCACGCGCTGGCCCTCCTCGGCGGCGATGCGCGCGAGTTCGCTCATGCAGTGCTCGGCCTGCGCGGGGTCGCGCGGCAGGAATACGAGGCCGGCGCCGAAGCGGCCGAACGCGGGCAGCTCGATACCGAGCTTGGCGCATTCCTCGCGCAGGAAGCGCTCGGGCAGCTGCATCAGGATGCCGGCGCCGTCGCCGGTGTTCTCTTCGCAGCCGCAGGCGCCGCGGTGCAGCAGGTTCTTGAGCACCGTGAGGGCCTGTTCGATGATGGCGTGCGATTTGCGCCCCTTCATGTCGACGACGAAGCCGACGCCGCAGGAATCGTGTTCACGATCAGCGTCGTACAGGCCGGCAGTCGGGCCACCGGACCTGGGGAATCTGGTGCTAGCCTTATCCATCGCCTGGTCCATCGCTTGCGGAGCCTCCGAGATCTCGAAACTATGCGTAGGCGCACGGAACTGTGCGCAAAAGGACGCGGATTATACGCCTCCCGGTGCGGGAGTGTCATCCCGGCGGGGCTTTGACGCGGCCACGGCACGGCTCCTGCTGCGCCGCGGAGGAGCCCGGTTAACCCACTGAATGGAGGGCTATTTGCGCAACGAGCCGACGCTGCGGGGCCAGGCGCCGGCACTGCGCTGGGCGGCCGGCAGGGCGGCAATCGCACGCGCCGCGGCTGCACGGTCGGCGTACAGGCCGTAGACGAGCACGTACCACGGCGCGTTTTCGTGGGTGAGCTCGAAAACGGCCGTGCGCCCGTCGAGCCCGTGACGGCGCCGGAACGTGGCTACGGCGTCACGGCTGCGCGCACCGAACAGCTGGATGACATAGCGCGCATCCGCGTTAGTAAGCACCCACTCTGATGTGTAGTCGGTACTGTCGGCAACCGTGCCGGACGGCGCGGGCGGCGTGTCACGACGCGCCGGTGGCGTCGGTTCGACCGCGATGGCGGACGCCTTCTCTGCCTCCTCCGTCTCCTCGGGTATCTCCGACGACTCCGCGGTCGCCGGCGCCTCCCGTGTCTCGGACGGCTTCGTTGTCTCGGACGGTTTAGGCGTCTCGGGCGTCTCCGGCGCCTCCGCTGTCCCGGGCGCCTCCGGTGTCTCGAGCGCCTCCGGTGTCACCGGGGCCTGCACGGGATCCGGTGCCACGGCCCGGCGCGTACCGTCGGCTCGTTGCGCCGCGGGGCGCGCTTCCGCTGCCGGCGCAACGTCAGGCGGTGCCGGTGGCAGCTTGAGCTCGATGATCGCGGGGCCGCGCTCCGCCGGAACCCGCTCACCCTCGCGATCGTGCAGTGCGAGGGCGACCAGGCCGATCGCGGCCAGCAGCACGACGGCTATCCCCGCACCTCGCTTGAGGCCCGCCGACGGCACAAAGCGAGGCCAGGCACGCGCCGACCCGGCACCGGCATCGAGGTAGGCACCGAGCGCGGCGAGAAAGCGCCCCGGGTTGCCATCGCCCGCGCGCGCGATCTCGGCCAGCGTCGACGCGGAGACGACGCTCTCGGGCAGGTCGCGTTCCTCGCACCACGCCTCGCCGAGTTCGACGAGGCGCGCCTCGTCGAGCGGCGGCACGCTGACCACGTGCACCAGCGCGGCGTGAGGCGCAGCCGCTTCGAGCCGGGCAACCAGCGCATCGTCCTCGCGCACGCCGATTACGACGCGCAGCTCGTCGAGCTCGTCGCCACGCTGCGCGAGATCGAGCAGGATCGCGACGGCATCGTCGGCGAGCTCGTCGGCGTCGTCGATCAGGGCGACGACCTGGCGCTGGCGCGCGCGGCTCTGGCGGACACAGGCGCGCACGGCGTCGACCCGCTCGTCCAGGTCGGGCGGCGGCTCGACGCCCGGCGGCGCCAGCGCACCATGCAGGCGCGCAAGCAGGGTCGCGCCGTCGGCGCAGCCGCGCCCGTCCAGCGTGATCACCTCACAGCTCGCCTCCACCTCGCCGGCGAGGGTCGCGAGCAATCGCGTCCTGCCGCTGCCCGGCGCACCGCTGACGACGACGAGCTGGCGTCCGAAAGCGAGCAGATGGGCGATCAGATCGAGCCGTTGTCGCAGGCTCGCGGTGACCAGGTAGGGCAGCATCGGGACGTGCCGGGCGCCGGGCCGAGGCTCAGGTGCCGAGCAGCTCGCGCGGCCAGCGCGGCGTACCGACCAGGCGTCGATGCTCGGCGATGGCGAAGCGATCGGTCATGCCGGCGATGTAATCGCTGATCGCGCGGGCGCGTGCGGACGGCGCGGCGTCGGTGGCGATACGACGCTCCTCGGGCAGGGCTGCCGCGTCGTCGAAGTAGGCTTCGAACAACTCGCGCACGGTGTCGCGCGCGGCGTCCGAGAAACGCCGCACGCGCCGGTCGTTGTAGAGTTCGCGATGCAGCAGACGCTTGAGACTGAGGTGCTGCTCGCGCATCGGCGCCGAGAAATCGACCAGCGGTGCGCCGCGCGCACGCACGGCGGCAAGCGATGCGCAGCCGCTCTCGGCCAGGCGTGCGCGGCTGGTCGTCACCAGGTCGTCGACGAAGCTGCCGAGCATGACGCGAATCGCGGTGTGCACGAGACGCCGCCCGGCCAGCCCGGGATGCGCCGCGCGACTGTCCTCGAGCGCGGCACGGAACACGCCGTGCTCGGCGATGGCGTCCAGCGAGAGGATGCCGGAACGCAGGCCGTCGTCGATGTCGTGGTGGTTGTAGGCAATCTCGTCGGCAAGGTTGGCAATCTGCGCTTCGACCGAGGGCTGCTGCCCGGTGCGGAAGCGCTCGCCGAGCTCGCCGAGCCGCGCCGCGTCCTCGGCGCGGCAATGCTTGAGGATCCCCTCGCGCGTTTCGAACAACAGGTTCAGGCCGTCGAAAGCAGCGTAGCGCCGCTCGAGTTCGTCGACCACGCGCAGCGACTGCAGGTTGTGTTCGAAACCGCCCCATGGCCGCATGCAGGCATCGAGTGCGTGCTGCCCGGCATGACCGAACGGTGTGTGACCGAGATCGTGGGCCAGCGCAATCGCCTCGGTCAGGTCCTCGTTAACGCTCAGCGCGCGGGCCACCGCGCGCGCGATCTGCGCAACCTCGAGCGAGTGGGTCAGGCGCGTGCGGAACATGTCGCCCTCGTGGTTGACGAAGACCTGCGTCTTGTATTCGAGGCGACGAAAGGCGGACGAGTGGATCACGCGGTCGCGGTCGCGCTGAAACTCGTCACGCCAGGTCGGCGGCGCTTCGGCGACGCGGCGCCCGCGGCTTTGCGCGCTGCTCACGGCGTACGGCGCGAGCGCCATTCACGCCCCTCCCGCGTGTCCGCACATGACGGCGCGGTCAGGCAGCCTCGTGGCTGGCTGCAAGGGTGGCCTCGAAGGCATCCCCGGGGTACTCGTGGGTCAGAATAGCGCGGCCGAGTGCCTCGAGCAGAACGAGACGGATGTGCCCGCCGACATTCTTCTTGTCGCGGCCCATGAGTTCGACGAAGGTTGCCGGTGCGATCTCGGGCGGCGGCGCGATGGGTAGTCCGGCGCGCGTGAACAGCTGCTCGATACGCGCGACGTCGGCCGCGTCGATGAGGCCCATGCGCGCGGACATGCGCGCCGCCATGCAGGTGCCCGCGGCAACCGCCTCGCCGTGCAGCCAGGCGCCGTATCCGGCCGCGGCCTCGATGGCATGACCGAACGTATGGCCGAGATTTAGCAGCGCGCGCTGTCCGCTTTCGCGCTCGTCGGCGGCGACCACTTCGGCCTTGTTCTCGCAGGAACGGCGGATGGCGAAAGCGAGCGCCTCGTCGTCGCGCGCGAGGAGTCCGTCGAGGTTCGCTTCGATCCACTCGAGAAACGGGTAGTCGCGGATGAGTCCGTACTTGATCACCTCGGCGAGACCCGCGGCCAGCTCGCGTGCCGGCAGCGTGGCGAGCGTCTGGGTATCGGCGATCACCGCGCGCGGCTGATGGAAGGCGCCAACCATGTTCTTGCCCAGCGCATGGTTGATCGCGGTCTTGCCGCCGACCGCCGAATCGACCTGGGCGAGCAGCGTCGTCGGGATCTGCACGAACGCGACGCCGCGCTGGTAGCAGGCGGCGACGAAACCGGCGAGATCGCCGACCACGCCGCCACCGAGCGCGACGATGGTCGCACCGCGCTCGATGCGGTGCGCGATGAGTTCGCCCATGAGGCGTTCGAAATTGGCGAAACTCTTGGCGCCCTCGCCATCCTCGACGGCGAGCTGCAGGTAATCGCGCCCGCCGAAGTGGCGCGTCACCGTCTCGGCGTAGAGCGGTCCGACCACGCTGTTGGTGATCACGACGACCTGGCCGGCTCCGGTACTGGCGCGCAGCAGCTCGGCGTCACCGAGCAGCCCGGGGCCGATGTGGATCGGGTAGGACCTGGTATCGAGGTCGACAGTGAGAATGCTGGTCATGGCAGGTTGCTGGTAATCCGTTTGACGACCTGGCGCACCGACAGCCGCCCGGTATCGATGACGAGATCGGCGATCGCCGAGTACAGGGGCTCGCGGGCCTCGATGATGTCACGCAACGTTCGCTCCGGATCGGCCGTCTGCAGCAGCGGGCGGGAGGTGTCGTAGCGCATGCGCTTGATCAGCGTCTCGACGCTCGTCCGCAGGTAGACCACGAAGCCGCGCTCTGCGAGCCAGTGTCGGTTGTCCTCCGCCAGCACCGCACCGCCGCCGGTCGCGAGGACGATCCGCTCGCGCAGCGTGAGTTCTTCAATGATACGCGTTTCGCGCGCGCGGAACCCGGCTTCGCCCTCGACGTCGAAGATCAGCGCCACGCTGGCACCGGTTCGTCGCTCGATTTCCTGGTCCGCGTCGACGAAATCGTAGTCGAGCAGGCGCGCGAGCTGGGCGCCGATGGTGGTCTTGCCCGTGCCCATCGGGCCGATGAGAAATATGCGGGATTGCTCGCTCACGCTGCCGTCACGCGACCACCGGGGCACTTTCCAATATCGTGCACGATAGCGTTGCGCCGCGACGAAAAAAAGCGGGAGCCATGCGGCTCCCGCTGCTCGGCCGGCGGCGCCGGGACGCTCAGTTGGCGCTCAACGACAAGGTCTCGCTCAGGATCTTCGGCGTCACGAAGACCAGCAACTCCTGCTTGTCGGTGCGCGTCTGGGTGCGCTTGAACAGTCGGCCCAGGTAGGGCAGCTCCCCGAAGAACGGTACGCTGGTAATGTCATCGCGGTTGGTCGACTCGTAGATGCCGCCAAGTACGACGGTCTCGCCATTGTCGACCAGCACCTCGGTCATGACCTCCTGGGTATCGATACTCGGGATGCCGTTGAAGATCTGCCCGACGGCGTCCTTGTTCACCGCAGGCTCCATGATGACGCGATCGTCCGGCGTGATCTGCGGCGTCACCTTGAGGCTCAGTACCGCCTTCTTGAACTGCACCGCGGTAGCGCCGCTGGAGGTCGCCTGCTGGTAGGGGATCTCGGTACCGGCCTCGATGATCGCCTCGCGCTGGTTGGCGGTGATCACGCGCGGCGCGGAGATGACTTCACCGCGGCCCTCGGCCTGCAGCGCGGTCAGCTCGAGCTGCAGGAAGTAGCTGCCGATACGGCCTACCGCGTACTTGAGATTGCCCGCGGCGCCGGCTGCAGCGAGATCGACGATGTAGTTCTCCTGATCGTCAGTGTGGAAGGCGGTATTTCCCGGATACTCGACATCGCCGGGGATGCCGCCGCCGATGGTGGAGATGAAGTCGGACTTACCATTGGCATCGAGCTGCGCATTCTTGGTATTGCTGAACTGGCTGTAACCGAACTTCACGCCGAGGTCCTTGGCAAAGTCCTCGTTCGCGATGACGATGCGCGACTCGATCAGCACCTGGCGCACGGGTATGTCGAGT
>JAPOKK010000018.1 GCA_029977665.1 Pseudomonadota bacterium | reverse complement strand
GGCCTCGCCCCTTCGGGGTCGTCGTCGCCATGCGACGACGCTGTCTCGCACCTGCGGTGCTCGGCTCGAACCCTTGGGGGTTGAACCAAGGCCTCCCTGCACCACAAATAGAAAAGGCCCCGGATGGGGCCTTTTCTATTTGGCGGAGAGGGAGGGATTCGAACCCCCGGACCGGGAGAACCGGTCAACTGATTTCGAGTCAGCCCCATTCGACCACTCTGGCACCTCTCCAGGAAACTTTTTCGTCAGTCTAGCAGTGCCGCGTCGCCGCGCCCGTCAACTGACTGGATTCACGGCTCTTGGGTCGCTCACCCATGCCGCCAGAGCGCGCGATGATACTGATTCGGCGCGCGAGGTTCCACTGTCCACGCGACCAGGCGGCGCCGTTACGGTGCGAAACGGCAAAGTATCCCCTACCTGTGCGCCACAAGCGGCCGGCGACCCTAAAGCAAGCACGGCGCCTGGCCGCTAGTAGGCAAGCAGACCACACACCAAATCACGACAGGGACGCCGCCTTCGATGCCAGCAACCGCCATTGCCGCGCAGCCTCGGCCGCAGGACCCGGCATCCCCTCTGGCAGCGGAAATTCCGCCGGCTGAACTCGGCCGGGTCCTCGAACTGATGCTCGAATCGGGCGTGATCCCGCCCGAACAGCTCGCCTATGCTCGCCGCGTGCAGGCCAGGCTGGACAATGAGAAGCCTCTGCTTGACGTGCTCAAGGCAACCGGCGCCGTCACCGACGAGCAGGTCCGGCGGGTCATTCGCACGCATCCCGGCGCGATTCGCCTCGGTGACATGCTGGTCGAGCTGGGCTATATCCAGTCCAGTGACCTGCGCGCCGCATTGGCGCAGCAGCGCGATGGCGAAGGACTCAAACTCGGCGAGATCCTGATCCAGAACCGGGCCATCAGCGAGCCGGTGCTGACCGAGGTCCTGGCGGACCTGCTCGACCTGCCCAAGGTCGAACCCCCGCTGTCGGAAATCGATCAGTCGCTCACCGACCGCACGCGACTAAAGACCTGTCGCGAGCATTCGTTGCTCGCGCTGTCACGCAAAGACGACGTGGTGCGGGTCGCATTCGCCGACCCCCTGGCACCGGATTCACGGCGCGTCGCCGAAGCGCTGTTCCAGTGCACCGTCGAGCCGTCCATCGCACGGCGGACGCACATCCATGCCTGCCTCGACGGCATCGAGCGGCGTCAACGCAATGGTCGTAACGAAGACTCCAGCACCACCGCCACCGCTATCGTCGACGAGATCGTGCGCGAAGCGATTCGCAGCGATGTCAGCGACGTGCACGTCGAGCCGGTCAACGACAACCTACGCGTCCGCTTTCGACTCGATGGCGCGATGATCGATTACAAGGAGTTCGACGGCGCGATCACCGCGCCTGTCATCTCGCGGCTCAAGATCCTCGCCCGCGCGGACATTGCGGAGCGGCGGCGCCACCAGGACGGCCGCATCGAGTTCCATGACGCCGAAAGTGGCAATGTGGTCGACATCCGCGCGTCGTTCTACGTCACCATTCATGGCGAGAAAGTGGTTCTGCGCCTACTCAATCGCAAGAGCGAGCTGGTCAACGTGAACGACACGGGCATGACGCCGCGCATGCTCGAACGTTTCACCCACGATGCGCTCGATGTGCCGACCGGAGTCGTCATGATCACCGGGCCCACCGGTTCCGGCAAGACGACGACGCTGTACAGCGCGATCGATTACATGAACACGCCCGATGTGTCCATCATCACCGCGGAGGACCCCGTCGAGTACGTGGTACCCGGAGTCGCCCAGTGCAGCATCAACCCGAAAATCGATCTCACGTTCCACGAAACCCTGCGCCATATCGTGCGCCAGGATCCGGACATCATCGTGCTCGGCGAGATTCGCGACCAGTTCTCGGCGGAAACGGCGATCCAGGCGGCACTGACCGGGCACAAGGTCATCACGACCTTTCATACCGAGGATTCGATCGGGGGCCTGTTACGCCTGCTCAACTTGAACATCGAAGCGTTCCTGATCTCATCGACGGTCGTCTCGATCGTGGCACAGCGGCTGCTGCGGCGCGTCTGCCCCAAGTGCGCCGAGCCCTACCAGCCCTCGACCATGGACCTGCGCCGGCTCTCCTCGCGTAAAGAAGACCTCGCCAGCGGCCAGTTCCGCCTCGGGCGCGGCTGTGGCGCGTGCCGCCATACGGGCTACGCCGGCCGTATCGGCGTGTTCGAGCTGCTGGTGATGAACGAAATGGTCAAGGACGCCATTCTCAACCGTAAGACATCCTACGAAATCCGCCGCATCAGCGTAGAGACCTCGGGCCTGGTGACCCTGCTCGAAGACGGCCTGCTCAAGGCCGCGCAGGGCCAGACCTCGCTGCAGGAGGTCATGCGGCACCTGCCGAAGGTCTCCGCGCCGCGCTCGTTGCGCGAGATCGCGCGCCTGTCCGGAGTGAATCTGTGAATGCCCCCGTATCCATCACCGAACTCGCCGAGCGCTATCTCGATTCCGAGCAGGTGACGTTGCCGGTCTATCCCAAGGCCGCCGAGCTGGTTCAGGAGAAAGCCCGCCAGCCGAACTGTTCGGCGGGTGAACTGGCGCGCGTGCTGACCATGGACCCGGCACTCTCCGGCCGCGTGCTGAAAAGCGCGAACTCCTCGTTCTACGGCGGCCTTGGCAGCGTCAACACCGTTGGCGACGCCATCGTCCGGCTCGGTATGGACGAAGTCGTCGACATCGCGGTGTCGTGCGCACAGCGCGACACTTACAAGACCACCGACCCCGCGGCTCGGGCGACCATGCAGAAACTCTGGCAGCATGCCGTCGCCACCGCTTTCGCAGCGCGCTGGCTGGCCAAGCGCGCTGGCTTTCGCGACATGGCGCATGACGCGTTCATGGCCGGCCTGTTCCACGACGTCGGCAAACTCGCCGTCAACCAGGCCCTCGATACCGCGCTCGCCGAAGGTCACCTGCCGCAGGCGGTGCCACCGGGCTTGCACGCCGAACTCGTCGAGAACATGCATGCGCGACTCGGTGCGCGCGTCATCGAGCATTGGAACCTGGCACCGAAGTTCGCCAAGATCGCGCTCGAGCACCACGACGAAAATCCGGACGGCACTGACAACCTGCTGCTGATCGTACGCCTGGCCGATCTCACCGCGGCCAAGCTCGGCTTCGACGTGACGCCGATGCCCGACGTCTCACTGTCGGCGACCGAAGAAGCCGCGTTGCTCCAGGTCAGCGACATGATGCTGGCCGAAATGCAGGTCAAGCTCGAGGACGGCATGCAGGCACTGGGCCGCTAGGACCGGTTCCGGCGCGCTCGACTCGGCCGGCAGCCGCGATTCAGCTCGCGCTGCCAGTACCCGCCGCGGCCCGCGCGAGCCGATCGTGGATGGCTTCCCAGCCGGGTTCGTCGGGCGGGCGCTCGACGAGCAGGATCTCGGCATCGGCGGCATCGAGTTCGTGGAGCACAACGTAGAGTTCGTGCGCATAGGCCGCGGGCTCTGTTGCGGCCGTGCGCACTTGCAGCCCGGCCGCACCGACATCGAGACAGGCCAGCGTGGCAGCACCGGCAAACACGGCGACGCGGCGGCGCTCAGCGCTGAGCGCGCGCACGCGGGCCAGCAGCTCGGCACTGCCCAGCAGTTCCAGCGGGGTGGCCGGTGCGTAATGCTGCGCGAGTGAACCCGACACCCGCGGCGCGAGGGCCTCGCCGTCGGCGAGCGGCACGCCGGCGATGGCCACGATCGTCTCCGCCGGACACATGCCCGGGCGCAGAATGCGGGGTTGACCATCGGTGAAGGCGACGATGGTCGACTCGATGCCGACTTCGCAGCGGCCGCCGTCGAGAACCATGACTTCCGGCCCGAACTCCGCGCGCACGTGCGCAGCCGTAGTCGGACTCAGGCGGCCGAAGCGATTCGCCGACGGTGCGGCAAGACCACGAATCCCCGCTTCGCGGCAGGCTTGCAGCAATGCACGCGCGAGCGGATGTGCCGGACAGCGCAGGCCGACGGTGTCCTGCCCGCCGGTGACGACGTCGTCGACGCGGGCCGAACGCGGCAATACCAGCGTAAGCGGGCCGGGCCACAGGCGTTGCGCGAGGCGCCATGCCGCCGGCGGCACCGCGCGCGCGAAGTAGGCGATATCCTCGGCCGCGGCAACGTGAACGATGACCGGGTGGTCGGCCGGCCGGCCTTTGGCGGCGAAGATGCGTGCGACGGCGTCCGGATTACCCGCATCGGCGCCGAGTCCGTAGACGGTTTCGGTCGGGAACGCGACCAGTTCGCCGGCGGCCAGGCGTGCGACGGCCGCGTCGATGGTGGCGGCTTGGGCTTTATCCGGATGCGACACGCCAGCGATCCTACCAGTCATGGCCAGCGCGCGGGGCGGCGTGGCGCGCGGGAACACTGGCAGCCCAATCGCTACCGAGGCCCGTCGGAGGACGCCATGCCCCGGGGCGGACCCGCGTCGAGTGCGATACCGATCACGAAATCTCGCGGCGCTGGCAACCGAAGCTCAAGCACTGCATGCCATCGCCGCTACAGCAGTCATGTCCAGTAGCGCCACTGCCACCGCCGAGAGCTCGCCTGCGACCGCGCTGGTCAACGGCATGCTCGATCTCGTGCCCTTGCCGCAGGCTTACGTCCGCATCCGTCAGGCCGTCGACGATCCCGAGACCGACTTGCGGGCCCTGGCCGCGATCGTCAGCAGCGACCCCGCGCTCGCGGCGCGCGTGCTGCGCCTGGTGAACAGCGCCTACCTCGGCCTGATGACCCCGATCGACTCCATCGACCACGCCGTGCGCGTACTCGGCATGCGCCAGATCCACGACATGGCCCTGGCCACCTCCGCGGTCGGCTCGCTGTCGCGCCTGCGCGGCGACTTGTTCGACATCTTCGAATTCTGGCGGCTCAGTGTCTATTGCGCGGGCAGCGCACGGGAACTCGGGGTGCGATGCGCACTACCGACCCCGGAACGCCTGTTCCTGTGCGGCCTGCTGCACGCGGTCGGCAACCTGATCATCGCCCATGAGCTGCCCGAGGGATTTGCCGAATGCCGCGAGCGCGCACACGCGCTGCAACGTCCCTACTTCGAGCTGCAGCGCGAGGTATTCGGCTTCGATTATGCCGAGGTCAGTGCCGAGCTCCTGCGCCGCTGGAACCTGTCGGCCGGCCTCGTACTGCCGATCATGCTGCACACGCGCGTGATCGAGAACCTGGCCCCGGAGGACCAGGTCGACAGCGCGGTTCTCTCCATCGCCGCGACGACCGCGCGGGCGGCGAGCTATCGTTCAGCCGAGAGTGAGCCCGTGCCCGAGTACGACACCGGGGCACTGGAATTGACCGGCACCGATGCCGACGGCATCGAAGATCTCATGACCCACGTCGACGACGCCGTCGCCGACTCGCTCGCCGCGCTGCTACCGGACGCCTGACAGACGCCTGTCGCCGGCCGCGCACGGCGCGGCTAGGTGATGCGCCGGCTCACGTAGCTGCCCGGTGCGTCCTCGATGACCGCCAGCGCGCCCGCGCCCGGCTCGCGCGCCGCGACCAGGCCGCCACCGTGCCCGGCGATCCATTCGGCCCACTCGCGCCACCACGACTCCTCGCACAGGTTCGCCTGCTCGAACCATTCGTCGGCACTCAGGTCGTCGACGTCAGGGCCGCGGAAATAGCCGTACTGACGTGGTCCGGGCGGGTTGATGATGCCGGCCACGTGGCCGGCCTGGCCGAGGATGAACTTGACCGGCCCCGACAGCAGGCGTGCCCCGGCGAACGTCGACTTCCACGGCGCGATGTGATCCTCGACCGCGGAAACGAAGCAGGCGGGGTTGGTGATCGTGTTCAGATCGATCGGCGTGCCGTCGATGGTCACGCCACCCGGCTTGCAGAAGGCGTTCTCGAGATACATCTTGCGCAGGTAGGTGCTGTGCATGCGTGCCGGCATGCGCGTGGAATCGGAGTTCCAGTACAGCAGGTCGAAAGCCATCGGTTGGCGGCCGAGCAGGTAGTTGTTGATCACGAACGACCAGATGAGGTCGTTCGCGCGCAGCATGTTGAACGTCGTCGCCATTTCGCTGCCGTCGAGATAACCGCGCTCGGCCATCATCGACTCGATCGTTGCGAGCTGCTGCTCGTCGATGAACACGCCGAGGTCGCCCGGTTCGGAGAAGTCGAGCATCGCGGTGAAGAAGGTCGCCGCGTGGATGCGATCGTCCTTGCGTGCTTTCATCAGCGCGAGCAGGGCGCCGAGCAGCGTGCCACCGAGGCAGTAACCGATGACGTTGATCGAATGCTCGCCGGTCGCCTCCTCGACCGCGCCCAGCGCGGCCAGCGCGCCCTCGACGACGTAATCCTCGAAGTCCTTGTCAGCGAGCGATTCGTCGGGATTCACCCAGGAGATCACGAACACCGTGAGGCCTTGGTCGACCGCCCACTTGATGAAGGAGTTCTTGGGTTGCAGGTCGAGGATGTAGTACTTGTTGATCCACGGCGGGATGATCAGCAGCGGACGGCGGTGCACCTGTTCGGTTGCGGGCGCGTACTGGATGAGCTGCAGTAGCTCGTTCTGGTAGACGATCTTGCCCGGCGTGACGGCGACGTTGCGGCCGAGTTCGAAAGCGCTGGTGTCGACCATGCGTGTGCGCAGGCGACCATCCCGCGGGTCGATGTCGGCAAGGAAGTTCTTCAGCCCCTCGACCAGGTTGCGGCCGCCGCTCTCGAGCGTGGCATGCAGTACCTGGGGATTGGTCATGACGAAGTTGGTCGGCGCAATGGCGTCGAGATACTGGTCGGTATAGAAGGCCAGCTTCTTCGCCGTCTTGTCGTCGAGGCCCTCGGCTCCGGCGATCAGCGCCTGCAGCGTCTGCGCCGTGACCAGGTAAGTCTGCTTGACGTAATCGAAGAACGGATTGTTCTCCCAGTCCTCGGCCTTGAAGCGTCGGTCAGACGGCTCGGCGGCGACGGCATCCTCGCTGCGCTGCCCGAAGAAGCGCTGCGCGGTGCGCTGCCATACCTGCAGGTAGGCATTCCAGGCGTTCAACTGGGCCTCGAGCACCTTGCCCGGTTCGCGCATCAGCTCGCGCGTGAGCGCCGCGTAGGCCGGCAGCAGGCCCATCGGATCGAGCTTGCCGAGTTCGGCGGTGCCGCGCGTATCGATGAATTGCTGCAGCAATTCCTGGGTCTGGGCACTGACCTTGGCGAGCGTTTCGCTGAGTTCGAGCGGGCTCGGCAGGTCGGTCGCCGGGTGATCGTTTGCCATGATGCCTCCTCACCGCCGTGACGGCAGGCGCCGGCGGTCTCCTGCGACGTATGTTGCGATGCAACATTTTGTTGCGGCGAACTCTAGGGACGCGCCCTTCGCCTGTCAAGCAACGCCTGCTGACGCGGACGCCAGCGACCGTTGGGCTAGCGGCAGCGCCGCCCGCCGACTGCGCTGCGCCTGATTGCGCGATGCGGATCGCCCCCGCATGTACAGGGGCACTCAGAGCGGCGTACGTCCGGTCCCCGGGCGCACTCGCTCACTTCTTTGACGTCTTCTTTGGCAGGTAGAGGTCAGTAATGGTTCCACTGAACGCCTCGGCCGCCATCGGTATCGTCTCCGACAGCGTCGGGTGCGGATGAATGGTCAGCGCCAGGTCCTCCGCATCGCATCCCATTTCGATGGCCAGCGCCACCTCGCCGACGAGGTCGCCGGCATTGGGTCCGACGAGCCCCGCGCCGATCACCCGATTGTCGGCGTCGAACAACAGCTTGGTCAGTCCTTCGCTGCGCCCCAATGAAAGTGAGCGCCCACTCGCAGCCCACGGGAAGACGCCTTTGCCGACCGCGATCCCGGCTTCCTTGGCCTGCGCCTCGGTCATGCCGACCCAGGCGACTTCGGGATCGGTATAGGCCACGGAGGGAATGACCCGCGCATCGAACGCCACCTTGTGACCGGCCGCGACCTCGGCCGCGACCTTGGCTTCGTGGACGGCCTTGTGCGCCAGCATGGGCTGGCCGACGACGTCGCCGATGGCGAAGATGTGCGGCACGTTGGTCCGCATCTGGCCGTCGACACCGATGAAGCCGCGCTCGTCGACGGTCACCCCGGCGGCCTCGGCGCCGACGCGATGCCCGTTCGGGCGCCGCCCGACCGCGACGAGGACGCGGTCGTAGACCGCCTCTTGCGGCGCGCCTTCGCCGGTGAAACGCACCCGCAGGCCGTCCTCGCCGGGCTCCACCGCTTCGACGCGGGTCGCGACGTGAATCGCCTCGAGGCGGCTCGACAGGCGCTTCTGCAGGGGTTTGACGAGGTCGGGATCGGCACCGGTCATCAGGCCCGGCATCATTTCGACCACCGTCACCGCGGCGCCGAGTTCCATGTAGACAGTAGCCATCTCGAGGCCGATGATGCCACCGCCGATGACCAGCAACCGCGCCGGCACATCGGCAAGCGCGAGCGCCCCGGTCGAGTCGATGACGCGTGGGTCCTCGTGAGGCACACCGGGCAGGGTGACGGGCTCGGAACCGGCCGCGATGATCGCCTGTTCGAACTCGATGGTCGTAACGGCGCCGGTATCGTCGCGCACCTCAACTTGCCTGGCGCCCGCGAAACGGCCCTCTCCGTGCACCACCCGCACCTTGCGCTTTTCAGCCAGTCCGCCGAGACCGCGGGTCAGCTGGCCGACGACACCTTCCTTCCACCCACGCAGCCGTTCGAGATCGATGTCCGGGGCACCGAAGCTGATACCGTGGCGCTCGAACTCGCGCGCCTCGCTGATCACGCGCGCAGCGTGCAGCAATGCCTTCGAAGGAATACAGCCGACGTTCAGACAGACGCCGCCGAGCACCGGGTCGCGCTCGACGAGCGCCACCTCGAGGCCGAGGTCGGCAGCGCGAAACGCCGCCGTGTAGCCCCCGGGCCCCGCTCCCAGCACGACAAGATCGACCTTCATGGTGTGCTGCGGGTCCGCTTGCGTTCGGGGTTCTCGCGATAGAGCACCGCCGTACCGCCGACACTGCCGACGAGTTCGGCATCGAGTTCGCGCGTGGCGCGCGCGATTTCCTGCTCGCGCAGCTCGCGACCCATGCCGCGGAAACGGATCTTGATCAGTTCGTGATCGAACAAGGCCCGCTCGATCTCGGCCATCACGGCCGCGCTCAGGCCATGCTGGCCTATCAGCACGACCGGCTTCAAGTGGTGCGCGCTCTGGCGCAGCTTGCGTTTGTCGACGGCGCTCAGCATGGCGGCGGTCGGGATCTCCTCGAAGTCATTCGAGGCCGCATGATTTCATACTTCCGCGCAGGCTGTCTGCGTCCGCATGATCGCTACGGCGACCTGCCGGCGCCGCCGCGCTACCGGCACCTCGGCTAGGCGCCGAACATCTTGCGCAAGCTGTCGAGGCCCATCTTGTAGACGTCCTGAATCGCCTGGGTCGCGTCCGTTTCGGTTGCGCCGGACGGGTCGAACTCACTCGACCACTCGACGATCGAACCGCCATGACCGTCGTCTTTGACGCGCAGCGTCGCGGTGTAGTTCGCCACCGGCAGCGGGCCGCTGACGATACTGTAGCGATAGAGCCGGTCGCCCTGCTCGATCTGCTCGAGGCGTTCGACGATGTCCCCACCGCCGAGCAGACTCAAGCGGCGGATGCGCCCGCCATCTTCGAGCTTGCTGCTGACCACGGCCGGATGCCAGTCCGGCAGGGCGTTGAACTGGCCGATCAGCTTCCACAGCTCCTCGGCATTCATGTTGACGGGTGATTGCAGTGAAACCTTGGCCATTGGAGATTCCCTGTCGGTGCGTGGCAGCCGCGACGGTCACGGGAGGACCGCCCTGGCGGCGTTCTGGTCATTGGACGAAATACTATAGAATAGCCGCGGCTGCGGCACCCGCCCGCCGAGCATGAATCTACAGGCGCGACACGCGTGAATACCAAACCAAGAGAAATCAAGATCGTCGACGATGCACTCGACGAAATCGGCTGCGATGGCGGCGGTGGCGCGCTCGGTCATCCGCTTGTGTACCTGCCCTTCGATGGCCGCACCTGGGTCGACTGCTACTACTGTGGCCAGCGTTTCGCCAAGTCCGGCTACGAAACGCCGGATGCGACCCCCCACACCGCGGCCTGAGACCCGCAGCGCCGCGGCGCGCCTGACGGCTGCCGCGCTGGTTGGCGCGATTCGCGGCTACCGCTGGCTGCTCTCGCCCGTGCTCGGGCCCCGCTGCCGCTACCTGCCGACCTGTTCGGCCTACGCGCTCGAAGCGATAGAACGCCACGGCGCCCGGCGCGGACTCCGCCTCGCCGTGACACGCGTGCTGCGCTGCCACCCGTGGGGAGGCAGTGGCTACGACCCGGTGCCCGAAGGGCCGCCGCCCGCGCGAACGGCGCTCAATTCGCCCCGTCGTTGAAATCCACCAGCTCGCGCTCGATACCGCGGGCCGCGAGCCAGTCACGCAGGGCCTTGCCGGTGCCCGCACTCCAGGGACGCACGGAGTCGACCGAGACCCACTTGTAATCGGCAATCTCCTGCTGGCACGGGCTCACGGCATCGCTCGCCACGCTCACGTGATAGGCGATGATGAGCTGATTGCTGCGGTAGAACTCGTACATGCCGATGTAGGACTCGAGCGTGCCGCTCAATCCGAGTTCTTCCTCGACCTCGCGCAAGACCGCCTCTTCCGGCATCTCGCCCGACTCCAGGAAGCCGGTGACGAGGCCATACCAGTGGGCTGGCCAGCCGACGTTGCGCACGAGGCAAACGCGGTCGGCATGCTCGACAATCGCGGCGACGACCGGTATCGGGTTGTTCCAGTGGACGAAACCGCATTTCGGCTCGGAGCACACCGGCCGCTCACGGTCGTTGAGCATCATGCGGACCAGCGGCGAGCCGCAGTAGGGACAGTATTTCATCGCTTTCCGGACTCAGCGACCGCCTGCCGGCGACCGGCGGAACGTGCCGCTCGTTGCTCCAGCAGCGCCGCTCACGCGCGCGCCAGCGCTTCGCTGCGGAGCAGGGCGATGAGTTCGTCGGCGTCGAGCGGTTTGGTCAGGCACACTTCCGCACCCGCGGCGAGGATGCGCGCCCGGCTCTGTGCGGTCGGCATGCCGGTCATCGCGATGACACGCATGTGCCTCGTACGCGAATCGGACTTGATGCGCTCGCAAACGGAGAAACCGTCGAGGCCGTTCATCATCAGGTCGAGAAGCACGGCATGGGGAAGGAATTGCGGGATCTTGAGCCCCGCATCGAAGCCGTCATGGCTGGTTTCGATGACGAAGTCCTGCTCGCTGCTGAGCAGTTCGCGCAGGAAACCCAGAAAACTCGTGTCGTCATCGACGACAAGGATTCGATAACCCTCACCGCGCGAAGCGAGCGTGCTCGACATACCGCGCGCGCGAGCGAATTTTTCGACCTCTTCGAGGAGGAAACGGCGGTGTCCGCCTGCCGTCGTGTGCGCCGGTAACAGACCCTTTGCGGCCCATTGCCGCACGGTCACCGGCGAGACCATCAACAGCTCCGCTACTTCGTTCGGGGCAAGGTAAGCCTTGTGCTTCTTCATTCCCACAGCATTCAAACCCGATCACCTGAATCCTTGGATCGCGAAGTCACCGCGCGCCATCCTGGTAGCGCATCCCGCTGCCGCGCTCGCCCAGCGTTCGATTCCCCGCTCAGGCCGTCGAAGAAACAGCCCTGAGCGCTACTCCGTAGTCGCGTGAGTGAGTGTCCGGCGACATCGTTTCGAGGTACACGGTCGCTTCAACATCGTTTCCTTTGCCATGATAGCGCACTTCATCGAAGCTGACGCGCCGCGCCATCGCGATGCCGCGGCCATGTACGTGCGCGAGCCTTCCCGGATCGAAATCGAGGAAGGGCGACGGCTCGAAACCCTCTCCTGAATCGACGATGCGATACCGCAGCGCTGCATCGTCGTGCATCACGCTCACGCGCGCGACGCGATTGCGATAGGGCTCACACGCCAGCCTCCGCTCAATCTCGTCAGCCCAGGCGTTGGCTTCGACCAAGGCCGATTTCGCGGCGTAATCGAGGCCCAGGTTGCCATGCTCGACGGCGTTCAGCATGAGTTCCCACAGCCCCGTCACGACCCGCACCGGATCCGCGGCGACCTTCGCCAAAAGCCCGGCAAGCAAGCGGGCCTGTTCGACAGTCCGGAATTCGAACTCGGCCCGCCGCAGCAACGCCACCGACCCCACGGTCACTTCGAGTTCCCGTTCGAGGTCGACGTAGGCACGACGCTCTGCGATGGCTGCCCGCAAGACCGAGACGAGCAACGCCGGGTCCAGCGGACGGGGGACGAAATAGTGCGCGCCGGCACGGATCCCGGCGCTGACGACATGGCCGTCGTGCGCCGGCCCGACGATGACGACGGGGATGCGCCGCAGCGTAGGTTCGGTTTTGAGCGCGCGCAGCACGTCGGAGCCCGTACCGCGTCTCGCGTCTATCCCGAGCACGATCGCGTCGAATCGGGCTGCCTGTCCGCTGAGGAGTTCGACCAGGGTCGCCGGTGTCGCGCAGCAGGTGCACTCGAAATCAGCCGCCTCGAGCAGGGCACCGGCATGGCCGGCCGCGGCCGCGTCGCCATCGGCGATGACCACCGAACAGCGGCTGATATCGAGATTCATGAGGCTACTCCGTCGTGGAAGCTCGGCGGCGACTCCGCCCCTCAGGCGGACCGGACTCGTCTAAGCGATTCCATCGATTTAGCGGCCCTGACGAGAATACCTTGAACGGTTCCGTTCAGACCTCACCGAAGCACCCCGTGCTGCGCGGGAAACACGCCCGATACCGGGAGCATGGCCGGCGCCTCGCCACCGGAACAGCGGGCACACCTCGTGCGCGTCGCTACCAGACATCCACGTAACGCTGACGCCGGTGCCCCCGGCGCCCGGCTGCCTTAAGCCCGCGCACCAGCCAGGCGCGCGTCTCCGCCGGGTCGATGACCGCGTCGATCTCGAAACCGGACGCCACCGAGACTCCTTTCCCTTTGCGATACATGCCGGCGACGAGATCGTCGTAGAGACGCTTGCGCGCCGCCTCGTCGGGCGCTGCTTCGAGTTCCTTGCGGAAACCGAGCACCACGGCCCCTTCCAGGCCCATCGGCCCCATTTCGGCGGTGGGCCAGGCGATGGTGAAGAACGGCTCGTGGAAACTGCCACCGGCCATGGCCTGCGCCCCGAGGCCGTAGCCCTTGCGCACGATGACGGTGAACAGCGGCACCGAAAGGTTGGCGCTGGCCACGATGAGGCGCGCGCCGCGGCGCACCGCCGCGGTCTTCTCGCTGTCGGGTCCGACCATGAAGCCCGGCGTGTCGCACAAGGACACCACGGGCAGGCCGAACGCATCACACAGTTGCAGGAAGCGGCCGCCCTTCTCGCCGCCGTCACCGTCGATGGCACCGCCGAGGTGGCGGGGGTCGTTGGCGATCAGGCCGAAGGCGTACCCTTCGACGCGAATCAGGGCGGTGACCAGGCCGATGCCGTAGTCGCGCCGGAACTCGATGACCGACCCGGCATCGGCGAGCGCCTCGATCACGGCACGGATATCGTAGACGCGCAGGCGATCCTCGGGGATGAGATGCCGCAGCACGCGCTGATCGGCCGCGTCCCAGTCCGCCTGACGGCCCTGGAAGCAGCCGAGCACCGCGCGGGCGACGGCGGTCGCCTCCTGCTCGTCCGCGCAGGTGATGTCGACCACGCCGTTGGCGCTCTGCACCTCGATCGGGCCGATGTCCTCGGGCGCGTAGCGTCCCAGCCCGCCACCCTCGATCATCGCCGGCCCGGCCAGGCCGATGTTCGAGTTGCGCGTCGCGATAGTGATATCGGCGCAACCGAAAATCACCGCGTTGCCGGCGAAGCAGCGGCCCGAATTGACCGCGATGCGCGGCGCCACCCCCGATAGCTGGGGCCAGGTCGCGAAGGTCTTCAGGTCGAGCCAGCTCATGCAGATGTCGTCGGTATCGACATCACCCGGCCGGCCGCCGCCGCCCTCGGTGAAGAACACTACCGGGGTCTCCCACTCGTGCGCGAGTTCGAACAGGCGATCCTTCTTCTTGTGGTTGTTGTGCCCCTGTGTACCCGCAAGCACGGTGTAGTCGTAGGCGAGCACCGCGCAGCGCGTCGCATCCTCGCCGAACAGGTCGGCATTGACCGTACCGAAACCGGCGATCATGCCGTCGGCCGGCGTATTCGCGTGCAGGTCGTCGAGCGAGCGCCGGCGCCGCTGCGCGGCGATGGCGAGCGCGCCGTACTCGATGAAGCTGCCGGGATCGCACAGGTCCGCGACGTTCTCGCGCGCGGTGCGCGAACCGATGCGCCGGCGTTTGGCGACCGCCTCGGGACGGTTCTCGTCGAGCCCGAGCGCATGCATGGCGCGAACCTCGTCGAGATCCGCCCGCGCGGCGTCGAGTTCGAGCGTGGCCGCCTGCTCCGACGCCGTGTCCGCCGCGGCGTCCGGCGCCAGGAAGACGATCGGCGCCCCCTCGTCGACGACATCGTGGACCGCGACGAGCACCCGGGCGATGGTACCGCTGCGGGCAGCGACTATCTCGTGATGCATCTTCATCGCCTCGAGCAGCACGAGCTGCTGACCGCGCCGCACGTACTCGCCATCGGACACCGCGACGCTGACCACGCTGCCGCGCATCGGCGCGGCGACGGTCTGCTGGCCCGGCGGTGCGCTCGGCACCTCACGGGCTCGCTCATCGCGCTCGACGGCAGCCTCGGAGTCCGTGTCGGTGTACTGCGCCGCCGTCTGCGCGAGTTCCACGGCGTGCCGCTCGACGAAAGCCGTGTCCATCGACCCGGCGGAGAAGGCATCATGCGCGAGGATCGCTCGGAGCAGGGGCAGATTGGTATCCGCGCCGCGCACCACGAACTCGTCCGCCGCGCGCCGCGCGCGACGCACGAGCAGCGCGAAGTCTTGGGCCTCGACATGCACGATGAGCTTGGCGAGCAGAGAGTCGAAAGCAGGATGCACGACGTACCCGGCGTGTGCCGCGCTGTCGACGCGAATGCCGGGGCCACTGGCCGGTTCGAACGTGCGCAGCGTGCCACCCGCGGCGCGGGTGCTGCCGTCAGCGGCAAGCGACTCGGCGTTGATGCGCAACTGCGCCGCGAAACCGCGCGGCGCCGGCGGCTCGGCCAGGTCGAGATCGGCCAGCGTCGCACCCTCGGCGACCGCGAGCTGCAGTGCGACGAGGTCGAGGCCGAGCACCGCCTCGGTCACGGTGTGTTCGACCTGCAGCCGTGCGTTGGCCTCGATGAAGAAGTAATCGCCGCTGGCGACATCGACCAGGAACTCGAACGTCCCCAGACCACGATAAGCACCCGCCTGCGCGAGCCGCACCGCGCTATCGAGCAAACGCTCGCGCAGGCCCGCATCCAGACCCGGCGCGGGGGCGATCTCGACGAGTTTCTGGTGACGACGTTGCACCGAGCAGTCACGCTCCCACAGGTGAGTGACGCCACCCTGCCCGTCACCGAGGATCTGCACCTCCACGTGTCGCGCCCGCGGCACGTAGCGCTCGGCGTACACGCGGCCGTCGCCGAAAGCGGTTTCCGCCTCCGCGCTCGCAGCACGCCACAACCGTTCGGCCTCCGCACCGGGAGCGAGCACGCGCATGCCGCGCCCGCCGCCGCCAGCGGCCGCCTTCAGGATCACGCTGCAGCCGTCACCGCACTGTTGCCGGAAAGCCTCGAGCGCCTCCACGTCGCCGAGCCCGGGCGAGGCATCCAGCACCGGCACACCGTGCTCGGCGGCAACGCGGCGGGCCGCCAGTTTGTCGCCGAAGAGCGCGAGCTGAGCCACGGTTGGTCCGACAAACACGATTCCCGCCGCCTCTACCGCGGCGGCGAAATCGGCCTGCTCGGCGAGAAAGCCGTAGCCCGGGTGCACCGCGCCCGCGTCGTGCGCGCGCGCCGCGGCAAGGAGCGCCGCGGCATCGAGGTATGCGGCCGCGCCACGGCCCGGCAGTGCGGCAACGCACGCCGCGCGACGTACGTGCAAGCTCGCCGCATCATCCGCGCCATGTACGGCCACCGTCGTGTAGCCGCATTCGGCGGCGCTGCGCATGATGCGGATGGCGATTTCGCCACGATTGGCGATCAGAAGGCGTTTGTCGGCCATGGGCTCACTCCTCGCGCGAGGCCACGATCCCGGTCACGCCGCGGGATCGACACAAAAAAGAATCGAAAGGGGTGACGCCTCAGCGCCCGAACACGGCCGTGACGAGCTCGGAGTCGAGATACTCGCGTACGTGGCGGATGCGCCCGTCGGCAACCGTGATCACGATGCAGTAGTGATTGTTGTACGGTGCGCCCGATTTGGCGCGCGCCTCGCCACGTGCCTCGATGACCACGCGGTCATCCTCCGCCGTCATCGAATCGATGGTGACCTTGATACCGTCCTCGAGCACCTCGGCGAGCGGCCCGAACAACTTAGCGAGCAACTCGTCCTTGCCGCGAAACGTGCCGGCGAACCGGTGCGAGCCGAAGAACGTCCAGGTGACGTCATCGGCAAGATTGCCCAGGAACGTCTCGATGTCACCGGCGGTGACCGCGTTCCAGGTATCGCGGACGAGCCGCTTGTTCTGCTCGGCGTTCATTGATGCTCCCCTCGTGACAGAGGCGCCGGAGCATATCAAAGTCATCGGGCAGCGCGGCCGGGACGCCCCCGGGCGAAGGACTGCGCATCAGGGGTACCCGGAAGGATGAAGGATTGATTCGCGTGCGCTCAGGCGCACGCTCACCCCTGCGGGGCGCCGGCCTGTGGCCGGCGTCCAATCTCGCTGCGCGAGATTGTCGAACCTGGGGAGGCTCGCCTCGGCCTCCGAGAACCCCATTAAAAAAGGGCCCAGAGGACCCTTTTTTAATGGCGCGCCCGGAAGGATTCGAACCTCCGACCACCTGGTTCGTAGCCAGGTACTCTATCCAGCTGAGCTACGGGCGCACGTTCCACCCGGAGGCGGAAACAGGGGGCGCATTATCGGGATCGGCAGGCAGGCTGTCAAATTCGTGTGGCGCGCGCGGGCCGTGGCGCCGGGCACGGGTGGCGGGGGCGTGGGAGCCACGGCTACACTCCGGTTCAATTCGGATTCGAGGAGATCGCGATGATCAATTTCATGGACATCAACTGCGACATGGGGGAGAGCTTCGGTAACTGGTCGATGGGCGACGATGCCGGCATGATGCCGCGCATCACCACGGCCAACGTGGCCTGCGGCTTTCACGCCAGTGACCCCGTCACCATGCTGCAGACGGTCGCCATGGCGAAGGAGCACGGCATTGCGGTCGGCTCGCACCCGGGCTTGCCTGACCTGCTCGGCTTTGGCCGTCGCGCGATGAACATCACGCCCGAAGACGCGCACGCCTACGTGGTCTACCAGACCGGTGCCCTGCAGGCGACGCTGCGGATGCACGGCATGTCCTTGCACCACGTCAAGCCGCATGGTGCGTTCTACTCGGTGCTACGCACAGACGAGGCGCTCGCCGAGGCCGTTGCCGATGCAATCGCCGGACTGTCCGACACGCCGATGCTCTACTGGCCCGCGCCGATCGACGCCGCGATGCCGGTAGCGGCGAAGAAGAAAGGCATACGCGTCGTCGGAGAGATCTACCCGGACCTGCAATATGCGCCGGACGGTTCGCTCGTGCTGCAACGCGCCAAGCACGAGACCGACACGGCCTTCGCCGCGGCCCAGGTCAAGCGATTCGTCCAGACCGGTAAGGTCGAAGCCACGGACGGCACGCTCATCGCACTCGAGGCCGAGAGCCTGTGCATCCACGGCGACGGTCCTAACGCAACCGCGGTCGGCGACGCCGTGCGCGCCGCGCTGACCGAGATCGGCTGCGCGATTGCGCCGGTCATGGCCTGAACGAAAGGACGCGCCTGATGAAATTCGGTCTCACGTTTTCCCTGCAAGTGCCGCCCGGCAGCGGCGTCTCCTGGCAGCAGCCTTACCGTGACATGCTCGAGTGCCTGCCGCGCGCGGAGGATCTGGGCTACAGCTCGAGCTTCCAGGTCTCCCATCATGCGCAGAAAGACGGCCTGTGTCCGGGCCCCCTGATCGCCTGCGCGGGCGCTGCCGCGGTCACCCGTACGATGCGCATCGGTACCGGCGTACTCCTCGTGCCCCTCTACGCGCCACTCAAGCTCGCCGAGGACATCGCCGTCCTCGACAACCTGGCCGGCGGGCGCTTCATATTCGGCGTCGCCCCCGGATACGTCGCCGCGGAGTTCGAAGCGCACGGGATCCCGCGCGACGAGCGCGTGCAGCGCTTCGAAGAGGCGCTCGACCTGATGACCACGGCCTGGACCGAGGACACGTTCTCCTTCGATGGCAAGTTCTACAAGGTGCCTGAGACGCGCATGACCCCGAAGCCGGTACAGTCGCCCCATCCACCCTTTTGGTACGGGGTGTCGGCGAAGGCCTCGCTGCGCCGCGCGGCACGCCGCCATGCCGTTCAGATCATGTCACCACGCCACGGCCCTGAAGAGTTGCAGGAACATTTTGCAGTCTACGAGGCGGAAGCGAACAAGATCGGCTGGAACATCACCGAGCGCCCCATCATGCGCACGGTTTTCGTCGCCGAGACCAAGGCTCGCGCCGAGGAGATCGCCGCGCCGGCCCTCAACTACCTGTTCACCGAGCTCTACGGTGCGGCATCCGCGGCAGGTGAGCGCGTGCTGCGCGCAGCGGACGGCTCGATCATCACGGACAAGACACAGGTGAGCTTCGACACCTTCAAGAATCGCTACATCATCGGCGATCCGCAGTTCGCCATCGAGCAGCTGCGGATCTATGAGAAGGCCGTCAAGCCCACCGAGGTGGTTTGCTGGATGCATCTGCCCGGCATCAGCGGCGCCGACGCCATGCGTTCGGTCGAACTCTTCGCCCGGGAAGTCATGCCGCATTTTGCATGATGCGGATCCTCTGCCCCACCGACAGGCGAGCCGCGGCGGCACGGAGGACGCACTCTCCACACCGGTAATAGGAACCGTCCTCCTGTCGCTATCGTCGGGCAGGGAAACTCACTGAGGCCGGGCCGGTGCCAAGCACTACAGCCTTGCGTCTGAGTGAGGTCGTCAATGACTTCGCGACGCGGACCGTAGAGTCATGTTGATACGCTTGCCCAACTACCTGCGGGTCAATACACACCGCGCCGCCTGGTTGAGCGCTGCAGGCGGCACGCTCGTCATGGCAACGTGGTTCGTGCTCACGCTGGACGCCGCAGCCCTGGTAGCTACTCTGGCGACGCTTTCTCTGCCCCCGATTCTTCTTGCCGTTACATGTCTGATGAGCTGCGCCGTACTCGACATGCGCTGGCTCGTCATTGTCGTCGCGAGCGAGGCAGCCCGTACGCAAGCGAGCCGCGTCGTCGCCTGGCACGTCCTGCTGATTGCATTGCTGCCATCCCGGCTCGGCGATCTTGGCTGGATGTATTTCATGCATACGTGGCTCGGTCTACCGCCAGGACGGGCCGTCTTCATCGGCCTGTATCACCGATTACAGGACTTTCTCGTCGTCACGCTGCTGTTCGTGCTTGCGCTCGGCGCTACAACGATGGCGTGGGCCACGGCAGGATTCGTGAGCATCGCGGTCGGCGTCTTCGTGCTGCTGTTAGTGACGTGCTCGCACCTCGACCTACTGCTGTCGCTGAGCGCACGAGCGCTACTGGCAGTGCACCGATTCTGGCGGCGCGGCCGTCTGCTTCGCTACCTGCTACGTCAGGTCCTCGGTGTACGTCGCTGGTATCAGCATGCCCTTACGCGGCGGCAAGTGCTTGCCAGTTTCGCCATTGCGCTGGTGCGATGGTGTCTCATCATCATCGCTATCGCTACACTCATCCACGGCGTGCCGGATGCCATCGACATGATCGACTCGGCGCTCCTCGCGAATCTGTACATTTATCTAAGCATCGTGCCGATTGGTGCCATCGGCGGCTTCGGGGCTAGCGAGGCAGGACTCGCCTGGGCGCTACAGGGATACGGTGTGGAACTCGCCCGAGCCAGTGCATTCGCTTTCGTCTTACGCGTGTTGCTCAATCTCGTCCACATTGCCCTGTGGGCGACCGTGCTGGGGTTTCGGTACGTGCGCGACAGGTTGTGAAACCCATGCCTCAGCAAGGAACGTGGAGCGCCCGTCGTGCTGTCCCTAACTCAGTCTAATGGGTCGCCAAATGCGAAAGCTGACCTGCAGGAAGCGCGGGCTGCGGCCACTGTCCGCAGCGGCAAACGCTAGCCATGGGCGGGATGGGACCGCCCTGGCCTCGCGCAACCGCCTCGCGGCAAAGCGACGTCAGAAAACGATGACGCCGCGTGCGTTCTTGCCGCTCTCGAGATCGGCAAACGCTTCAGGGGCCTCGTCGATGCTGTAGGTGCGGGTGACGAGACTGTCGAGGTCGAGCTTGTGCTGGCGGTAGAGGTCGAGGTACATGGGGAAATCGACCTTGAAGTTGGCGCTGCCGTACATGCAACCTTTGATGGTCTTGGCCGTGAAAGGCACGATCATCGCGTTGAACGAGAAACGGTCGTCGGCTCGTCCCACGCCAACCAGCACGCACGTGCCGTTCATTCGGGTCGCCTTGAAACAGGTCTCGATGAGCTTGCCGTTTCCGACGACCTCGAAGGTATAGTCGACGCCAATGCCGTCGGTCATGCCCATGATGTCCTTGACCGCGTCGCCCCCCGGGGTGACCGTGTCCGTGGCACCGAAAGCCTTGGCCATCTCCATTTTCTCGGCTGACAGGTCGACGGCGATAATGCGTGCCGCACCGGCGATGCGTGCTCCCTGGATGACGTTGAGGCCAACGCCGCCACAGCCGAACACGGCAACGGTCGAGCCCGGCTCGACCTGCGCGGTCTTGATCGCGGCACCGACACCCGTGGTGACACCGCAGCCGACCAGCGCGGCCGCCTTGAAATCGTAGGACTTGTCGATCGACACGACACACGCTGCCGGCACCACGCAGTACTCGGCCATGTTGCCGAGGAAGGACATCACCGCGATCTCCTCACCGTTCATGCGCACGCGGCTGGTACCGTCGAGCAGTCCGCCATGGGGCTTGTTCTGACGACACATGTAGGGCTCGTGACGCAGGCAGCTGTAGCATTCCCCGCAATTCGGAATGAACGAGAGCACCACGTGGTCGCCCGGCTTGACGTTGGTCACGCCTTCGCCGACCTGCTCGATGATGCCCGCGCCCTCATGGCCGATGACCGACGGCAGCTTCCAACGGATAGTGCCGTTGATGATCGAAAGATCCGAGTGGCAGATGCCGGTCGCGCCCATCTTGACCAGCACCTCGCCGGTCTTGGGTGCATCGAGATCGACGTTCACCACCGAAAAATCATTGACTTCGTGTACGACTACCGCCTTCATGGGGCCGCCCCTCCAAGTTCGCTTGCGGGTGAGAGAAAAACCGCGCGCAGCGTACCATTTTTCGGCCGCCCGAGGGCGTCGGCGGTCCTGGCGGGGCAGGCCGGCCGTCGCAGTTTGAAACAGACTATGGGGACGGTTCCGCGGTGCGAGTGGCGCGAAACGCACCCAGCCACGCATCCGCCCACCAGTTGGCATTGGCCTCGGTGTTGCGTTCGACGATCTGGCCCGAGTCGGCGAGAAAGTGGAAGCATTCATGCGCCAGCGTGTGCACCGCGCATTCCTCCAGATCGGTAAAGCGGAACTCGAACTCGCCCGAACGCCAGCCGCGGCGACTGCCGGGCGCCGGGATCCGCGCCCAGTGCACGTAGCTATAGGGCGGCGGCATCTCGACGTTGACGCTGGCGCGTATGCGATAACCATGACTGCGGAAACGGCCGGGGCCGTCGTCTCGATACGGGTAGTGGCAAGCGCCGTGGAGCAGGACGTTGCGCTTCAGGGGCAGGAGCTTGATCCAGTCCAACCGGGCCGTCTCGTAGGGTGCGAGCCGAGCGCAGACGAAGGCCAGCACGTGCGGCATGCCGACCCTGTCGATGACCTGAAAGGAAACCTCGCCTCTTGCTGACAACGCGTGCCCCCACACGTGAATCGCGATGATCGGTGCCGGCGTCGCGAGACCGACGTCGCGCGGCATGCACGGCAACGCCGCCCGCTCGCAAGCGCCCCGACGACGGACCGGCCCCGTAGTCTAGCGCGCGAGGTCGCGCACCGAACGCCCGGCAGCCGAGTTTCCGGCAGGGCACCGATCCGACGTCAAGGTCCCCGCCACGAATACCGCGGCGGGCTTCTTGGCACGACTCTCGCGCCGAGCGTAGAATCGGGGCGCCCGGTCGCACTTGCCGGGCACGGGAGAACGGTGATGACGATCCCGCAAGGAGGGGTGGCGCTTGAAGCCCACGGATATCGGTAACCCCGATTACTTTCATAAAGTCGTTGACTGCCAATGGGCCTGCCCGGCGCACACGCCGGTGCCGGAGTACATCCGCCTGATCGCCGCTGGCCGTTACGCCGACGCGTACATGGTCAACTGGGAGTCCAACGTCTTTCCCGGCATCCTCGGACGCACCTGCGACCGGCCCTGCGAACCCGCCTGTCGGCGCGGTCGCGTGGAAGAGGAACCCGTCGCGATTTGCCGCCTCAAGCGTGTCGCGGCGGACTATAAAGGCAACATAATCAAGAAGATGCCGCGAAGATCGCGGCGTCGGATCGACAAGCGCATAGCCTGCATCGGGGGCGGCCCGGCATCGCTGACGGTGGCGCGCGATCTCGCCGCGCTCGGTTACGAGGTGGTCGTGTTCGACGGCGAGGAACGCGCCGGCGGCATGATCCGCAGCCAGATCCCGAAGTTCCGTCTGCCCGAAGAGGTCATCGACGAAGAAGTCGGCTACATCATGCGCTTGGGCGTCGAATTCCGCGGCGGCGTGTGGGTAGACTCCCTGAAATCCGTGCTCGACCAGGACTTCGATGCCGTGTTCGTCGGCACCGGCGCACCGCGTGGCCGCGATCTCGACATCCCCGGACGCAACGAAGCGGCGGATCACATCCACATCGGCATCGACTGGCTCTCGTCGGTCGCCTTCGGACATATCGACCGCATCGGCAAGCGCGTCATCGTGCTTGGCGGCGGCAATACTGCAATGGATTGCTGCCGGTCGTCGAAGCGGCTCGGCGGCGAAGAAGTCTCGGTGATCGTCCGTTCCGGCTTCGAGGAAATGAAAGCCTCGCCGTGGGAGAAAGAGGATGCCATGCACGAAGGTATCCCGATCCTGAACTACCTCGTGCCGAAGACCTTCGAGCACGACGACGGGCGGCTGACCGGTATGACGTTCGAGCAGGTCCGCGCCGAATACGATGATGGCGGGCGGCGCAGGCTGGTTCCGACCGGCGAACCCGACCGCTTCGTGCCTTGTGACGATGTGCTGGTGGCCATCGGCCAGGAAAACGCCTTCCCCTGGATCGAGCGCGACATCGGGCTCGAGTTTGGCGAATGGGACATGCCGGTGGTCGACCGCACGACGCTGCAATCGACGCTACCGAACGTCTTTTTCGGTGGCGACGCCGCGTTCGGCCCCGAGAACATCATCTGCGCCGTCGCGCACGGCCACGAGGCCGCGGTCTCCATCGACAAGTTCCTCAACGGTGAAACGATCTCCGATCGTCCGCCGCCGAACGTGACGATGTCCTCGCAGAAGATGGGCATCCACGAGTGGAGCTACGACAACGACATCTCCGGCGACAGCCGCTTCAAGGTGCCGCTGCGCGATCTCAAGCAGGCGCTGTCGAACATCAAGGTCGAAGTCGAGCTCGGCTATGACCAGACGCTGGCGCTCGCGGAAGCCGAGCGCTGCCTGAACTGCGATGTGCAGACTGTGTTCACCGACAAGCTCTGCATCGAGTGCGACGCCTGCGTCGATATCTGTCCTACGGACTGCATCAATTTCACCGACAACGGCGACGAAAGCGAGTTGCGGGAACGACTTCGCGCGCCTGCTCCCGAGCAGGAGCAGGCCTTGTACGTCTCCGGAGCACTGAAGACCGCGCGCGTGATGGTGAAGGACGAGAACGTCTGCCTGCACTGCGGCTTGTGCGCGGAACGCTGCCCGACCGGGGCGTGGGACATGCAGAAAACCCTCATCGAGATGCAGCACGCCGGGCCGGGCTGCAGACCACGCCGCCGCAAGGCGCGCGCTGCCTAGGAGGT
This sequence comes from Pseudomonadota bacterium, assembly GCA_029977665.1. GTDB lineage: Bacteria > Pseudomonadota > Gammaproteobacteria > JACKNG01. Next base: position 2,836 of record JAPOKK010000018.1, on the reverse strand, counting down.
AGCCAGCTCGTCATCATGAAAGCGCTCGAGGCGGTCAATGACTTCGTCGTCAAGTTCGCCAACGTCAACGGCTCCGGCTCCGCCTCCGCCAACGCGTTGTTCGCCAAATCCATCCTGCGCATGGGCGTTCCCGTCAGCCCTCGCAACATTTTCCCGTCCAACATCCAGGGCCTCCCGACCTGGTACGAAGTGCGAGTCTCCGGACGCGGCTGGCTCGGCCGCCGCGGTGGCGTCGATCTCCTCGTGGCGATGAACCCGCAGACCTGGGACCAGGATGTTGCCGAGATCGCAGCAGGGGGCTACCTGTTCTACGACTCGACCAAGCCGCTGCCGCCCAACAAGTTCCGCGACGACATCCACATTCTCGGCATGCCGTTGACGCAATTGTGCAACCGCACCTACAGCGATTCACGCCAGCGGCAGCTGTTCAAGAACATCATCTATGTCGGCGCGCTCGGTGCCCTGCTCGATATCGATCCCGAGACGATGCAGACGCTGGTCGCCGAGCAGTTCCGCGGCAAGGAAGCGTTGCTGCAATCGAATCTCAAGGCCATGCAGATGGGCCGCGAGTACGCCCAGGCCGAGTTCAGCTGCCCGTTGGGCCTGCGTGTCGAGGCCTCCGATGCCGTTGGTGATCGCATTTTTCTCGAAGGCAACAGCGCCGCGGCGCTAGGCGCGGTGTATGGTGGCGCGACGGTCGCGGCATGGTACCCCATCACGCCTTCGTCCTCGCTCGCCGAGGCCTTCGAGCGGCACTGCCGCAAACTGCGCACCGATCCCGATACCGGCGAGGCGCGCTACGCGATCATCCAGGCCGAAGACGAACTCGCCTCGATCGGCATGGTGATCGGTGCAGGATGGAACGGGGCACGCGCCTTCACCGCAACATCGGGCCCGGGTATCTCGCTGATGCAGGAGTTCCTGGGCTTCGCCTACTTCGCCGAGATTCCCGCGGTGATCTTCGATGTCCAGCGCGGCGGCCCATCCACCGGCATGCCGACGCGCACACAGCAATCCGACTTGCTGTCCTGCGCCTACGCTTCGCACGGCGATACCAAGCATGTCCTGCTGTTCCCCGAGGATCCGCGCGAGGCATTCGAGATGGGCGCATCGGCCTTCGATATCGCTGACCGGCTTCAGACGCCGGTCTTCGTCATGCTGGACCTCGATATCGGCATGAATGAAAGGCTCTGCCGCCCGCTCGAGTGGGACGACGGTCGCCACTACGATCGCGGCAAAGTAATGACGCGCGAGATGCTCGAGCGCGGTGAGTCCTTCGCTCGCTACCTCGATGTCGACAAGGACGGTATTCCCTACCGCACTTACCCGGGCACCCACCCGACGGCCGGGGCCTACTTCACGCGCGGCACCACCAAGGATCGCTACGCGAAGTACAGCGAGGCCGGGCCGGACTATGTCGAGAACATGCAGCGGTTGTTGCGCAAGCTGGAAACGGCCAAGGATCTCGTGCCGGCTCCGATCGAACGTCGCGGGCAGGTCGATGCCAGTATCGGCATCATCTATTACGGTTCAACCGCTCCGGCCATGGACGAGGCGTTCGAATTGCTGTCATCGGCAGGAATCGATGTCGACGGTCTGCGCATTCGCGCCTTCCCGTTCGCCGACAGTGTCGATGCATTCATCGCCGCACACGAGCAGGTCTTCGTCGTCGAACAGAATCGGGACGGCCAGCTGCGCACCCTGCTCGTTAACGAATGTGGCGTCGCCCCCGCGCACCTGGCCCCGATTCTGCACTACGACGGCACGCCCATCACCGCCCGTTTCATCGCCTCAGAGATTGTCCAGAACCTGCTCGGCAACACCAAGCCAGCGGCGCGGCCAGCAGCGATGGGCAATTGACCCGGCACCAGGGAAGCTCTCATGACCTACATCACCAAGCCCAAGCTCGCGCATCCGCAGACGGCTACCAACAACCTGGGTTACTCGCGCCGTTACTACGAAGGTGCAATCTCCACCTTGTGCGCCGGTTGCGGCCACGACTCGATCAGCGCGGCCCTGATCCAGGCGTTCTTCGAGCTCGCCGTCGAGCCCCACCGGGTCGCGAAACTCTCCGGCATCGGTTGCTCATCGAAAACCCCGACGTATTTTCTGGGCAGTTCGCATGGATTGAACAGTGTTCACGGCCGAATGCCGTCCGTCTTGACGGGTGCGAACCTGGCCAACCGCGACATGATCTATCTCGGCGTGTCCGGCGACGGCGACTCGGCCTCAATCGGCCTCGGGCAGTTCGCCCACGCGCTACGGCGTGGCGTCAACATGCTGTACGTCGTCGAGAACAACGGCGTCTACGGGCTGACCAAGGGCCAGTTCTCGGCGACCGCAGATACCGGCTCCAAGTCGAAGCGGGGAGTCGTAAACACCGACTCATCGATCGACCTGGTAAGCCTCGCGCTTCAGCTCGGGGCGACATTCGTAGCCCGCAGCTTTTCCGGTGACAAATCGCAACTCGTGCCACTGCTCAAGGCCGCCATCCAAAATCCGGGCCCCTCTTTCATCGACATCATCAGCCCATGTGTCGCGTTCAACAATCACGCCGGTTCGACGAAGAGCTACGACTATGTGCGCGAGCACAACGAAATCGTGAACAAGCTCGACTTCATCACGCCTCGGGACCCGATCACGGCCGAATACGCCGAAGGCACGACCGAGACGATTCGCCAGCATGACGGTAGCGCGCTTCGTCTGCACAAGGTGGCCGCGGATTACGATCCGTACGACCGGATTGCTGCCATGAACTACCTTCAGGCGCACGCGGCCCGAGGCGAAATCGTAACAGGATGCCTGTATCTCGAACGGGAACCGCTCGAGCTCCATG
>JAPOKK010000384.1 GCA_029977665.1 Pseudomonadota bacterium | reverse complement strand
GACACTACAGGGCGCGGGGCTCGCCGACTCGGTCTTCAAATGGGGCACGGGTCCTTACCTCGACGGATTGTTCACCCAGGGCGCGTTCGGCATCGTCACGCGCATGACGATCGCGCTGGCGCCGCGGCCGGAGTCGACCATGGCCTTTTTCTTCGGCGTACGCGAGGACGCCGAGCTCGAAGCGATTACACAGCGCGTGCAACGGCTGCTGCGGCGCACCCAGGGCGTCGCTGGCTCGATCAATCTCATGAATCGCCGGCGCGTACTGTCGATGATGGTGCCCTATCCGGACGGCGTAGCCCCGCAGTCCGTCATCCCCGACGAGCGGGTCGCCGCGCTCGGGCGCGCCAACCAGGTCATGGCGTGGACCGGGGCCGGTGCGCTCTACGGGCAACGCCGCGTCGTCGCCGCCGCCGTCGCCGAGGTCAAGGCCGCGTTGCGTCCGCTCGCGCGACGTTTGCTGTTCGTCAGCGCACCGCGGCTCGCCCGCGTGCGCGCCGTGACGCGCTTCGTACCCGGCTTTGCCACCTCCAAGCTCGGTAACGTGCTCGTGACGTTCGACAAGACGCTGCAGCTGCTCGGTGGCGCGCCGAGCGAGATCGCGTTACCGCTCGCCTACTGGCGCGTGCCCGAGCGGCGGCCCGCACACGGTGATCTCGATCCGGCACGCGACGGTTGCGGCCTCATATGGTACGCCCCGCTCGTACCGATGAAAGCCGAACTCGTGCGGACCTACACCAGCTTCGTCGATACGGTCTGTCGCAAGCACGGCATCGAGCCGCTGATCACCCTGACCAGCCTTTCCGAGCGTTGCTTCGACAGCACCGTGCCGCTGCTCTTCGACGCCCGAGACGAGGCCGCCGTGGCGCGCGCGCGCGCCTGCTACGAGGAACTCCGCGAAGGCGGTCGCGCGCTCGGTTTCCTGCCTTACCGCAGCAGCGTCGACGCCATGCGTGCCGCGGTCGATGCCGACAGTCCGTACTGGCGCATGGTGCGGGACTTCAAAGCGGCGGTCGATCCGGATAACCTCATCGCTCCTGGCCGCTATTCGCCCTGATTCGGCACCATGTTCACCCATTGTTCCAACCACGAATGCGCGACGGTCTTCCGCGTCACCGCGGACAACCTGCGCACGGCGATGGGCATGGTCCGCTGCGTGAAGTGCGGCACGGTCTTCAACGCCCTCGCGAACATCGTCGAGCAGCGCCCTGAGGGCGCCGTTATCCCTCTCGGCAGCCAGCTCCTGTTCCAGAGCTTTGGCGATCGCGTGGTGATGGACGCGAAGACCGCGCGCAGTCTCGGCCAGGGCCAGCCGGTGAGCACCGAGCACGTCCCCGAGCGCGCCGGCGCCGCCGCCATCGACGGCATACAGAGCGAGGCCGAGGTCGCGCTCGCGGGCGATGACGATTACCTTTCCGAGCGCGAGCGGCGCATGCGCGAGCTCGAAGAGGGGCTCGCGCCCAACCCGGGCGAGTTCGTCGCCAGCGGCGACAGCGCGCCCAGCGCGCCGCGTGGCGGCTTTCTCGAATGGCTGCCGCGCCCCAACGAGATCCGCCACGTGCTGCGTAACCTGCTGCGCCACCGTCGACGGACCGGCATGGGCCTGCTCGCGATTTCATTCGGCGTGATGGCGATGCTGCTCGCCGGCGGCTTCATCGAATGGAGCAACTGGTTTCTGCGCGAGACCACGATCGAAGCGCACCTGGGCCACATCCAGGTCGTCAAGCAAGGCTACTTCGAGGAGGGTGAGGCCGACCCGTTCGCTTACCTGATCCCGTCGTCCGCGCCGATGGCGACCGAGATCGCGGCGACCGAGCACGTCGACACGGTGACCCCGCGGCTGTCACTGTCCGGCCTGATCAGCTTCGACGACGTGTCGATCTCCTTCCTCGGCGAAGGGGTCGATCCGACCCGTGAAGCCCAGGTCTCTAAGCGCCTGACGATCGTCGAGGGCGGCAATCTCGACAGCGCGCGTCCCGATGGGATCATCGTCGGCAAGGGCCTGGCCAAGAACCTCAAGGTCGAACCGGGCGCGACGGTCGTGCTGATGGCGAGTCCCGAAGGCGGCGGTCTCGGCGCCGTCGAGGCGCAGGTCGTGGGAATCTTCCAGACTTCGAACAAGGCCTACGACGACGCTTCCCTGCGCATGCCGATAGCGATGGCGCAGCGGCTCATCCGCGTCGACGGCGCGCATCGCTGGATCGTGCTGCTCGACGACACCGAGGCGACCCAGGACACGCTGGCCACGCTACGTGCGCGCTTCGCCGACACGGCCGGCTTCGAGTTCGTGCCGTGGTCGGACCTGGCCGATTTCTACAACAAGACTGCCAAGCTGTTCGCCGCCCAGGTCAACGTGGTGTGGGTGGTCATCGCGCTGATCATCGTCGTCAGTATCTCCAACACGCTGATCATGAACGTGATGGAGCGTACCGGCGAGATCGGTACCCTGATGGCGCTGGGCCTCCGGCGGCGCAAGATCCTGATGCTCTTCCTCAGCGAGGGCGTGGCGCTTGGCGCGCTCGGCGGGGTGGTCGGTGCCGGTGTCGGCTGGCTGCTGGCCAAGGGCATTTCGGCCATAGGCATCCCGATGCCGCCGGCACCGGGCATGGACTTCCCGGTCGACGGTCTCATCATGGTGACCACGCCGCTCATCATCGGCGGCGTCATCCTCGGTCTCGGTGCGACGATCGCGGCGAGCATTTACCCGGCGCGCAAGGCTGCGCGGCTGGAAATCGTCGACGCGCTGCGCCACGCGCGCTGACAGGAGCGGCCTGCCATGTTTCGCCTCGCCCTGAGAAACCTGACGCGACAGAAGGGCCGGACGATGATTACGCTCGCGTCGATCG
>JAPOKK010000357.1 GCA_029977665.1 Pseudomonadota bacterium | reverse complement strand
CGAGCGATTCTTCGTCGAACACCTCGTCGACACAACGCAGGGACGCGATGATCGCCTTGCGCTCATGCTCCGGGTAGATCGGTAGGCGCTGCTTCTTCGAGAAGTTGAGCTGGTCGGTCGAGACCCCGACGATGAGATAGTCGCCGTGCGCACGCGCGCGCTCGAGCAGGCGCAGGTGGCCGACGTGGAAGACATCGTAGGTGCCGAAGGTGATTACGCGGCGCATCGTTGGACGTTCCCGTCGTGGCCGGCGGTCAGCCGGCGGCGCTGCGCGCCTCGATGGGCCCAGGTCCGGAAACGGCTCGGTGCTCGAGCGCGCCGGCGGCCATGATCACCTCGACGTCGCCGAGTGTTTCGCGAAGCGCATCGCGTGCTGCCGCGCCGTCGTCGAGATGGACGGCGTGGACCCCGCGCAGACTCGCGGCAAGGCGCTGTCGGGCTGTTTCCGTCATCACGGGCCTGCGGCCATGGGCGCGTAGCAGGGCATCGCTCGCCACGGCTACCAGCACGAGGCTTCCTGTTGCCGCCAGCGAATCGACGAGGTCGAGTTCTTCCCGTGACGGCGGGTCGAAGCAACCGACGATCAGCGTGCGCGCGGCGCCGCCGATACGGGCGCGCAGCTCGGCGCTGCCACCGGAGGGTATGTAGTCGGTGTAGTCGAGGCCGAAGACATCTCGCAGCGCGATCAGTGCGCTCTGCATGCGATGCCGTTCGTCCGTCCGCGTCACGTAGTTGACCAGCATGAACAGCGCGCTCGGCGTGTACGGAAACACCCGGTTGGGAGTGTCGAACGAGACGTCCCAGAAGGCGCAGGGCGTGCGCCAGTTGCCGTAATTCTCTTCGAGATAGCGGTCTGCGTCCGCGGGTGCGAGGTAGCGACCGCCGGCGAATTCGCGCGTCGCCAGCGTGAACGGCGTGTTGTACCAGCGGTGCTTGTTCGAGCCGTGCCACACGAGGCCGTCTTCGGCGAAATGCGGGAAGACATCGATGGTGATTCCGCTGTGGTGGATCGCCTTGATCAGCAACGGTGAGTGATTGGCATGTACGAATGCCGACGCGTCGCGAAAGGCTTCGTAGATGACGCGCTGATCCGCTTCGTCGACGAAGTAGCCTACGTCGATGTCGTACTCGGTGCGCACGAAGCCGCCATCGCGCACCGCGCCCAGGAACGTGCCGCTGACGAGGAACATGCGCACGCCGATACCACGGAAGACGGCGTCGGCGTCGGCCAGCGCGGCGCCTGCCGCGGCATGTTCGAAGCGTGCGCCTGCCTTGGCCGGTCGCGCCCGGGTCGGGGCGAGAAAAGCCTCGAGTTCCGCGCGTGCCAGCGCGAGAACCTCGCGATCGTCGGCCTCGCGGTTCTCGAGCAGCAGCGCCTGGCGAATCAGCCGCTGGGCACGGCGCGTGCGGAGCCCGTCGTGGCGTTCGAGATGCTTGCGCACGAGGCGGGCGGCGGCCGTCCGCGCTGGCGGTGACTGGATGAAGCCATTGAGGTTGAACACGTGCACTGGCAAGCCGAGCTTGAGCCCGCCCAGGGTGAGGAGCATCGCGCCAGCGTACTGCACGGGATAGTCGCGCAGCAGGATATCGAATTCGCCGACGAGTGCCGTGTCGAGACGTAACGCGCGCGCGGCGCCCCGAATGGCCGACGCACACAGGTGGTTGAACGGGGGGCGCTCGAGAACGGCGAGCAGTTTGAACAGGAGCAGCTTGATCATGCTGGCCGTCCGCGGGCGCCTCAGCGAGGCGACTTGTGCTCGTCGCTGCGCGTGGTGCGTAGGGAGGCGGGGCGCCGGATGCGATTCGTGGGCCCGGTTTGCATCATAACGGGGGTGTGCGGCGCCATGTGCGGAGTATAGGAGCAAATGCTGCGTAGGTGCACGCCCGTGCAAGACGCGGTGTCCGGCCTACGCGCAATGTCTCAGCGGTACGCGGAGACGGCCTTGCGTCCGCGGTTGACGTGGCGCAGTTCCTCGCCGAGTGCCGCGCGCGTGGCGCGGGCCTGCTCGTCGAGGCGGGCGAGCGCGGCCTGCGCACCTGCTACGCTGGCGGCGACGGCCTCGCTATCGGCGTGGGGCGGCGGCGTCTGGCGCAGGGTCTGGTCGAGGCGGCTGCACAGGACGCCGGCGCGTTCCCAGTCGTTGGCGTCGGCCGCGCGCTGCATGTCCGCGACGCAGGCATCTACTCGGTCACACCACGCCTGGAGGGTATCCACGGAATCTTCGGCATTCATGACGGTCATCCCAGCCCCATGGCCGTCGAACCAACCTCGTTGTTGGCGCCATCGCCATGCTGGCCGACCTGCGACTCGATACCCTTCCAACCGGCACGGACCTCCTGCAGCAATCCCTCGACGAGATCGAGACGTGCACGGTCGTTGTGAAGATTGGCTTCGACCAGGGTCCGCGACATGTAGTCGTAAAGATTGTCGAGATTGCTCGCGAGCTGCCCACCTTGTTCCATGTTGAGACTCGCGCGCAGGCCGTCGATGATGGAGATCGCCCAGCTCACGTTGGCACCCTTGTCGGCGACGATGCCGCGGTCCATGGCGAGTCGAGCAGCACGAATCTTCTCGATGCCCCCGTCGAGCAGCAGCAGGATCAGGCGGTGCGGCGAAGCCGATTCGATGTCCGTACGCAGGCCGAGGCGCGCGTACTGGTCAACGGCGTTGAAGGCATTCATTGGACGACTCATGAACGGTCCTCGTGTTCTGGCGCGAATGTGGCGCTTGCTCACGCACGGCTTGTCAATGTGCGCGAGCTGTCGGTGCTGAATCAGCGTATCGGCATCAACCGCCGTTGCTTGACTTCGTCGTTGCGGCGATCTGGTCGAGCTGCGACGAGAGGAAGCTGCTGGTCGTGTTCAGTTGTGCGATGAGGGCATCGAGTGCGCTGAACTGCTGCACCAGCGCTGCCTCCTTACGCTGGAGACGAAACTGGATATCGGCGCGGTCGTCCTCCAGATCGCGGATGCGCGAGTTGAGCGTTGTCTCGCGACTGTCCAGCAATCCGCCTGCTTCGTTCAGGCGATCGGCGAGCGCGGTGAAGCGGGTGGCGAGACCGTTGGTCGCGCCGGCGAACATCTCGGCAACACCTTTGGGATCGAATTCGAGGGCACTGTCGAAGGTAGCCGCGTTGAGCGAGAGGGTGCCGTCACGTTCGGTTTCGACACCCAGTTCGAAGAGGAAATCGAACGCGTCGCCACCCGAAGGCGTATTGAGTACGGCGCGGAACTGTCCCTCGAGGCTGACCAGCGAACTGCGTTCTTCCGCCAGGACGCCGCCGCGGAGCTCGGCCAGCGTGCCGATTACCTCGTTGTAGACGCCGATGAACT
>JAPOKK010000307.1 GCA_029977665.1 Pseudomonadota bacterium | reverse complement strand
TGACCTGGTAGTAGGCCAGGATCACGAGCAGGAAGCTGGTGAACAACATCGCCGCGCGGGCCATGGCCGACGGCATCGCGCCCGTGGCGCCCATTCTGTTCACGGCCTGACCCCGCTCAAGAAGCAAAGAAAATTTTCGTTGTGGCGTGACGGATTTGCGGGCAGAATCCCGAACCCATGACGTTTCGGCACATCGTAGCGGCAAGCTTATTGCTTTTCACCGCCTGCCTCACGGTTGGTGCGAATGCCGACGAGCGCCCGTCGCTGCGCGAATCGCGTGACCCGCACCTGCAACGCCTGCTCGAGCGTGGGCTCGATCGTCTCGGCCTCTCCGCGCCGGTACGGGCGCACAAGCTCGCCGTGGCGCTGGTCGATGTCACCCACCTCGAGCGCCCGCGCCTCGCGAGCGTCAACGGTGATCGCATGATGTACGCCGCGAGCCTGCCCAAGATCGGCATCCTGCTCGCTGCGCTGTACGACGTCGAGCGCGGCCACATGGCGTTGACCCGCAGCCTCAAGCGCTCGCTGACCGACATGATCCGGGTGTCCTCGAACGAGGAGGCGACGCGGGTGATGAACCTCGTCGGCAAGCGGCGCGTCAACCAGATCCTCGCCTCGCAGCGGTTCCGTTTCTACGATACGCGCGTCAACGGCGGCTTGTGGGTCGGCAAGGAGTACGGCCCGCGTCCGGCGTTCCAGCGTGATCCGCTGCACAACCTCTCGCACGGCGCGACGGTGATGCAGGTCGCGCGCTTCTACTACCTGCTGGAAGCCGGCCGCCTGCTGCGCCCGGACCTCAACGCGGAGATGAAGGACATCCTCTCGCGCCCCGCGATCCAGCACAAGTTCGTCAAGGGCCTGCGCGGGCGCAACGTCGAGATCTTCCGCAAGTCCGGCACCTGGCGCCACTGGCACGCCGACAGCGCCATCGTCGAGTCCCCGCGCGGCAACTACATTCTCGTCGCGCTCGCCGAGGACGCGCGCGGCGGTGACTGGCTGCCGGCCATCGCGCGCACCCTGCACGACGCGATGTTCCCGCCGCAGATCGCGCGCAAGTAAGCCCCTGTCCCGGCGGGTCCGCCGTGTCCCGCATGGCGTAACGCCGGCCTACGCGCTACGTCGCTTACTGCGTCGTCTGCGCCTCGGGGTGGCGTTTCGCGATGAGATGCTGGATGGCTGTCCCCAGCGCCTGGTGCACCTGTGCACCGTTCTTGCGCAGCACGTTCGACATCAGCACGACGAGGTAATGCAGCCGCCGCTCGGCCGCGGGGTGCTCGACGATGGCGACCGAGTGCATCAGGTTGAGCTTGTTGCCGGCGTAGGCGCGGCAGACGAAATCGGGCTCGGGTTCGCAGCGGAACAGCGAGCCGCTCTTGAAGTAGACCGCGGCGTCGCGCAGCGCCGGCGAAGAGGCGTAACGGATGCGCCGCTCGGTCACGTACATGAGCTTCTTCAGGATCAGCGACGAGAACGGGTCGACCGCGCGGCCCTGCTCGATGGCAATCAGCAGTTGCATCAGCTCGTGCGCCGAGGCGCGGCTCGTGGTTCCGGACACGAGCGCCTTGCCGCGACGCGTGAACGGGCTGCCCTGGCGCAGGTTGGCCAGCTCGAACCCGTTGCGCGTGACCGGCTCCTGCAGCGTGCGTGCGAGCAACGCCTCGCGTTCCTCGCGCGGCGTGTCACGGAAGAACTCGGCGGCGCGCTCAAAAGAGACCGGGTAGTCGGCGCCGAAGTGGTTGAGCAGCATGGCCTGGAGGATCAGCACCGAGGCCGCGGCGTTCGAGCTCGGCGAGACCATCCAGTCGAGGAATTCGAACAGCGTGCCCGGATCCCCGACCTGCAGCGGGCGCCGGATCAGGCTCTCGTTCGCGCGATCCCAGCGCCGCACGGTGTGGCTGTCGTGGATGATGACGTCGTCGGCCTCGATGCGCGTATCGCGCAGCAGGCGCCAGCGCGCGCGGGTGTCGTCGGGAAAGCGGTCGGCCAGCGCCTGCATCCAGGCCAGCGCGACGATCAGCTTGCCCACGCTGCCCGGGTTGTAGCGTTCGTGCGCGCGGTGCTCGGCGTAGACCGGCTGCTCCGGGTCGGACAGGTCGAGCACCGCCAGCGAGTAGCGATCGGCCGCGGTGCCGAGCAGGCCGCGCAGCTCGGCGGTGAACTGCGCATCGACCTCCGGCAGGGTGAAGTCGGGGCGCTCGCGCAGGCGCAGGTCGACAGCCCGCGTCGGGAGCAGCGCGCCCGGCGGCTGGCGCGTGCCGGAGAGCGTGCCGGCCTCGACCCGGCGCATGTACTCGAGGCGGCCGATGCGGGTGTCGTCGGCGTCGTCGAGCGGCCATGCGCCGGCACCGGGAGCGAGCGCGGTCAGCGTGAGCACGGCGGCGAGGCGGCGCAGGGCCCGGCGTGGAGCGGGGCAGTGACGTGACAGCGGCATACGTGACCTCCGGGGGCGGGTGGGCGCGGCTTGCGGGTTCATTCCGGCACCGCGTCGAGCGCGACTTCGCGGCCGGCCAGCGCCGCGGGTACCGGGTCCATGCCGGCCAGGTAGCGATTGCCACGCGCGGCCGCGTTGTCGAGGAAGGGCCGGATCTGGAACAGGCGCAGCTCGCCGTCCTCGAAGCCGAACTCGACGTCGGCCGGGGCCGGACGCCCGTCGGCATCGACGATAGCCGGGAAGCGTTGCGGCAGTTCACGGGCAAACGTGACCAGGCGCGCGATCTCCGCCGCCTGCAGCACGCGATCGGCGCCGCTGGCCGGCAGCTTGCGCACCCCGCCGCGGGGATCGATCTGGCGCCTTACCGTGGCGCTCGCCTGCGCCATGAGGCGCACGCGGCCGCTGTCGAGGTGGATGCGCAGCGACTCGGCCGATTGGCCGTCGACCGCGCCACCGACGCCTTCGTTCACCGCCACGGAGATCCAGCCACGGTCACCGCTGTCGATGTCCTGCGTGACGAGTACACCCGACTTGTCGGCATCGACGCTTTCGAGCAGGAGCACCGCGGGATAGACGTGCTCGGGCTCGCGCATCAGCGCCTGGCGCCAGGAGAAGGCCCGCGCCGTGAACGGCGAGGCCCAAACGCGCGGGATGGCGGCGAGGATGTGCTCGAAGCCGACCACGTTGGGCACGGTGAGATTGAGTCCGGCGCCGGTGAACCCGGGCAGGTCCTCGACGTTGGTGTCGGAACGCACGAATACGCCGTAGCTGCCGTCGGCGCCGAGGCGCGCCTCGAGCATCGCGCGCAGCTTGGCGGCGAGCGTGGCGGGCAGGCTGCCGGCGGCGACCCAGTCGTGAATGGTCTCGCGCAGCGTCTCGGTTGCCGCGACGCGTGCGGGACTGCCGGCCGGCAGGGCTTCGAGCGCGCGGTAACCGGCCACGATGAAGTCGAACATGCTGCCGCTGTTGTCCGGCGCAGGACCCTCGAGCAGGGCGCGGAAGACGCCGAACGGGATGGCCACGCCGTCGGCGACCGCCTCGGGGTAGTGCGCCTTGAGTTCGCCGAGCTTGGCCGCCTTGGGGCCGACGCTGCGCCCGGAATCGCCGGCGCGCAGGGCGGCAAGCGGCAGCGGCTCGCGCACGCCGAGATCGAGCTTGTCGAGGTCGGGTTCGATGAGCTGCGTGGGACGTGCCGCCTCGCGCGCGAACAGGGCGGCGAGTTCGGGCGTCTCGCGCCGCAGGTGCACCGCGCCGCCGCTGCTCACCGCGAGCACCACGCGTTCGCCTTCGTGCGCCGCCAGCGTGTCCAGCAGGTCGCGTGCCACCGCGACATTGGGGATGCCGAGGTTGCGGGCGAGCAGTTGCACGTGGGAGAGCGGGTTGCCTTCGCCGGCGGTGAGGATGCCGGCCACCGGCGGCAGGTCGGCGACGGTCTCCGGCAGCAGGTAGATGCCGTCGGCGGCGAAGTCCGCCACCTCCAGTTTGCGACCGTCGCGCAGGATGCCGCGGGTGAGCCCGGGGTTGAGTGCGCGCAGGCCGCCGCCGGCATCGCCATCGAAGAGGCGGTGGCTGACGCCCGCGAGGCGGTTGGCGTCGCGCTGCAGGGTGTCGACGATGGCGGCGTAGAAGAACAAGGGGCTGCCGCGCAGCTGGTCCTGGATGAACAGGCGCGCGAGCGGCTCGATCTCGGCCAGGCGTGCCTGGCCGGTGCCGAAATTGAACTGCATGTGGCGCTCGCCCCAGCCAGGCACGAGGCCGAGGTAGTCGACCTCGGCACGGTAGTCGCTCAACAGCGCCCGTGGCTCGGCCAGGCGCGCGAAGCTCTCCGCCAGGGCGTCCCGTTGGCGTGCCGACAACAAGCCGACGCCGTACAAGGCCCGGGTCAGGTCGGCGAGCAGGCCGAGACGCTCGGCGCGGCTCGAGGATGCCAATGCGGGCACCAGCGCGCCGGCGGCGATGAAGGCTTCGGCTTCGACCTGCCGCCCGGCGTTGAGTACGCGCAGGCGCAGGCCGCTGTCGGCGAGCTTGGGCAGTGCCGCGCGCAGCGCCGCGAGCAGCCGGCTGCTCGCGGCCAGGCGCGCACGCGGCGTGGCGTCCGGGCCGAGCGTGGCGGC
>JAPOKK010000156.1 GCA_029977665.1 Pseudomonadota bacterium | reverse complement strand
GGTGACGATGACCAAGTCCTACTCGCTGTTCGCCGGCGTGCAGGATGCCATGGTGCAGTGGTGGTACGGCCATAACGCCGTCGGCTTCTTCCTCACCGCCGCGTTCCTCGGCCTGATGTACTACTTCGTGCCGAAGATTGCCGACCGGCCGGTCTACTCCTACCGGCTTTCGATCGTGCATTTCTGGGCGCTCATCTTCACTTACATCTGGGCCGGCCCCCATCACCTGCACTACACCGCGCTGCCCGACTGGGCGCAGTCGCTCGGCATGGTGATGTCCCTGATCCTGCTCGCACCTTCCTGGGGCGGCATGATCAATGGCGTCATGACGCTCAGCGGTGCCTGGCACAAGCTGCGCACCGACCCCGTGCTGCGCTTCATCATCGTCTCGATCAGCTTCTACGGCATGTCGACCTTCGAAGGTCCGATGATGTCGATCAAGACGGTCAACGCGCTGTCGCACTACACCGACTGGACCATCGGCCACGTGCACTCCGGCGCACTCGGCTGGGTCGGCTTCATCTCGCTCGGCGTGATGTACTACCTCATCCCGCGCCTCTACGGCCGCGAACTGTACAGCCTGAAGCTGGTCGAGGTGCATTTCTGGGTGGCGACCATCGGCATCGTGCTCTACATCACCGCGATGTGGGTGTCGGGCGTCATGCAGGGCCTGATGTGGCGCGCCGTCAACGACGACGGCACCCTGACCTACAGCTTCATCGAGTCGGTCAACGCCATGCACCCCTTCTACATCATCCGTTTCCTCGGTGGTCTGCTCTACCTCGCGGGCGCCCTGGTGATGGTCTACAACCTGCTGCGCACCTGCGCGGGGAGCGCGCCGGTCACGGCGGAGATCCCGGCGCCGGCGACGGCCCACTGAGCGGAGGGCTAAGGCCGTGCTGAAACACGAAAGCATCGAGATCAACATCGGTTTCATGATGGTGCTGATCCTTCTCACCATCAGTATCGGTGGCCTGGTCCAGATCGTGCCGCTGTTCTTCCAGGAGACGACCACCCAGCCGGTCAAGGGCCTCGAGCCCTACGGTCCGCTGGAACTGACCGGGCGCGACATCTACATCCGCGAAGGCTGCTACGTCTGTCATTCGCAGATGGTGCGTCCGTTCCGTGCCGAGACCGAGCGTTACGGTCACTACTCGCTCGCCGGCGAGTACGTCTACGACCGCCCGTTCCAGTGGGGTTCGAAGCGTACCGGCCCCGACCTGCACCGGGTCGGCGGGCGCTACAGCGACGAGTGGCACCGCGTGCACCTGATCAACCCGCGCGACGTCGTGCCGGAGTCGATCATGCCGGGCTACCCCTGGCTCGAAACCAACATGCTCGATGGCGACGACATCCAGGCCAAGATGCGCGGCCTGCGCAAACTCGGCTCGCCGTACACCGACGAGCAGATCGCCAACGCCCCGGCCGCGCTGGAAGGCAAGTCGGAGCTCGACGCGATGATTGCCTACCTGCAGGGACTCGGCACCCACGTGAAGACCCGCCGCTGAGCATGGGCTGGCTGTTCTCAGCGTGGACGGTACTGGTGGCTGCGGTGTTCTTCGGCGTCGTCATCTGGGCGTGGTCGCGTAAGCGCAAGCCCGAATTCGACGAGGCCGCCCGCATCCCACTCGAGGATGACGACGACGTCACCGACGTCAATGGAGAAAAAGGAAATGGCTGATTTCAATAGCGTGTACTGGAGCATCTTCATCGGCAGCGTCACGCTCGTCAGCATCGTGGTTCTGATCTGGTTCGTCTGGTCACAGGCCAAAGCGCGCCCGCCGCTGGATGCCGACAACCCGGAGACGATGGGGCACAAGTGGGACGGCAACCTCGAGGAGTACAACAACCCGCTGCCGCGCTGGTGGATGAACCTGTTCTACCTCACGCTGTTCTGGTCCATCGGCTACCTCATCGCCTACCCCGGCCTCGGCGCCTTCAAGGGCCTGCTCGGCTGGAGCCAGGTGTCGCAGTACGAAGCCGAGGTCGCCGCCGCGGAAGCCGAGTACGGCCCGCTCTACGAGCAATATCAGAAAACCGACATCCCGACGCTCGCGCAGAACGAGGAAGTGCTGGAGATGGGCCACAACCTGTTCGCCAGCTACTGCACGCAATGCCACGGTTCGGACGCCGGCGGCGCGCGCGGCTTTCCCAACCTGACCGACGATGCCTGGCTCTATGGCAGCACCCCGGAAGCGATCGAGCACTCGATCCTCAAGGGCCGTGCCGGCGTGATGCCGGCCTGGGTGGCCGTGATCGGCGAAGACGGTGCGCAGAAGGCGGCCGACTACGTCGAGCACCTCGCCGGGCGCGACATCGCCGCCGACAAGGTCGAGGCCGGCAAGCAGACCTACAACCAGGTCTGCGTCGCCTGTCACGGTGCCGAGGGCAAGGGCAACCCGATGCTTGGCGCGCCGAACCTGACCGACGACGCCTGGCTCTACGGTGGCACGCGTACCGCCATCGTCGAGTCCATCGTCAAGGGCCGCAACGGCCAGATGCCGGCGCACGAGGAATTTCTCGGCCCGGCCAAGGTCCATGTGCTGGCGGCCTATGTCTACAGCTTCACCCAGGGCAACAAGCCGACGCGCTGAGCGCGCCGGCCGCACCCGGGGCAGACCCGAACGGGCTGACGAGCGAACTGGCGGGGCGCGCACGATGGCAGTCGCGCACGTGACTAGGAGCGGCGTTCATGCGATTGAACGCGGCCCCTGAAGGCGTGTGCCGCGCTGCTGACGCCGCCCTCACCGGTCTCAATCGCCGGCCTGCCGAATAATCACGCGGAGGGGAGAACGCAACGTCATGGAACTGCTGGCCAAGACTCGCTGGATGCCCGTACCGCAGCGCTTCGGCGCGGTGATGTGGCTGTCTTTCCTGATGGCCACCGCTGCGACCGGTGTCTTCTTCAGCATTCTCGATCCGGACGACCTGCGTTACTGCGTGCCGTTCCCCGAGGTCAGCCGCATGGCGGCCTATACCATCGGGTTCTTCCTGTTCTGGCTCCTGACGGCGGCTTCGGGCGTGTTCGCCGTCATGTTCACCTACCCGCCTAATCCGGACGAGACGCCCCGCAACGATGGATGACACCTCCACGGCTCCCAAGGCCAAGGCCACGGCCGCCTCGAGCGTAGAACAATCACTCTACGAGAAGCGCCAGAAGATCTACCCGCGCGAAGTGCACGGCACGTTCGCCGCCCTGCGCGTCACCGCGGTCACGGTCCTGCTCGGGCTCTTCTACGGCGTGTGCTGGCTGCGCTGGGACGGCCACCAGGCCGTGCTCTTCGACCTCCCCGCGCGCAAGTTCTACGTCTTCGGCCTGACCTTCTGGCCGCAGGACTTCCTGCTGCTGACGCTGCTAATGATGCTCGCGGCGTTGTCGCTGTTCTTCTTCACCGCGCTGGCCGGGCGCCTGTGGTGCGGCTACGCCTGTCCACAGACGGTATGGACCGAGGTCTTCCTGTGGATGGAGCGCAAGATCGAGGGCAACCGCCAGCAGCAGATGAAGCTCGACAAGGCGCCGTGGTCGGCGCGTAAGCTGCGCATCAAGGCGACCAAGCAGTTCGCCTGGATCACGTTCTCGCTGTGGACCGGCTTCACCTTCGTCGCTTACTTCACGCCCGCGACCGAGCTGCTCGCCAAGACCACGGCGCTCTCGCTCGGGCCGTGGGAAACGTTCTGGATGCTCTTCTACGGCTTCGCCACCTACGGCAACGCCGGCTTCATGCGCGAGCAGGTGTGCAAGTACATGTGCCCCTACGCGCGCTTCCAGAGCGCCATGTTCGACAAGGACACGCTCATCGTCAGTTACGACGAAGCGCGCGGCGAGCCTCGCGGATCGCGCCGGCAGGGCGTCGACCCGCGCGAGGCAGGCCTCGGCGATTGCATCAACTGCACGATGTGCGTGCAGGTCTGTCCCACCGGCATCGACATCCGCGACGGCCTGCAGTACGAGTGCATCGGCTGCTCGGCGTGTATCGACGCCTGCGATGACGTCATGGAGCGCATGAACTATCCCAAGGGACTGATTCGCTACACCACCGAGCATGCGCTCGAAGGCAAACCGACCCGCATCGTGCGCGCCCGCACGATCATCTACAGCGTGCTGCTGCTCGGCGTGGCGAGCCTGTTCTTCTACCTGCTCGGCTCGCGCGCGCCGCTCGGTCTCGACATCATGCGCGACCGCAACCAGCTCTACCGCGAGCGCGGCGGGCTGATCGAGAATGTCTACATGCTCAAGGTCCTCAACCTGCGCGACGCCGAACGCGCGTTCGAAATCACGGCGGCCGGTATCGACGGCATGCTGATCGACGGCCCGGGCGAACCGGTCAGGGTCGCTGGCGGCGATGTCGCCGAAGTGCCCGTGGTGCTGCGCGCGAGCGAAGCGGAACTGCCCGAGCGCAGCACGCCCGTCACCTTCACCCTGCGCGCCGCCGACGATGCCACGGTCAGCGTGACCGAAGGCGCCAAGTTCCTCGGTCCAGGACGATGAACGAGCCCGTCACCCGCTGGTACCGCGAGCCCTGGGCCTGGTTCGTGTTCGCCATCCCGCTCGGCACCATCGCCATCTGCGTCGTGCTGATCGGCATCGCCAACACGACCAGCGACGGCCTCGTGACCGACGACTATTACAAGCGCGGTCTCGAAATCAACAAGGTCCTCGACCGCGAGGCGCGCGCCGCGGCGCTCGGCCTCGATCTCGAAGTGACCGCGCTCGGCGACGGCCGCTGCGAGTTCACACTGCGCTGGGACGAGGCCGACGAACCGCTGCCGCCGAGCGTGCCGGTGCAGCTCTCCCATGCCACCCGCCCCGGCGATCGCCAGCTCGTCGCGGCGCATCTCGGCGATGGTCGCTACAGCGCCGATCCGGGCACACTCGCCGCCGGACCGTGGTACGTCGATGTTGCCACGGCCGAATGGCGCGTGGTGGCGCGCCGCGTCGTCCGCTGAAGCGCGCCCCGAACGGAACCATCGACTGAAGGCGTTCGCACGCCTGACTCCACTGCCTGTGCATGCCGCCTGCGTGACGCTGACGGCAGCACTGGTAATGCGTCACAGATTTTTCCGGCGCGCTGTTGTCATCTTGGCTCGCGGGTAGCCATGCGCGTCACGGCGCGGTCCGCCTCACGGTGTGCGGACGGCCTGCCCTCGGCGGCTGCCTCCGGTACCAGGGAAACGCAAGCTGACGCCACCAGGGCGCACGGAGGCAACATGTCCCAGGGAAATCTCGGCGCCGCTCGGCGCCTGCTGGCCGGCGCCTTCGCGCTGTGCCTGACGACGGCGGCGAACGGCGCGGCGGTGCTCGAAGCAAGCACTTTCGCGCGTATCCTGAGCGGGACCAACCCGCAAGACCAGGACAACCTCTCCACTACCCTGCTGCCCGGCACGACCACCGGTACGACTATCGCGCAGACCGCGAACGGCCTCGCGCGCAGCGAAGCGGCCAACTCGGCGGCCGGCAACGGCATCACGGCCGAATCCTTCTGGTCCGGCTCGAGCGTGCTGCTCGCCCCCAACCAGGGCACCAGCAACACGCTGACCGCGGGCGCCAACCTCTCGTTCGAAGACATCATCACCGTCAGTTCGGCGACGCTGCCGGTCGGCACGCCGGTACAAGTGCAGTTCGCGCTGTTCGGTGCCGCCGACCTCGCCGTTGCGCACGACATCGCCAGCAGTGCTTCTGATAACCGTGCCGATGCATCCGTGTCGTTGACCGGCCGTTTCGGCGAGACCATCGCGTCGGGTCAGCGCGTCGACTTCGGCGGTAACAACGTCGCCGCAACGAGCACGGGGATTGGCGCCGTGCCAACCGCCACGGGCCTCTTTGCGCCCGCGTCCGCCGGCCTGCTGTATACGCTCGACACGCAGGTCGGCCGCACGCTCGAACTGGTCTTCCGCCCGCGGAGTGCGGTCACCGGCGGCGTCTCCACTGGCGGTACGCCGTTCGGTGTCAAGAGCGGCCAGGCAAGTTCGAAGCTCGCCATCGTGTTCGGTGCGAGTGCCACGCTGAACGAGGTCGCCTTGTTGTCGGATTTCTACGGCGGCGCGTTTCCCGCGCTGAGCCTCGCCAGCAGCGGCGCCGCACAGGCCCTGCTCGGCGCCGCGCCCGTGCCGCTGCCAGTCCCGTTCCTGCTGCTGGCCGCGGCGCTGCCGGCGCTGTTCACACGGCGTCGGCGATGCCCGCGCAATGCCCCCTGATACGAAGACGGTCTGCGTCCGCATCTGTCTTGTGTTCGTCATGTGCGTCGCAGCATGCCACGCGCACGAGGCGCGGTGCTTGACACGCAATTGATAAGAATATCATTGTTAGCGCTCGGAGCAGTCTGGCGGCCCTGCGGGGGCCGGCCGCTCCGCCGATGATCGATGCGTGACGGCCCCACGGCCGTCACCGGGGAGGCGCCGTGCGGACACGGTCCCGCGCGGCAAACCGTTTCTTAATCCCGCCAGCCCCACGGGCATGCGGGACCACCGTGGCGAGGGGAAGCTCATGAACGGCGAGGACTTCATCAAGGCGCACGACCGCGTCAAGGATTTCGACTGGGAAGCGTCTTACGCCCCGGCACCATCACGCTACCGGATGCCCTACCGCATCCCGGCCAAGACCAGCGATCCGTTCCGGCACCTCGTGCGCGATTACTGCAGCATGGAGCGCGACAAGGACGACCGCCAGTACGGTGCGATGAGCGACGTCATGGCGCGTGCGAAAATGCCGGCCAAGGCCTCCGAGCGCTGGACCGAAGTCCTCAAGATGGTGCTGCCGGTCACCACCTATGCCGAGTACGCGGCGATGAAGTGCACCGGCCAGCTCGTCGAGTCGGTATCGAACTCGGAGCTCCGCCAGGGCTACCTCGCGCAGATGATCGACGAGGTGCGTCACACCAACCAGGAAGCGCACCTCGTGCGTTACCTCGCCAAGCATGCACCCGACCCGGAAGGCTTCACCCAGGGCTTCCGCCTGCGCAACACGAACTTCATCACGCGCGCGAGCCGCGCGGCCTTCGACGGTTTCTTCGCCGGCAATCCCATCGAGGGCGCACTCAACCTGCAGGTCGTCGCCGAGACCGCCTACACCAACCCGATCTTCGTCACCCTCACCGAGGTCGCCGCAGCGAACGGCGACCAGGCGACACCGACGACCTTCCTCAGCGTGCAGTCCGACGAAGCGCGGCACATGGCGAACGGCTATTCGACGCTCGCCGCGGTTGCCTCGGTCGAGGACAACCTGCCGCAGCTGCAGCGCGATTTCGATACCGCATTCTGGCGCCAGCACACCTTCCTCGACTCCTTCGTCGGCGCGGTCTACGACTACTTCCAGGAAAATCGCGGCGGTTCCTACCTCGAAGCCTGGAAAGAATGGATCGGCGACGACTGGGCCGGCTCCTACATCCGCAAGCTCGAGCCGTTCGGCGTCAGCCTGCCGCAGCACTGGGAGGAAGCAGCCAACCGCGTGCAATGGGTCGGCCACACCGCGATGATGCTGTTCGCCGCGAGCTGGCCGATGCAGTTCCTGCGCGTCGACCCGCTGACCGCCAAGGACTTCGACTGGTTCGAGAAGAAATATCCCGGCTGGTACGACCACTACGGCAAGTTCTGGGAGGCCTACGCGACGATGACCGATCCGGCCGACGGCCAGATCCCGCTCAACCTGTTCGAAAGCCGGCCGACCTTCTGCCGCGTGTGCCAGATGCCGTGCGTGTTCCCGCGCCCCGACATCTCCACCGCGCGCATCAAGACCCATGCCGGGCGCAAGCACGCGTTCTGCTCTGACGGCTGCGAGCATGCCTTCAGCATCGAACCGCACCGCTACGCCAGCAACTACGCCTGGGACGAACACTTCGAAGGCTTCGAGCTCGGCGACTGGCTCGAGCACTGCGGCCTGCTGCGTGCCGACGGCAAGACCCTGATCGCCCAGCCGCATCTCAAACGCGATCGCATGTGGACCATCGACGACATCCGTGCGCTGAACTTCGAGATCACCAACCCGCTCAAGGACCTGCCGGCCGACGGCGAAGTGGTGGTGCTGCAATGAACGCGCCGGCGACTGGCACGGCAGCCAAGGTCAAGACGGCCCGCGACTTCACCTACATCAAACCCAAGCGCCGGCGCCTCACCGAGTACGAGGCGCTGACGGTGCACATGCAGCCCGACATGCTGGCCTTCGACCACGCCGGCGGGCGCATCAAGGAGCCCGAGTGGTACCTGCTGCGCGACGACGGCACGCCGCTGTGGGACCCGGCCTCGACCAAGCTGGATGTGCCGGACTGGTTCGAGTGGCGTGACCCCTCGCAGCACTGGCAGCGCACCTACGTGCGCCACCAGGAACAGCAGGAAGGCGCCATCGAGCGCATGACCGAGGACGCCGCGCTCGACGGCAGCCTCGCCGAGATCGACGGGCGCTGGATCCGCAGCGTGCTGTGCGACCATTACCGCGCCTGGTCGTTCTTCGAATACGCGGTGTTCCGCTCGCTCGCGCCCGCACAGCGCGAGGCGCTGTCGGACACGCTCGGCAATACGCTGTGCTTCCAGTCCTTCGACCACCTGCGCCACGCCCAGGACGTCATCTGCTACCTGGTCGAACTCGAACACCATTCGGACGCCGTCGACGACGCCGCCGGCAAGCGCAACTGGATGGACAATCCGACCTACCAGCCGTCGCGGCGCCTGGCCGAGGAGATCATGGGCTGTCGCGACTGGGGCGAACTCATGCTCGGTCTCAATCTCGTCGTCGCGCCGCTGCTGCAGCAGCTCGCCGTCAGCGAACTCGTGCGCCGCGCCGCCCTGCCCAACCGCGATGCCGTCGCCGCCCACATCGTACTCACCGCCGAGCGCGACCGGCGCCGCAACATCGCCGCCGCGCAGGCGCTGGCCGAGTTCGTCGTCGCCGATGACAATCCGCGCGCCGATGCCAACCGCGCCTGCATCCAGGCCTGGCTCGACGACTGGACCGCGCGCGCGGATGCCGCCGCGGTCGCACTCGCGCCCGCGTTCGACGCCGTGCCGGTAGCGGCGACGACCCATGCGGAGGCACTCGCGCGTGCGCGTGCGGCCACTGCAGCGTTGATCACCGGTCTCGGTTACACCTCTCCGCTCGGAGGTGAGGCATGAGCGAGCAGGGCCGCGACGACGTCTCGCTCATCCTGATGCAGGGTTCGCCCGAAGCGCAGGCCACGCTCGACGTACTTGAGGACGAGGATCCCAGCCTCGTCATCACCGATCACGATACGTTCTGGAAGATCACCTCCCCTGCCGGACGCATCGTGGTCGACCTGCGCAAGGTCTCCGAAGAACTCGGCAACGAGATCAGCATGTCGCAGTGGCTGGTCATCATGTCGAGCTACATCGGGCGCGTGAAGACCGATCCCTACACCTTCACCCTGACCAGCGACGTCACCGAGATCCACCGCGCCTGACCTGCCGCCGACGAGGTCGGCGAAACCCGGGCGGGCGATATCCGGGACGTTTCACGCTGCCGTGGCACGGTCAGCGTGAAACGTCCCCGCATCCCGCCCTGCCGAGACCGAACCATGAGCTACGAAGTGGAGTTGTCCCCGAGCGGGGACGTATTCGAAGTTGCCGAGGGCGAGACCATACTCGACGGCGCGCTGCGCGCGGGCATCGAGCTGCAG
>JAPOKK010000127.1 GCA_029977665.1 Pseudomonadota bacterium | reverse complement strand
CCGCGTGCACGCCGGTCATGACGTCGCCGATGCCGGCCATGGGGAACGATGGCGGTCCGTCCGGCTCGCAGATCATGCCCATGATGCCGCTGTAAGCCTGCGCGATGTAATCGAAGCCTGGCAGCGCCGAGAGCTGCCCCTGCTGGCCGAACGCGGAGATCGAGCACATCACGATGTTCGGGTTGATTGTCCTGACCTCGTCCCAGGAGAAGCCGAGGCGGCCGATGACGCCGGGTGCGAAGTTCTCGATGAACACGTCCGCGCGTGCGATCAGGTCGCGGATGATGGCCTTCCCTTCGGGCGCCTTCACGTTCAGGCACAGGCTGTACTTACCGCGATTCTGCTGTACGTAGTAGGCGCTGCGCCCGTTGCGGTGTCCGGGCAGGCCGCGCGAGACGTCGCCGAGCGGCGGAAACTCGACCTTGATGACCTCCGCGCCCATCTCCGCCATCAGGCGCGTCGCGGTCGGGCCGGCCAGGACGTGCGTCATGTCGAGCACGCGATAGCCGTTGAGTACGTGTTTGGGCAGGGCATTCATGCGTCAGTTCTCTGTGTTGTTCGCAGTGGCGGGCGCGCGGCGTGTTACTGCCAGGCAGTGCCGGTGGGTGCGATATCGATGACGGCGACGGGTCGGAGAAGGTCACACGCCCGTCGGGGCGGCCCGCCGCCCCTGGCACCGAGCCCCCCGCGACCTGATGGGGGCGCGGGTGCTGGCCGGCTCACGGCGGGTTCGCGTGACGCCCGCCGATCAGCCGGCTTCGACACGGCTCGTTTGTGAACGCACCAGGGGACGGCGCTCGCGGCGCTCGTACTTCGTTGCCGGCGTGTTGACGATGTCGGTCAGCGCCGGCGCGCCGCGCGCCGCCTCGATGCGCTCCGCCGCGACTTCGCCGTAGGCGGTGGTGCGTTGCCGCGGCACGCGCCCGGCAGCCGCGATCATGTCCAGCATCCGCTCGGGCGAGGTCTCCTGCCCGTGGCCGGCGCCGGCGGCGCGCGTGATGCTCTCGTTCATGAGCGTGCCGCCGAGATCGTTGGCGCCGGCATTGAGACAGGCAACCACGCCGGCATGCCCCATCTTGACCCAGGAAGTCTGGATGTTGCGGATATGCGGATGCAGCACCAGCCGTGCCACCGCGTGCATCAGCACCGCCTCGCGGAACGTCGGTCCGCGGCGCGCGCGTCCCTTGAGGTACAGCGGTGCCTCCATGTGCACGAAAGGCAGCGGTACGAACTCGGTGAAGCCGCCGGTCTCGCGTTGCAGGTCGCGGATCCGGCGCAGGTGGCGTGCCCAGTGGATGGGCCGGTCGACGTGGCCGTACATGATGGTGGCAGTAGTGTGGAAGCCCACCGTGTGCGCCGCCCGCATGACTTCCAGCCACTCGGCGGTGTTGATCTTGTCCGGGCACAGCGTTGCTCGGACCTCGTCGTCGAGCACCTCGGCGGCCGTCCCCGGCAGCGTGCCGAGCCCCGCGGCCTTGAGTTCGCGGAGGTAGTCCTCGAGCGAGAGGCCGGCCGTCTTCGCGCCCTGCCAGACTTCCAGCGGCGAGAACGCGTGGATGTGCATCTCCGGCGCGGCCGCTTTGACGGTGTCGAGGATCTCGAGGTAGGTGTGCCCGGTGTACTGCGGATGGATGCCGCCCTGCATGCATACTTCCGTCGCGCCGCGCTCCCACGCTTCGCGCACGCGGCGTTGGATCTCGCCGGCCTCGAGGTCATAGGGCCGGCCGCGCAGGTTCTCGCTCAGCTTGCCCTTGGAGAAGGCGCAGAACTGGCACTTGAAGTAACAGACGTTGGTGTAGTTGATGTTGCGGTTGACGACGAAACTCACGACCTCGCCGTTGCTTGCCGCCCGCAGGCCATCGGCGGCGCGACACACGGCGCTGAAGTCGTCGCCACGGGCGCGGAACAGGCGTTCGATGTCGGCATCGTCGAGCAGTTCACCCTGTTCGACGCGCGCAAGGATGGTCTGCACGTCGGCCGAAACGTGGCGCGGCACAGTGCCGATCGCGTCGAGCACGGCCGGCGGTGGTGGCAGGTCTTCACCCGGCGACCAATCATCCGTCCGCGGGTAGCCGTCAGCGTCGGTCATCTGCAGCAGGGGCGTGGCGAAACGCGCGTCGACCCAGGTCGTCGCGTCGCGCACGTAGGCCGGGTAGATCGTGAGCCGTTCGTGCAGGTGTTTACCGGCGGCGTAGGTGTCGGCGGCGAGCTGTTCGAGGTGCGGCCACGGTGCTTCGGGGTTGACGTGATCGGGCGTCAGCGGCGAGACCCCGCCCCAGTCGTTGATGCCGGCGGCGACCAGTTCGGGCAGCGCCCCGGGACTCAGGTTCGGTGGCGCCTGGATGCTCATGTCGGCGCCGAAGACGAGACGTGCCACGGCGATCGTCCAGAGCATGTCGTCGAGCGCGGGTTCCGGCGCCGCGTGCATCCGCGTCCCGGGCTTGGCGCGAAAGTTCTGCACGATGATTTCCTGGATATGCCCGTACTCGGCGTGCAGCGCACGGATCGCGAGCAGCGATTCGATGCGTTCACGACGGGTCTCGCCGATGCCGATCAGGATCCCGGTCGTGAACGGGATGCGCGCGCGCCCGGCGTTGCGCAGCGTCTCCAGGCGGACTGCTGGCTGCTTGTCCGGTGAACCATGGTGCGGCATGCCCTTCTCGCACAGGCGCGGCGCGGCCGATTCGAGCATGATACCCATGCTCGGCGAAACCTCGCGCAGCATCGCGCATTCCTCGGGCGTCAGCGTGCCCGGGTTCATGTGTGGCAGCAGGCCGGTCTGCTCGAACACCGCGTTGGCGGCGTCGCGCAGGTACTCGAGCGTCGTCGCGTAGCCCATTGCACCGAGCGCTTCGCGTGCCGCGCGGTAGCGCAGCTCGGGCTTCTCGCCGAGCGTGAACAGCGCTTCCTTGCAGCCCAGGCGTTGGCCTTCGCGGGCCAGCGCGACGACCTCGTCGAGGCTCATGTAGGGCGACTCGACGCGCTTCGGCGCAGTGGCAAAGGTGCAGTAATGGCAGACGTCGCGGCACAAGCGGGTCAGCGGGATGAATATCTTGCGCGAATAGGTGACGCCATTGCCGAAGCCGGCGTCGCGCAAGCCGCTCGCGGCCTGCATGAGTCCGGCGAGATCGTCGCAGGTGGCAAGTGCGAGCGCCTGGGCGTCGCTCAGGGTGTCGCCGGGGGCGACGGTCGGGACGGCTGGGTTCATGTCAGAGCAGGCGCGAGGCGGCGGCGATGCCGCTCGAGTCGGGTTCATCGTGGCGACGGGCCAGCACGCGGCGCGCGATGCCGCTGTCGCACAGGTAATCGAGCGTCTCGGTTTCCGCGTCGTAGGTGACGAGCGTGCGCAGGTCCATCGGGTTGTCGACGTCCAGGGCGACGCCGGGAAGATACTGCACCGTCGGCGTGATGCCGGCCGCAAGCGCGGCGTCACGATGCAATGCGAAGCTGCCGCTGCCGAAAGCGAAAGCGATGGCATCCGCTGGGCTCACGGCCAGCGCGTTGGTGCCGTCCTGTTCACGGTCCGGTGCGATGGTCACCGCGGGCAGGCCGCGGTGCGCTTCGGCGAGGCGATCGATCTCGGCGCTGGAGACGAGCGGGATGTCACCCGGCAGCATGAGCAGCCCGCGCTGGCCGTGGCTGGCCAGCCATTCGCCGGCCTGGCCGATGGCCGCGCGCAGGCCGCTCGCGGCCTCGTCGAGGTACAGGCCGCCGACACGCTCCGCCGCGTAACGCGCACGCACTTCGTGAGAGACGACCAGCACGCCCGCGACCGCGCGCGCCTGGCTGGCTGCGCGCAGCACGTCGTTGAGCATCGCCTGCGCGAGCGACTCGCGTTCGGCTTCGCTCAGGATCGCGCCGAGGCGCGACTTCGCGTTGGCAAATCGTTTGACGGGGATGACTGCCCACATGACGTTAGAGCGTGTGCAGAAAGTTCAGTGCAGTGTGCGCCAGATTGATCCGGTCGTCCAGCGTGCGCATGACGGTCTGGGCGTCTATAACCGCGAGTTTTTCATGGGCAATGCGCGGCGCCAGCGCGCGGTCGCAGGCGTCGACGATGTAGCCGTCGAGCAGTGCGCCGTAATGTCGCGCGACCGCGCCAGCATCCTGGGGCAGGCCGAGTTCGTCCATGATTTTCGCCGTCGGCCCCTTGATCGCCTCGCCGCCGACGATGGGCGATATCGCGACCACCGGTGCCCGACAGGCGTCGAGCGCTTCGCGCATGGCGGGCATGGCAAGCAGCGGATCGACGCTGAGAAATGGGTTGGACGGACAGATAATGACGCCTTCGAGCCCGGGGTCGGCGAGCGCGTCGAGCACCGCCGGGTGCGGGCACTCGCGCGTGGCGCCGTCGAACAGGATGCGGCGCACGCGCGGTGCGCAACGTTCGCGCACGAAGTAATGCTGAAAGGCGTACTCGCCGTCGTCGCAGACGACGCGTGTCGCGACCCGGTCGTTGCTCATCGGCCATGCCGTGTGCTCGATGCCGACGGCACGGAACAGGCGCGCGGTCACGGCGTCGAGCCCGAGCCCTTCGCGCAGCCAGCCGCTGCGCAGGACGTGCACGGCGAGATCACGATCGCCGAGGTTGAACCAGGATTCGCCGCCGAGGTCGCGCAGGGTTTCGATGAAATGCCAGCTTTCGTTGACCCGTCCCCAGCCGGTGTCCGGGTTGCTGAGCCCGGACAGCGTGTACATCAGGGTGTCGAGGTCCGGGCTGACGTGCAGGCCGAGGTGCTCGAAATCGTCGCCGGTGTTGACGACGAAGCCGACCTCGGACGGTTCGAGGACGCGGCTCAGCCCAAGCGCGAGCTTCGCGCCGCCGACACCACCGGTGATGGCGAGGTATCTCAACGTCAACTCCCCTCTTCTCCCCGCTGCCGCCGCGATCAGCGGAACAGGTCGTCTTCCAGCGGGCGCATGATCTCGGCCGCGCGGCCGTCGACCTCGTCGGGTGCAAAGCCGCGCACCAGTGCGACCGGAGTGCCCTCGGTGGTCTCGCCCATGGCCAGCGTCGCCATCGCGGCGATGGCGTCGGCCCGGTTGATCAGGGTTACCTTGAGTTCGCGGCCGAACATGTCCTCGCCGCCGCGGCGGTCGTCGAGAACCTGCAGACCGGCGCAGCCGATGGCGCCACCGAGCGTACCGAGCCGCCACGGGCGATTCAGACTGTCGGCAATGATGACGCCGACGCGGCAGCCGCTGGCCGTGCTCAACGCATCGCGCAGCCTGACTGCGGATGCGTCCGGATCGCGTGGCAGCAGCAGCGCCGTCTCGCCATCGATGTGCTCGATGTTGGACTGGTCGATGCCGGCGTTGGCGCCGACGTGACCGAGCCGGTGGCGCACGATGATGACGCCGGGCTTCGCGCGCAGCACTTCGCTCGATTCATCGAGAATCAGCTGCACCAGGCGTGCGTCCTTGTCCGTCCGTGCGGCGAGTTCACGCGCTTCGGCGCCCGGCGTGACGCTGGCCAGCGAAACCAGGCGCCCTTCGGCTTTGGAGACGATCTTCTGTGCGAGTACGACGATGTCGCCGTCGGTCAGCTCGAGTTCTTCGCGCGCGAGCGCGGCGAGCACGAGTGCGGCGAGATCGTCGCCGGGCTTGACCAGTGGAACGTCGGGAAGTGTCGTGACGCAGAGGTGTGCCATGTTCCGTAGCGCGCTGTGAATGGGTGCCGACCGCAGTCCGGCGCGGCATTCTAACCCGTATGCCGGCGCCTCCACGCGGTGATCACGCGGGGTGCGCGAATTTCGCGCGTCCCGGTGAATCGAGTAATATCGCCCCCGGCTCCGCCGCTCGGAGAGCCGTCCCGGGCATGCCACCGAGGTGCCCTCGCGGTGGCGTCTTCCGCGCCACGCCGCGGCAACGGCGCCGCTCGCCGGCGGGGCCACGATTCACGCTCCGCGTCCGCGTCGCGCCCTGCATCGGCAGGAAACCTGCCGCGCGGTCATCGACATTCATGTACATCCTTTGGGAGGAACGGATATGGGCTTACTAGACGGCAAGGTGGTGCTGGTGACCGGCGCCGGACGCGGCATCGGACGTGAGTTCTCGCTCGCCATGGCGCGCGCCGGGGCCAAGGTGGTGGTCAACGATCTCGGTGCCTCGACCGACGGCACCGACATCGAGGGCACGCCGGCGCAGGAGGTGGTCAAGGACATCGAGGCGATGGGCGGCCAGGCGGTGGCCAATTTCGGCAGCGTCTCCAATCCCGACCACGCCAAGGAGATGGTGCAGCAGGCCATCGACACTTTCGGCCAGCTCGACGCCGTGGTGAACAACGCCGGCATTCTGCGCGACCGCATGTTCCACAAGATGAGCCTCGACGAGTGGCACGACGTCGTCAACGTGCACCTGAACGGTAGTTTCTACGTGAGCCGCTTCGCCGCCGACCACTTCCGCGAGCGCGAGACCGGCGCCTACGTCCACATGACGTCGACCTCGGGCCTCATCGGCAACTTCGGCCAGGCCAACTATGCCGCCGCCAAGCTCGGCATCGCGGCCTTGTCGAAGAGCATCGCGCTCGACATGGCGCGCTTCAACGTGCGCTCGAACTGCATCGCACCGTTCGCCTGGACGCGCATGATCGGCACTATTCCGATCACCGACGAAGTGCAGCGCCAGCGCGTCGAGCGGCTCAAGGAGATGACGCCCGACAAGATCGCGCCGATGGCCGTCTACCTGTGCTCGGAGGCGGCCAAGGACGTCACCGGTCAGATCTTCGCGGTGCGCAACAACGAGATCTTCCTGATGAGCCAGAACCGCCCCCTGCGTTCGCTGCACCGCGGCGAAGGCTGGACGCCGGAAACCATCGCCGAACATTGCATCCCGGCCTTCAAGCCGAATTTCTACGCGCTCGATCGCTCGCAGGACGTGTGGCCCTGGGACCCGGTCTGAGCATGTCCGCGATGCAGCCCTCCGACCTGGCCGGCGTGCCGGATTTGCTCGACGGTATCCGCGCACTGTTCGAGCGCGCGCTGAACCACACCCGCACGGCCTTCGCCGACGCGGGCGGTGGCGCGGCCGCCCTCGACGCCTGCCAGGTGCAGGGCTACGAGTTCGCGATGATCAACGCGGAATTGCACGCCGCCAATGCCATCCTCGAATACGCCCGCCTGTGCATGACGACCGCCGAAGGCGCCAGTCACGGCGCCGATCTCGAGGCGCGGCTGGCCGGCGCGTTCGTCGCCGAAAGCCTGGTCAAGCTGCGCGCACGTTTCGAGAAGCTGCGCTACCTGTGCGACCTCTCCGCGCGCGATCTCGCACAGGCGTTTGAGACCAACGAGGCCGCGACCCTCGCCCGGCGCTACCTCGACCCGGCTTTTCTCGACGAGACCGGGGCCATGGTCCTGCGCGATGGTGGTTACGGACGCTCGCTGCTCGACGAGGACAAGCAGATCATCGCATCGAGCTTCGGGCGCATCGCCGACGACATCGTCGCGCCGCTCGCCGAGCGAATCCACCGCGAAGACCTCACCGTGCCGGACAACATCCTCGAAGCATTGGTCGAGATGGGCTGCTTCGCGCTGTCGATACCCGAGAGCTACGGCGGCACGGCACCGGAATCCGGGCACGACAACCTCGCCATGTGCGTGGTCACCGAGGAGCTTTCGCGCGCTTCGCTGGCGGCAGCCGGCTCGCCGCTGACGCGCCCCGAGATCATGGCCCGCGCCATCATGGCCGGCGGTGACGAAGCGCAGAAGCGCCGCTGGCTGCCCGGCATCGCCGCCGGCAACCCGATCGCGGCGATCGCGGTGACCGAGCCTGACTGCGGGTCGGACGTCGCCGCGGTGCGGCTCAAGGCGACGCCGGTCGAAGGCGGCTGGACGCTGAACGGCGCCAAGACCTGGTGCACTTTCGCCGGCAAGGCGGGGCTGCTGCTGGTACTGGCGCGCACCGATGCGGACGCGAGCGCCGGCCACCGCGGCTTGAGCCTGTTCCTGGTCGAGAAGCAGCCGACCGACGAGAAAGCCTTCGAGTGCCGCCAGGACGGCGGTGGCGTGCTCTCCGGCAAGGCAATTCCGACCATCGGCTACCGTGGCATGCACTCGTTCACGTTGTTCTTCGACAACTGGTTTGTGCCGGGCGAGAACCTGGTTGGCGGCCCGGCGGCCGCCGGCAAGGGTTTCTACCAGACCATGGCCGGTTTCGCCGGCGGCCGCCTGCAGACCGCGGCGCGCGCCTGCGGCCTGATGCGCGCGGCGTTTGCCGAGGCGGTTGCCTACAGCCGCGATCGCCACGTATTCGGCCAGGCGCTCGGCGACTACCAGCTCACGCGCGCCAAGATTGTCTCCATGGCGGCCAACCTGCGCGCTTGCCAGGAGATGACCTACGACGTCGCGCGCCTCATGGACCAGGGCAAGGGTCACATGGAAGCGAGCCTGGTCAAGCTCTACGCCTGCCGCGCGGCCGAATTCGTCTCGCGCGAGGCGATGCAGATCCACGGCGGTATGGGTTATTCCGAGGAGACGCCGGTAAGCCGCTATTTCGTCGATGCGCGCGTGCTGTCGATCTTCGAAGGCGCCGAGGAGACGCTGGCGCTCAAGGTCGTGGCGCGCGAGCTGCTGCTCTCGAAGCCGTCGTGAGCAGGCATGTCGCACCAGCGCTGTCCGGTTGCCGCGTTGCGAAGCTTCGCGAGGCACGGGTACGCGTCGCGATCCGCGCCATGGACCCGGACCGCGCGGCGACGATCTGCTTCGCGCGGATCGATTCAGAGGCGCTTTGAACACAGCTGGGGCCGGCACGGTCCGGCTGCGAACACTGGGGGAGAACATCATGCGCGATCACGCATCGCTGATCGGCCAGGTGATCAACGAGCAGGAGCACGAAGTCACCGTTCACGACACGATACTCTACGCGTTGGCGCTCGGCTTCGGCAGCGACCCGATGGACGAGCAGCAGCTGCGCTACGTCTACGAAGAAGACCTGCAGTCGCTGCCGGGCATGGCGATGATCATCGCCTACCCGGGTTTCTGGATGCGCGAGCCGCGCTACGGCTTCACCTGGCAGAAAGTGCTGCACGCGGAGGAGTCGATCGAAATCCACCAGCCGTTGCCGGTCGCCGGCAAGGTGCGCGGCAGCACCGTGGTCGAGGATGTCGTCGATCGCGGCCCCGAGAAAGGCTGCTTCGTCTACCTGCGCAAGGAACTCTACGGCGGCGAGGATGGCAGGACCCACCTGGCGACGGTCGTCTCCAACACGCTGGCCCGCGGCGACGGTGGCTTCGGCGGCGGCGGCAAACCGCGCGCGCCGATGGCGGCGCCACCGGATCGCAATCCCGACATGGTTTGCGACCTGCCGACGAGCCCGCAGTCCGCACTGCTCTACCGGCTGTGCGGTGACATGAATCCCCTGCACGCCGATCCCAAGGTCGCCGCCGCGGCCGGTTTCGATCGCCCCATTCTGCACGGACGCTGCACCATGGGCGTGGCCATGCATGCGCTCATCCGCAGCTGCTGCGATTACGATGCGACGCGCCTCAAACAGATGCAGCTGCGTTTCTCCGCGCCTTTCCTGCCCGGTGAGACCCTGCGCACCGAGATCTGGCGCGAACACGACGGTATTCATTTCCGCGCTTCGTCGGTCGAGCGCGCGGTGGTGGTGCTCAGCAACGGCAACGCGCGCATCGTCGACTGACGGCGGTTGCGCTTTTCCGGAGAATCCCATGCAACCGATACTCAAAGGCCTGCGCGTCGTCGAAGGCTCGGCATTCATTGCCGCTCCCATGTGCGGCATGACACTGGCCCAGCTCGGCGCCGACGTCATCCGCTTCGATCAGATCGGCGGTGGGCTCGACTACCATCGCTGGCCGGTCACCGGCGACGATACGAGCATCTACTGGGCCGAGATGAACAAGGGCAAACGTTCGATCGCCATCGACCTGCGCGCCGATGCCGGCCGTGAGCTCATCGCCGACCTCATCTGCGCGCCGGGTGAGGACGCCGGCATCTTCTCGACCAACCTGCCGGCGCGCGGTTTCCTCGCCTACGACAAGCTCAAGGCGCGCCGGCCCGACCTGATCCAGCACGAGATCATCGGCAATCGGCACGGCGGCACCGCGCTCGATTACACCGTCAATGCCAAGGTCGGCTTCCCCTACATCACCGGCCCCGAGGACGACGACCGGCCGGTCAACCACGTGCTGCCCGCCTGGGACATCGCCTGCGCGCTGACCGCCGCGCTCGGCATCCTCGCCGCCGAGCGCCATCGCCGCCTCACCGGCGAGGGTCAGCAGATCAAGCTCGCGCTGGCCGACGTCGCGCTGGCCAACGTCGGCCATCTCGGCTACGTCGGCGAGGTGCTCGTCAACGACGAAGAACGCGCGCGCCACGGCAACTACCTGTTCGGCGCGCTGGGGCGTGATTTCGTCACCGCCGACGGCCGCCGCATCATGATCATCGCCGTCAGCGGCAAGCAATGGCAGGGGCTGCTCAAGGCCAGCGGCCTCGAAACCGAGGTCAATGCGCTGGCCGCGCGCCTCGGGCTCGACTTCGCCCGTGAAGGCGATCGCTTCCGCGCACGCCGCGAGCTCTGCGCATTGCTCGAACCCTGGATCGCGAGCCATCCGCTCGACGAGCTGGCCGGCGTCCTCGACGCCTGCGGCATCTGCTGGGATCGTTACCAGAGCGTGCGCGAGCTGGTCACCCAAGACCCGGATTGTTCGGAGGACAATCCCATTTTCGCGCGCATCGAGCAGCCTGGCATCGGCACCTACCCGGTCCCGGGGCAGCCCATGCACTTCGGCGCCGTCAGCCGCAGCGCGCCGGTTCCGGCGCCGCGCGTCGGTCAGCACACCGACGAGATCCTGGCCGACGTGCTCGGTCTCGACAGCAGCGTCATCGGTCGGCTGCACGACGACGGCGTGGTGGCCTGAAGGCGCGCTTCTTCTACACGTCATTCCGCATCGCATTCCCGGAGCAAACATCCCCATGAGTACCCGACAGGAGAAATTTTCCGGCACCAAGGACGTCCAGGCGCACCTGCGTTTCGACAGCGCGCCGCTCGAGCGCTGGATGCAGGACAACGTCGAGGGCTTCAACGGTCCGCTCGAAGTCAAGGAGTTCAAGGGCGGGCAGTCCAACCCGACCTACCAACTTGTCACGCCGGCCACACGCTACGTGCTGCGGCGCAAGCCACCGGGCACCCTGATGCCCTCGGCGCACGCCGTCGATCGCGAGTTTCGCGTCATCAGCGCGCTCCACGGCGCCGGCTTCCCCGTGCCCCGCGCCTACGCGTTGTGCGAGGACGAGGCGGTCATCGGCACCATGTTCTACGTCATGGAGATGGTCGAGGGACGCATCTACTGGGATCTCGCGCTGCCCGACCAGACGCCCGTCGAGCGCAGTGCCATCTACGACGCCATGGTCACGACGCTGGCGCAGCTGCAGGGGCTCGACTACGCCGCCGTCGGTCTCGAAGGATTCGGCAAGACCTCGGACTACATGGCGCGCCAGATCCATCGCTGGACGAAGATCTACGTCGCTTCGGAGACGAACAAGATCGGCCGCATGGACGAGCTCAACGCCTGGTTACCCAAGCACATCCCGCAGGCCGACGAGACCTGCATCATCCACGGCGACTACCGGCTCGACAACATGATCCTGCACCCGACCGAATCGCGGGTGATTGCGGTGCTGGACTGGGAGCTGTCGACTTTGGGCAATCCCTTGGCCGACTTCAGCTATTTCCTGATGAACTGGGTTATGCCGTCCGACCAGCGCGGCGGTCTGTCGGGGATCGAGGACCTGACCGCCTATGGCGTCCCGACCATCCCCGAGGCCGTGGCGCGCTACTGCAAGGCCACCGGACGCGACGGCCTGCCGGAACTCGACTGGTATTTCT
>JAPOKK010000314.1 GCA_029977665.1 Pseudomonadota bacterium | reverse complement strand
GGTCTCGCCGCCCGGCCCGTGCTGGAGAATCTCATCGCCGGCCTGCAACTCGCCTTCACCCAGCCGATCCGCGTCGACGATGTCGTCATCGTCGCCGGCGAATGGGGTCGTATCGAAGAGATCACCGCGACCTACGTGGTGGTGCGCGTGTGGGACGATCGGCGGCTCATCGTGCCGTTCTCGCACTTCATCTCGCAGCCGTTCCAGAACTGGACACGGCGTACCGCCGACATCCTCGGCACGGTGTTTCTCCACGTCGACTACACCATGCCCGTCGACGCGCTGCGCGAGGAGCTCGGCCGCCTGTGCGCGAACAACCCGCTGTGGGACGGCCGTGTTTGCGTGCTGCAGGTCACCGGTGCCGGGGAACGTAGCGTCGAGCTGCGCGCCCTGGTCAGTGCGAGCGACGCGGCGCGCGCCTGGGATCTGCGTGTCGCGATTCGCGAGGGCCTGATCGGCTTTCTGCAGCGCGAGTACCCGCAGTGCCTGCCGCAGGCACGCGTCAGCCTCGAGACCCTTGCCGAAGAAGCGCCCGCGGGGGCTGCACGCTGACCACGCGTGCAGCCCGGCGTGGTCCTGGACCATAATGCGCCGAGCCCAGCGACGCACACGCCGCGATGTTCCGACTCGACGATTTTCTCGCCCGCCGCGGCGCCCACGGGGCCATCGTCGCACGCGCGCGTGGCGAACACGGTCAGATCGAGGTGCGCGAGGTCGACGGTCTGCGCTGGTTCACGGCCGGCGGCCGCTTCGTGCAGGGGCTGATGGACCTCAGCGCGCCGGCGCGCGTCGTCCTGCCGCATCACCACGCCATGCTCGGCGCACTGGCCTGGGCACCGCGCGCCGCGTCGCTGCTCAATCTCGGCCTCGGCTGCGGCACCTTCGAACGCTTCGCTGCCACGCATCTGCCGCACACCGGCGTCGTCGCCGTCGAACCCGATGCGGCCGTGCTGTCACTGGCGCGCGAGCACTTCGGCATACCGCCGGACGTGGCGGTCGTCAACGCGACTGCGGCCGATTACCTCGCGCGGGCGGACGCGCGGTTCGACGTCATCCTGTGCGACATCTTCGTCGGCGAACATCATCCCGACTGCCTGTTCGATAGCTATTTCCACGCGGACCTCGCCGCACATCTCGCTGACGGCGGCGTGCTTGCACTCAACCTGTCGCCGAGCGAGGACGACGAGGTTGTTGCCATCCTCGCCGCACTGCGCCAGTCGATCGAATGGGTCATGCTCGCACCGGTCGCCGAGCACGGTAACGTCATCGTACTGGCTTCCGACGCCGCGCCGCCGGCGCACGCAGTGCTGCGCAAGCGCGCAGGCACGCTGGCGCGGTCCTGGGGCCTGGCCGTGGATGCGTTGCTACCGGACTTCGAGCGGCTGCCGAGCCGTCGCGAGATCGTCGGCGCGTACAGCGACGAGGATGGCGAGGAAGAGGCGCCGGATTTCCAACACGACGACGCTGCCGGCGCAGCCAGCGACGCATGACAGGTGCCTGGACGCTCGCGCAGGCCGAGCCAGCACAGCTCGACACCGTGCTGCCGCTGGTCTGCGCCTACCACGAGTTCGAGCACATCTCGCTCGATGCCGCCACGCGGCGGCGTGCCGTGGCCGAGCTGCTCGGCGATGCCCGGCGCGGCACGCTGTGGCTCATCCACCACGACGAGGAACTGGCCGGCTACGTTGCCATCTGTCCGGGCTACAGCATCGAGTTCGCCGGCTTCGACGCCTTCGTCGACGAATTCTTCTTGCTGCCGGCACACCGCGGCCACGGCGGCGGCCGCGCCGTACTCGAACAGGTCAAGGACGCGGCGCGGGCGCTCGGGATCCGCGCACTGCATCTCGAAGTCGCGCGCGACAATGCGCGCGCCCGAGCGCTGTACGCTGATTGCGGTTTCGCCGCGCGCGAGCGTTACGTGCTGATGTCCGCGCACCTCGAGTCCTGAAGGCCGCCGAGCACCGCGTCTCAGCCGGGAGGATCAGGCGCGCGTGCCGCGTCGATGCATGCGCCGGGACCGTCCGCGGCGAACCAGCCGACCAGGAAATCGACGAAGGCACGCACGCGACGGGCGAGGTGGCGGCGCTGCGGGTAGACGGCGTGAATGCCGAGCTCGCGGGGTTCGCAGACGAACGGCAGCGCGACCAGCTCGCCGCGGGCCAGCGCATTGGCGACGACGAACTCCGGGACCAGGCCGACACCGGCACCGGCCAGCAACTGCTCGCGAACGAACGCCGCGCTGTTGACCTGCAGGCGACCGCGCGCACGCACCATCTCGCTGCGTCCGTCGACGACAAAGCGCCAGCTCGCCTGGCGAAAGTTCGTGTCGACCACGAGCACGTGGGCGGCAAGTGCCGCCGGCGTTTCGGGACGGCCATGCTCGCCGAGGTAGGCCGGCGCCGCGCAGCACAGGATGCGGCTGGTCGCGAGGCGCCGCGCGACCAGCGACGAATCTTCCAGCGCCCCGATACGGATGGCGACGTCGCAGGCATCGCGCACCAGGTCGACGTAGCCGTCGGTCAGGGACAGTTCGATCTCGAGCGCCGGGTGCAGGCGCATGAACGCATCGATCGCGCCGCTCAAGTGCAACTCGGCGAAAGTGTGCGGGCCGGCAACGCGCAACATCCCGCCCAGCGCCGCCTCGCGCCCGCGCACGGCATTTTCGAGATCGTCGAGCGCGGTGAGCAGCTCACGGCAGCGCACCAGGCAGGTCTGCCCGGTCTCGGTCAGGTTGACGCGGCGCGTGGTGCGTAGCAGGAGCTGCGCATCGAGACTCGCTTCGAGCTCGGCAACCTGGCGGCTGACGCTCGCCTTGGAGCGTCCGAGTCGACGCGCGGCGGCGGAGAAACTGCCGAGCTCGGCGACCGCGGAGAAGCAGCGCATGGCAAGGAGCTTGTCCATGATTGTTTGGCTTTTCGTAACAATGAATTGACATCCTAGCTGATTGTCAATCTGCGTTGCCGAACCAATACTACGGCCTTCGTTGCCGACGAGACCGCGTGCATGACCGACCATCCGCCGATGCCGAGCGTGTTCATCTCCCACGGCGCACCCACGCTCGCCCTCGAAGATGCACCCGCGCGCCGCTTCCTGTGCGGCTTCGGCGCGACACTGCCGCGGCCGCGCGCGATCGTCGTCGTCTCGGCGCACTGGGAGACCACCGCGATCCGCGTAACGGGCGCCGCGCGTCACGAGGTCATCCACGATTTCTTCGGCTTCGACGAGGCCTTGTATCGCCTGCGCTACCCCGCTCCCGGTGCCCCGGAACTCGCCGACGACATCGTTGCCCGGCTGCGTGCCGACGGCATGGAAGCGGCGCGCGACGACACGCGCGGCATCGACCACGGTGCCTGGGTGCCGCTCATGCTGATGTACCCGGATCACGATGTGCCGGTCGTGCAGGTGTCGATCTGCCCGGCGCGCAACGCGGGCTTTCACTGGCAGCTCGGCGCGGCGCTCGCGCCGCTGCGCGAGACCGGTATCCTCGTCATGGGCTCGGGCGCAGTGACGCATAACCTCGGCGAATTCCGCCAACAGCGCTGCGATCCCGCGTCGATGCGCACGCCGGACTACGCGCGGGCCTTCGCCGACTGGGTCGCCGCGACGCTTGGCAGCGGTGACGCACAGGCGTTGATCGAATGGCGCGCGCGCGCCCCGCACGCTGCGCGCGCCCACCCGAGCGACGATCATTTCCTGCCCTTGCACGCCGCTGCCGGCGCCGCGGGTCCGGACTTCCACGGCCGCCGCGTCCACGCCGGCTTCATGTTCGGCGCCATCGGCATGGACAACTACCTTTTCGAAGCGCGTTCCCCGGCGCCGCACTGACGCGGCCATGCGCGACGCGATCGCATCCCTTCGTGCTGCGCACGGGCGCGGCACGGTCCCGCGAGCCGACAACGCCCGCATTTCCCGATCCTCGAAACAACGACAGGAGCCCTCCATGCACATTCCGTCCATCGTTCCGGCCGCCGGCCTGGCCATCGTCTCCAGCCTGTACGCAGGTGCGGCGCTAGCCGCCGATTACGCCATCGATCCGACGCACTCGTTCGTCGAGTTCCGCGTCCAGCATCTCGGTTACAGCTGGCTCTACGGCCGCTTCAACGTCGTCGAGGGCGGTTTCAGCTACGACGCCGACGATCCGGCTGCGAACCGCATCGCCGTCACGATCGACACCACGACCGTCGATACCAATCACGCCGAGCGCGACAAGCACCTGCGCAGCGGAGACTTCCTCGCCGTCGACGCGCACCCCAAGGCGACGTTCGAGAGCACCGGCTATACCGGCACTGCGGACAAGGGCGTGCTGAGCGGTGTGCTCAGCTTTCACGGCGACGAGAAGGCGATCGAGATACCCGTCGTCAAGGTCGGCGAAGGCCCCGATCC
>JAPOKK010000091.1 GCA_029977665.1 Pseudomonadota bacterium | reverse complement strand
CGCCTCGTCGAACTCGCCCGCACCGTGCAGGGCGGCGCAGAGTGCTTGCGGCAGGTCGCGCGCGGCGGCGCGCAGCGCCAGCTCGGCTTCGCGCACACGCTCGAGCGGCACCGCGTCGAGCAGGCCCTCGACCAGCGCCAGCAGCAGGAGCACCTGTTCGGGCACGGTGGCGCCATCGAACTGCGGTTGCACGAGACAGGCGCGCACGCGGCGGCCGTGCTCGAGTACGCTGCGCGAGTGCTCGTCGAGCCGCGTACCGAAGCGCGCGAAGCTCTCCAGCTCCTCGAACTGGGCGTAGGCCAGTTTGAGATCGCCGGCCAGGCGCCGGTAGGCGGGACGCTGCGCCTTG
This sequence comes from Pseudomonadota bacterium, assembly GCA_029977665.1. Classification (GTDB taxonomy): domain Bacteria; phylum Pseudomonadota; class Gammaproteobacteria; genus JACKNG01. Next base: position 15,000 of record JAPOKK010000091.1, on the reverse strand, counting down.
CCACCGACGCGCGACACGGACTGGCCGATGTCGACGGCCGGCAGGACGCCGAGTTTGAACAGATCCGGCGAAAGATAGATCTGGCCGTCGGTGATCGAGATGAGGTTGGTGGGGATATAGGCGGCGAGATTCTGTGCCTCGGTCTCGATGATCGGCAGCGTAGTCAGGGAACCGCCGCCGAGTTCCGCGCGCAGGCGCGTGGCGCGTTCGAGCAGGCGCGAGTGGATATAGAAGATGTCGCCGGGGAAGGCTTCGCGACTCGGCGGGCGGCGCAGCAGCAGCGACAGCTCGCGGTAGGCGCGGGCATGCTGGGTGAGGTCGTCGTAGACGATCAGGACGTCGCGCCCTGAGGCCATGAAGTGCTCGCCGATGCTGGTTGCCGCGTAGGGCGCGATGTACTGCAGGCCCGGCGCATCGTTGCCCTCGGTGACAACGACCACGGTGTGTCCGAGGGCGTCGCGCTCGCGCAGCTCGGCGATGACCCGTGCAACGGCCGAGGCACGCTTGCCGATGGCGCAGTAGATGCAGAGTACGTTCTCACGGCGCTGGTTGATGATGGTGTCGACGGCGAGCGCGGTCTTGCCGGTCTGCCGATCGCCGAGGATCAGTTCGCGCTGGCCGCGGCCGATGGGGATCACCGCGTCGACCACCTTGATACCCGTCTGCAGCGGTTCGGCGACCGGCGCACGATCCATGATTGCCGGTGCTTCGCGTTCCAGCGGCAGGCGGTCGCCGGTGCGCGGACGCGGTTGGCCATCCAGCGGTCGGCCGAGCGGATCGACCACGCGTCCGAGCAGCGCTTCGCCGACGCCGATGTCGCCGACCCGACCGGTGCGTTCGACGCGGTCGCCGGTGCGCAGTCCGGTGGCGTCACCGAGCAACACGACGCCGACCTCGTGCTCGTCGACGTTGAAGGCGATGCCGGTGGTACCGTTGGGGAATTCGACCAGCTCTTCGAAGCCGACGCCGGGCAGGCCGGCGACGCGCGCGATGCCTGTCGACACGCGCACCGTGGAGCCGACTTCGCGCGCATGCAGGTGCGCCGAGGCGCCGGCACGGGCACGCGCCAGCCGTGTCAGCGCTTCCTCGACCGCCACGCTCAGCGAATGTTCAGGCGGCATGGCCCGCCCTCGTATCGGGTGCCGTGCTCTCCTCGCGCAGTAGGCGCTCCAGGCTGCGCAGGTAATCGTCGATGGTCCATGACCAGCGGTGGCCGTCGCAGACCAGCTCGACCCCGGCGACGAGGTCGTGCGCCACCTCGAAATGCGCGGGCGGTGCGCCGGGCACCAGATCGGTGAGTGCGCGCGCGTAGCTGTGGCGCATCGCCTCGGGCAACTCGACCGCGGTGCGCACGTGGACCGGCCGCGCGCAGCGCGTCATCGCGCCGCGCAGCGCGTCACGCTCGTCCGGAGGCAGCTGCCGCAGGCGCTCGAGACAGCGCGCGGCCATGCGCAATGCGAGCGGTTCGTCGGCGAGTTCGCCGAGCACCTGTCCGGCAATGGCCAGCACTTCGGCGCCGAGCCGGGCCGTGAGGGCGTCGAGCCGGTTCTCGCGCTCGAGGGCCAGCGCTTCGCTCAACCGCGCACGCTGGGCGTCGGCGTCGCGACGTGCGGCCTCGAGCAGGCGCTCGCGTTCGACCGCGGCTTCGCGGGCCGCGGCGGCGAGCCGCTCCTCGCGTGATGCCGCCAGTTCCTCGCGTTCGCGTGCGAGTGCCTGGCCCGCGCTTGCGGCCTCTTCCTCGCGTGCCGCGGCCTCGGCGAGCCGTGCTGCCACACGCTGCTCACGCGCGTCCACGGCAGCCAGGATAGGGTGGTAGAGGTAGCGCTTGAGCAGCCACACGAGGACGAGGAAATTGATCGCCTGCGCGACGACCGTGAACCAGTCGATGAGCATCGCTCAGGGCCCGGCCGTCTCGATGAAGTGCGCCCAGAACGGGTTGGCGAACAACACGATCATGGCGACCACGAAGGCGTAGATCGCAGTCGATTCGATCATGGCCAGGCCGACGAACAGCGTGCGCGTGATGACCGCCGTCGCGTCCGGTTGCTGGGCGATCGACGACAAAGCCTGCGCGACGGCGCGGCCTTCGCCGATGGCCGGGCCGATGGCACCGACGCCGACGGCAAAGCCGGCGGTGAGAATCGAAGCGACGGCGATCAGGGTCAGGCTGTCCATGGAGGGCTCCTCAAGGGTTCGCTGGCACGCCGCCATCCGCGCCGCGCGTCGCGGCGGCGATGTAGACGGTGGCGAGGATGCTGAAGATGTATGCCTGTACCATGCCGGTCAGCAGGCCGAGGGCCTGAGTCAGCACGGGAAAGAACAGCGGCGCGATCACGAGCAGGATGGCCGCGATCATGGCACTGCTCATCATGTTGCCGAACAGGCGCACGGCAAGCGCGAGCGTACGCGAGAACTCGCCGATGACGTTGAACGGCAGCATCAGGGGCGTCGGGTGCAGGTAGGCCGCGAGGTAGGCGCGCAGGCCACGCGCGGCGATGCCGTAGGCGGGCACGGCGACGAACACGGTCAGGGCCAGGGCGGTACTCGTCGACAGCGAGCCGGTCGGCGCGACATAGCCCGGGATCACGGCGCACAGGTTGGCCAGGGCGACGAACAGGAACAGCGTGCCGATGAAAGGCAGGTAGCGATCGGCGGCGGCGAGGCCGGCATCGACAATCTGCTCGCGCAGACCGAGCACGACGATCTCGAGCACGTTCTGCCAGCGCGACAGGGTGAGCGTGGTCGAGAGCCTCCGCGTGACGAGATGGGCGCCGCCGGCGAGCACGGCCATCAGCGCCCAGGTCGTGACGATGGTGAGATTGAGCTTGATCCAGCCGGCCTGCCACAACACCACTTCGTCGGGGCTCAGGTGCATGGCGGTATCCCCACGTCACGGTCGTGCTCACGGCCGACCAGGCGTGTGGCGGCAACCCGGGCCAGGACGAAACCGGCGAGGCTGCTCAGCACGGCGGCCGCGCCGTACCGGGCGACGAGCCAGAACACGGCGCCGGCGAGCAGGGCGCGCACGGCAAAGCTCGCCGCGAACCAGGCTGCGGGACGCTCGCTGGCGACGGCCCGGCGGACCGTCCACCACAGGCCCGCGAAGTAGGCGATGCCGAGCGCCATGCCGGCCAGTGCGCACCCTGCCAGCAGACCCGCATCACTCATCGTCCGGCTCCCCCGTGTGTCGGATCAGGTCGAGTTCGCGCGCGACCCAGTGCCAGGCCACGGCGCAGCCGACGGCAAGCCCCGCGATCAGCAGGGCCAGGGTCCACGAGCGGCCGCCCGGGTAGTGCCGATCGAGCGCCCAGCCGGCGAGTGCGCCGCCGACCGTCGGCACTACCACCGACCAGCCGACGATGCCGAACAGGCCGAAACCGAAGAATACCGAGCGCGCCGCGTTGCGCCGCGCCCACAGTTTGCGCCGCTCGTGACGCCCGACGGTATGCGCGAGCGTCGCCGACTCGTCCGGCGTGGTCGGCGATGTCGCCTCGGGGCGTCGCGGCGACGCCTCCTGCATGCCCCGCTCAACCACGTTCGAGATCCGCGAAGCGGCGCACGAAGCCGCTTTCCAGTCGCGCCAGTGCCGCGTTGACTTCGGCCTCGCGGGCCGCGCGGGCGCGGAACTCGGCAGCGACGGCGTGTTCGAGTTCCCCGAGCGGCACGCCGCTGAGCGCATCGCGCACGGCTAGCGTGACCTCGTCCCCGACCTTCACCAGCACGCCCTCGTCGATGGCCACGGCGTGCTCCGTACCCGTCGCGTCGCGATAGAGCGTGATGCCGGGCACGAGCGCCGCCGTGCAATCGAGACGCCGTGGCAGCAGGCACCAGTTGCCGGCCACGGTGTCGACGTTGATCTGGACAATGTCGGATTCGTCGAGCAGCGTGCGCTGCGGCAGCACGACCGTCAGGCGCATGCCGTTCACGCTGCGCGCTCCGGGGTCCCGAGGCGCGCTTCGTCGATCTCGCCGATCATGTAGAGCGCCGATTCCGGGTAGTCCATGAACTCGTCGTCGAGAATGCGCCGGCAGCCGTCGAGCGCCGCTTCGCGCGACACCAAGCGTCCCGCGCTGCCGGTGAAATGACTGGTGGTGAAGAAGGGCTGGGTGAGGAAGCGTTCCAGGCGCCGTGCGCGCGCCACGATCGCCCGATCGGCGGCGGCGAGCTGTTCGAGCCCGAGCATGGCGATGATGTCCTTGAGTTCGCCGTATTGCGCGAGCGTGCGACGCACCTCCTGAGCGATCTGGTAGTGACGCTCGCCGACGATGCCCGGCACCGCCATCGTCGAACTCGACTGCAGCGGATCGACGGCCGGAAACAGGCCTTCGCCGGCGCGCTTGCGAGACAGCACGATCGATGCCGAGAGATGCGAGAAGGTGTGTACCGCGGCCGGATCGGTGAAGTCGTCGGCCGGCACGTAGACGGCCTGGATCGAGGTGATCGCGCCGCTGTGCGTGCTCGCGATGCGTTCCTCGAGCCCGGACAGCTCCGTGCCCATGGTCGGCTGGTAGCCGAGCCGCGAGGGCATCTGCCCGATCATGCCGGACACCTCGGCACCGGCCTGGATGAAACGGAAGATGTTGTCGATGAGCAGCAGTACGTCGCGGTGCTCTTCGTCGCGAAAGTACTCGGCCATCGTCAGGGCCGCGTGGCCGACGCGCGCACGCGCGCCGGGCGGCTCGTTCATCTGGCCGAAGATCATCACGGTGTCGTCCAGCACACCGGCGTCGCGCATGTCGCGCCACAGTTCTTCGCCCTCGCGGCAGCGCTCACCGATCCCGCAGAACAGGCTGACCCCTTCGTGCCGCCCGACCATGTTGTGGATCATCTCGGTCAGCAGCACCGTCTTGCCGACGCCGGCGCCGCCGAACAGGCCCGTCTTGCCGCCGCGCTCGAGTGGCGCGAGCACGTCGATGACCTTGATGCCGGTCTCGAAGATCTCGGTGTGCGTCGAGCGGTAGGCGAGCGGCGGGGGGCGCCGGTGGATGCTGCGCCAGGTGACGTCGCCGGGTGCGGGGCCGCGGTCGATGGCGGCGCCGAAGACGTCGAACATGCGCCCGAGGGTGCCGCGGCCGACCGGCGCCGTCAGCGGCCCGCCGGTATCGGTGACCGGCATGCCGCGTGCCAGGCCCTGGGTCGCGGTCAGCGCGATGCCGCGCACGCGGCGGGCGTCGAGCTGTTCGAGCACCTCGATGCGGATGCGGCCGTCGCGGCCAGTCTCGAGCAGGTTGCCGATCGCGGGCAGTCCGTGGTCGAAGCTGATGTCGACCACGCTGCCGCGCACGCTGCGTACGACTCCCGCGGCGCGCGAGGGGGCGGCATTGTCGCTGGCTCTGGTCACGGCGTCTCCGAGCTCGGCTTCGCGTCGAGGTTTGCACGAACGGGGGCAACATGCCAGCAGCGCGCGTCACCTGCATTGCCGTCGATCAAGTGCGCGTCCTCAACGCCGGCGCATGCACGCGGCGCATGCAAGCGGCCTCGGGATCGGGTCTAATCCCGCCCACCGTCCCGTTGTCGGTGCGCCTTGCGCTCATCCGGGCCGCGGTCGACACTGGCCAACGCACACAGACTGGAGAGTCGAGCCATGCGTGAACTGACCCTCGCCGAGATCGATGTCCTGCTCAAGGAGGGGATCGCCTACTGCCAGTCGGTCGGGCGCCCGTCCTCGATCGGCGTCGTCGACATGGGCGGCAACCTGCGCGGCGCGCTGCGCCCGGAGAAGGGCCGTATCGCCAACATGGACATCGCGATCAAGAAGGCCTGGACCGCGGTCGCTTTCCAGCGCCCCACCGAGATGGTGCGCCAGGTCATGGTGCCAGGCGCGCTCGGTTACGGCCTGTCGCACACCGACGAGCGTATCTGCATCGTCGGCGGCGGTTTTCCGATCATCGACGAGGCCGGTGACGTCATCGGCGGCATCGGCGCCAGCGGCGGTTCAATCGAGGAGGACTGCGCAGCCTGCCTGGCCGGCATGCGCAAGCTCGGCTTCACGACCGAGTTCGTCAATCCCCTGGCCGGCGTGAAGCTGGACGAGCAGTAGGCGTCGCGCCGGCGTCGCCGGTTGCGGCGGCGGCACGCCAAGAGCACCCATGAGCGAGGACGCCGTCACGCTGGAACTGCGCGAATCCACCGCGCCCGGGCCGCGTTGGCGCAGCGGTGCGCGGGTGCCGGACCGGCAGGCCGGGCGCGAGGCGCCGCGGCTGCAGGTCGAGGTGCTCGAGTCGATTCACGACATCGCGGCGCCGACGTGGGACGCGCTGGTTGGCAATGCCGCGGTGACTCGCACGCACGCCTATCTTGCCGCCGTCGAGGATGCCGCTATCGCGGGATGCCGCCACTTCTACCTGCTCGTGCGCGACGCGGCTGGCGGACTCGTCGCGCACGCCTGCGTCTACCAGCTCGATACCGATTTCGCGCAGCTCATGCCGGCGCCGGTGCGTCGCCTCGCGGCGTGGGTACGCCGCCGCTGGCCGGGGGTTCTCGCCGCACGCGTGACGGAGTGTGGCAGTCCGCTGGTCGCCGGCACGTCGCTCAGCGTCGCCGATGGCTGTTCCCGGCACGCGGTCATGGGAGCCATCGAGACGGCCATGCGCGGTATCGCCCGGCGCACCGGCAGCACGCTGCTCGTGTTGCGCGACTTCGAGGCCGCGGACTGCGCCGAGTACGATTTCCTGCGAACACGCGGCTACAAGCGCGTGTGCAACCTGCCGCTCGCGCGCATCGAGGTGCGCTGGCCGAGCTACGATGCCTATCTCGCCGCGATGCGTGGACGCTACCGCAAGGACCTGCGGCGCCGGCTGCGCCGCGCGGCGCGCGACGGCCGCACGGTGGCGAGGCGCAGCGAGTTCGCCGGCGATGCGCCGCGCTGGGCGGCACAGGCCGCTTATGTCGTCGCCGGCACGCGCGGTTTCAAGCGCGAAACCGTCAACGCCGCCTATTACGCGAACATGGCGCGGCTGCCGGCCGCGGCGCGCACGCTACTCACGCTGGAGCGCAACGGCCGGCCACTCGCCCACGGCCTCGTGCTGGCAGACGCCGAGCACACTGTCGCGACGTTCTTCGGACGCGAGCCCGGCAACGCCAGCGGCGAGTGGTTCCAGCTCATGGACGCCGTCGTCGCCGACGCCATCGCGCGCGGCAGCCGCCGCGTCGAGCTCGGTCTCGGCTCCTACGAGGCGAAGGCCCTGTTCGGCGCCGAGCTGGTGCCGCTGTACGTCTACACGTGCTCCACGCGCCGCTGGCTCAACGCGATCATCCGCCTGGTGCCGGACCTGATGCGCCGCGATACGCGTGCGCGGCATCGTGTGTTCCGTGCGGAGCGGGACCGCGCCGACGATCGAACCTGAACGCGTCCGCGCGGCGCGCGTCAGGGTTGGGTGTCCTGCACGCTGGCGAGCCAGGCGATGATCGCGAGGATGCGCCCGCGCACCACGGCGGCGCTGTTTTCGTCGTCGATACCGGGGGTCTCGGCCAGCGCGCGGCTCCACGTCGGCATGATGCGGCCGCCGTGCGCCGGCAGCAGTTCGGCGCCGCTGATGATGCCGTAAACCTCCCAGAACGGGAACGCGCCGTCGTTGCGCGCGGCCAGCCGGGTCAGGTCTGCCGTACCGACGGTCTGGCTCGCACCGACTGCCGCGCCGCCGCCGGCGTCTTCGCCGTGACAGCTGGCGCAATGTACCTGGTAGAGGGTCTCACCCGAGTTGAGCAGGGCATTGTCCGACTGCGGCAGTTCGGTGGCAGCGGCCGGCAGCGCGATGAGCGCGCCGATCAAGGGAATGGCGGAGCGGGTGTGGGAGCGTGGCATGAGCATGTCCTCCTGCGATGGGGCCGGGAGTCCGATTCAAGCGCAAGCGCCGGACCTGGGGCGTGATCATGATCAGCCAGGATGCCATCACGCCTCGTCTTCCACCACGTTCGATTCGTGGGCAAGGTCGGGCTCGGCGCAATGCGCGAGGATGTGCGCGCGCGCCGCGTCGCGCAAGGTGAGCACCGCGCGCCAGCGTGCGGCCTCGTTGCCCGCCTCGACGCCTGGCGTGGCGGATGGCGCGATGGGTGTGCCGAGCGTCAGCGTGACGCGTCCGCGCCGCGGCCACCACGAACCCGCGCGCAGCAACGAGCGTGTGCCGTGCACCGCGAGGGGAACCACCGGTACACCGCCTTCGACCGCGCTGACGAACGCGCCGAGATGAAACGGCAGCACCCCCGGCATGCGTTTGAACGTGCCCTCGGGGAACACGCCGAGGGCCGCGCCGACGGCGAAAGCCGCCGCCGCGTTGCGCGTCGTGGCAACGCCGGCGGAGCGGTCGAAACGGTCGACGAACAGGGCTCCGAGGCGCTCGAGCGGCCGCCGTAGCAGCGCCGAGCCGGCGAGGTCCGCTTTGACGAGGAAGCGCACCGGGCGCGGCAGCACGGCGGTCAGGACCATGCCATCGAGATAGCTCTGGTGATTGGCGACGATGATGCAGGGGCTGCCTTCGGCGGGTAGTGCGTCGCGTCCGTGGAGGTCGACGCGCAGGCCGCACAGGAACAGCGCCGAGCGCGCGATGAAGCGGGTCGCGCGCCACACCGGCCGCGCCGGCAGCGGCAGGGAGGCGACGACGAACACCGCCAGCGCATGACTTGCGAACACGCCCCAGGCCCATACCGCGTAAAGCTTCTCGATTAGCGCGCGGCGCAGGCGTCGCAGCTGCGGCACGACCCCGGCGAGTGCGAGGTGCGCGACCTGTAACCACACGGCGTGCTCGTGCGTACCCAGGCGATCCTGCTCGAAGAGCGTGCGCGTCGCCGCGCGTCGAATCTTGCCGCTCGAAGTGCGCAGGACCGTGTTCGGCTTGACCAGAACGACGCGGTCCGGCGGCGCGGCGATGAGATCGGTTGCGAGTTCGTTGATCGCCGTCGTCAGCGCGGCGCGTGCTGCCTCACCCTGGCGCCGCGTCTCGGCCATGACGATGACGCGCTCGGTGCCGGAGTCTGCATCCGGGCTGCCGAACACCGCGACGTGGCCCTTGCGCACGCCGTCGAGTTCGCCGACGGCGTCTTCCAGCTCGGCCGGGTAGATATTGCGTCCGGCGCGGATGATGACGTCCTTGATACGCCCGGTGACGTAGAGCTCGCCGCCGGCGATGTAAGCGCGGTCGCCGGTCTCCAGCCAGCCGTCACTGAACAGCGCGCGGGTCGCCTCGGGGCGGCCGAAGTAGCCCGAGGTGGCCGACGGTCCGCGAAATTGCAGGCGCCCCTCGTGACGTTCGGGCAGCTCGCGGCCGGCGCTATCGACGACGCGCAGCTCGTGGCCCGGCAGCGGCTGTCCGCAGGCGACGATGCGCAGCCGTGCCGTTGAGCCCGGCGCCGCCGGCACGGCACGGCCCTGGCGGGCCAGGGTTTCGCGCTCGATGTCGTCGACCAGCGGCCCGCGCCCGAGCGGTGGGAAGGCGAGGCCGACGGCGCATTCGGCAAGGCCATAGACCGGGAACATTGCCTCGCGCGCGAAGCCGTAAGCGGCGAAACGCGTGCAGAACGCCTCCAGGGTACGCGCGCTGATCGCCTCGGCGCCGTTGGCCGCGATACGCCAGTGCGACAGGTCCAGCCCGTCGATGTCGCTGTCGCGAATGCGCTTGAGGCACAGTTCGTAAGCGAAGTTCGGTGCCGCCGAAAGCGTGCCGCCGTAGCGATGGATTGCCCACAGCCAGCGCTCGGGGCGAGCGAGAAAGCTGAGCGGCGGCATCACCACCAGGCGTACGCCGTGGTAGAGACTGCCCAGCCAGGCGCCGATCAGGCCCATGTCGTGGTAGAGCGGCAGCCAGCTGACGAAGACATCGGCCGGCGTCGCGCCCATGCCGGCGCCGTCGGCGCGCACGTTAGCGAGCAGGTTGGCATGGCTGAGCATCACGCCTTTCGGATCGCCCGTGCTGCCGGACGTGTATTGCAGGAACGCGACGTCGTCCGCACGTCGTGCGACGAGCTCTTCGAGCGCCGTGGCGGCGTCCAGCTTGTCGGCATCGAGCACGTGACGCAGGCTGTCCACCGCCGCGGTCAACAGGTGCGCGACGCGAATGGCATCGGCGGTCGTGACCAGCAGCGCCGCGCGACAATTGGCCAGGATGCGGCTCTGGCGGCGCAGATGATCCTCGAGCTGTTGGCGACGCACCGGTGGATAGATGGGTACCGGTACGCCACCGGCCAGCAGCGCGCCGTAGAAAGTCATGAAATAGGCACGCCCCGTTGGCAGCATCAGGGCGACGCGTTCGCCGGGTTCCAGGCCGTGCGCAAGCAGTGCGCCGGCGACGCGGCGCGCGCCGTGCCAGAGGTCTCCGTAACTGAGCACCGCGCCGTCGCTGTAGTCGTCGAAGAACTGGATGTGTGGACGTTCCGGGTGGCGTGCGACGTGCCAGGCGAGCATCTCGCCAAGGGTTTGCGCGTCGGCCGGCAGGGCGATGTCCGCCGAGGCCGTGGCCGCCGCACTCACCGCGCGCACGGTCAGCGGGCGGCCCGCGTGCGCTTTCATCACCGCGCGCAGCAGGTCCCGCGGTGTCGCGGCCTCGACCGCCAGGCGTTCGTCGAGGGTGACATCGAAGCCGCGCTCGAGGCGTGCGCCCAGTTCGACGCGGGCGAGGCTGTCGAGTGCGAGGTCGCCGTCGAGCGTTCTGTCCAGGGTGACCGGCGCGTGCTGGCCGCGGCCGGGATGGAGATCGTGCATGACCTCGGTGACGATGCCGATGATGGCGTCGCTCGCACGCTCGACATCGGCACGGTCCACGGGGGCGTTGGCGTTCTCGCTCATACGCGCACTATAGGCCGGGCTGCCGGCGCCTGCGCGCCCGGCTCAACGTGCGCTGCGCAGGCGTGGCAGGACCTCGGCGGCAAAGCGCTCCAAGGTCTGGTCGACATCCGGGCTGGCGCAGGGATTGATGATGAAATGACGCACGCCGGCATCGATGTGCGCGGCGAACAGGCGCGTGACTTCGTCGACGTCACCGACCGCGTGCATGTCGCGTACGAGGCCCGGCGGCACCTGCTCGGCCGCGGCCGCGAGCCGTTCCAGGCGGGCCGCATCGCTGACCACGAGGCGCGAGAAGTTGAACTCGGCCGAGGGCAGTGCGCTCAGGTCGAAGCCCGCGTGCTTGAGGCTGCCGCGCTCGGCGACGGAGAACACCGCGAGTTCGCGCAGTTTCTCCTCGGCGAGCGTGGCATCCTCGGTCAGCACCAGGTAGACCCACACGCTCGGCTCGATGGTGTCCGGATCGCGGCCGAGCGTCTCCGCGTGGGCGCGCAGGTAGTCGAGCCGGTGACGAAAATAAGCGGGCGTGCTGAAGAACGGCATCCAGCCGTCGCCGAGCTCGGCGGCGATGCGCAGCGCGGCGCGCGAGCCGAGCGCGCCGACGTGGATCGGCGGGTGTGGCCGGCTCAGCACCGGCTGGTCCAGCCAGGCGCCTTCGAGGCGGAAATGCGCCCCGTCATAGGACACCGGCGCGCTGGCCGAGGAACCCCACAGCCGCTTCACCACCTCGATGTACTCGCGCAGTCGCGCGAGCCGGATCTTGGCATCGTCTTCGAACGGCAGGCCGAAAGGCAACGTGCTCATCGCCTCCCCCGCGCCGATGCCGAGGCCGACGCGGCCGCCGCTGATTTCGTCCAGCGTCGCGACGATGTGCGCCATCTTGGCCGGGTGGATGCGCTGCACGTCGGAGACCGCGGCGCAGAACGTCACGCGCTCGGTGAGCGCGGCGAGATAGCCGAACACGGCGTAGGGGTCGGCCACGGCACCGTCGATGTCGATCAGGTGATCGGCCATCCAGATGGCGTCGTAGCCCCAGCGCTCGACCAGCGGGCCGAGACGCACGCACTCGCGCGCCGGCATCGTCAGGTCGCCGAGTGCGACGCCGAAGCGAATCGTCTCCATGGGCTTTCCTCCCTGGGTCTGTGGTCGCGTCATCGGCGCCGCGCGTTCGCGGCCCCGTGGTCAGACAGGCTGCGGAAAATCATCCAGCGGTGCAAATCTGCGCATCGCGCCCACCGCGTGCCGAAAGCCACGCCCGGCGAGGCGCACGATTCAGGGGCTCGAACGGCGCGAATTCGTCGTCCCGTGCGGCCGCAGGTCCCACAGTCCGCCGACCAACGCCATCACCAGGCGGTAGCTGTAGAACAACGAACTCATCAATATCGCTGCGGCGGCCGGCAGGCCGAGCGCGAGGTAGAGCCCGGCGCCGGCAAGTTCCGCGCCGCCCACGCCGAGCACGCTGACCGGCACGCTCTGGAACAGGGCGGATGCGCTGAACACGGCGAGCACGCGGGTGAAGTCGAGCGCTAGGCCCCAGTCGCGGCTCGCCACCCAGATGGCACTGGCGAGCACGAAATGCATCGCGAGTGACAGTGCCACGGCGCCGGCCAGCAGCGGCCAGCGGCGTCGCGCGTGCGCAAGCACCCCGCGCAGGTCGCGAGATGGCCGCAGGCGCGCAGCGAGCAGCAGACCGAAAAGCGCGAGCAGCGCGGCGAGCACGAGCGAGCCACCGAGCAGCGGCAGCAGCGGTACGCCCGGGATTGCGAGCTGCGACCAGCTCGCCGCGGCGAGCGCGGTCAGCGACGTGGCGCCGATGGCATGGTCGAGCACAATCGCGCCCGCGATGGCGTGCGTCGCGTGGTCGCGCGCGCGCAGCTTGACGAACTTGGTCAGGTCGGCGCCGAGCGCGAACGGTACGAAGCAGTGGTAGAACATCGACAGCAGCGCGAGGCGGAGCGTCTCGCGGCGTCCGACCGCGATGCCGACGACCGCCAGCACGCGGCGCAGGCGCAGGGCATAGAGCAGCATCGAGAACAGGCTGAGCCCGACGCCCAGGGCGAGATCGCCCGGTGGCACGCGTGCCAGCGCGGCTTCGCGCGCGAGCCACCACAGCAACAGCGGCAGGCCGAGCGCGAGCGCGACGATGCGTGCGACGGTCAGGATGCGGCGGAGCCGTGGCGACATCGGTGAGGGAGCCGCGGTGCGGGGCGGCGCGCCGCCGGCGCTGCTGCCCCGTGCCGCTCAGCGTTCGATGCGCGGCTTGCCGGGCAGCTCCGGACGCGCGAGATCGAAGCGGTCGGTGGTGCGCGCGTAGGTATTGCCGGCCATGCGGCCGACCGCGTCGAGGCCGACCGGATCGATGCGGAAGTTGTCGAACAGGGGGTCGTCGACGTGGAAGCGCAGCACCTCGCCCATCACGAACGCGCCGCCCAGGACCTTGTCGCTGATCTCGACCACCTGGACCAGGCGGCATTCCATAGCGACACGGGCCTCGGCGACACGCGGCGCGTCAATCAGATCGCACTCGATGGGTGTGAGCCCGGCGAGCTCGAACTCGTCGACGTCGGGCGGCACGTCGACCGCGGTCTCGTTCATCTGCTTGATGAAGCCCTCGGACACCACGTTGACGCAGAACTCGCCACGCGCCTCGGCATTCACGCGGCTGTCGCGCCGGCGCGACTCGAGGTTGACCATGGGACTGAAGCCAATCACCGGCGGGTTGGCGCTGACGCCGGTGAAGAAGCTGAACGGCGCGAGGTTGTTCACCCCGTCCGTACCACGCGTCGAGACGAACGCGATGGGGCGCGGCAGGATGGAGCCGATCATGAGCTTGTAGAGATTGACCGGTTCGGTCGTTTGCGGATCAATGAACATCGTTTGAGGGTTCCCTTCAGTTGCCGAGCTCGTCGAGCAGTTCGCCGTAGAGATCGAGCGCCCGCGCTTCCTCGGCGGGCAGGTGGTAATCCGGAAACAGCTTCTCGCTCGGATCGAATTCCTTGAGCACTTCGCGTGCGACGGTGATCTTGTGCACCTCGGTGGGGCCGTCGGCGAGGCCGACGTGGAACGAATTGATCACCCAGTCGGCGAACGGCATTTCGTTGGAGATGCCGAGCGAGCCGTGCAGGTGCAGCGCGCGCGAGGCGATGTCGTGCAGCACGCCCGGCATCGCGGCTTTGACCGCGGCAATGTTCTTGCGCACCTTCTTGTAATCGTGGTGCTTGTCGATCATCCACGCTGTCTCGAGCACCAGCAGGCGGAACTGGCGCAGCTGGATCCAGGAATCGGCGATCTTCTCCTGCACCATCTGCTTCTGCGCCAGCACCTCGCCCTTGGTCACGCGCGAGAGGGCGCGCTCGCACATCATCTCGAGCGCGCGGCGGGCCTGCGCGATGGTGCGCATGGCGTGGTGCAGGCGGCCGCCGCCGAGACGCGTCTGGGCGACGACGAAGGCATCGCCACGGCCGCCGAGCATGTTCTCCGCCGGTACGCGCACGTCGGCATAGCGCATGTAGGCGTGAGAGGATTCGGGCTCACCGTAGAACGACAGGTTGCGGATGATTTCGACGCCGGGCGTCTCTGCCGGCACGATGAACATCGACATCCGCCGGTAGGGCGATGCGTCCGGGTCGGTCACCGCCATGACGATGAAAAACGCCGCGTAGCGCGCGTTCGACGAGAACCATTTCTCGCCGTTGATGACCCACTCGTCGCCGTCAGGTACAGCGCTGGTGGTGAAGACCAGCGGATCCGCGCCGCCCTGCGGTTCGGTCATCGAAAAGCACGAGACGATCTCGTTGGCGAGCAGCGGTTCGAGGAAACGCTGCTTCTGCTCCGGTGTGCCGTAATGGGCGAGGATCTCGGCGTTGCCGGTATCGGGGGCCTGCGCGCCGAAGATGATCGGGCCGAAGCGCGAGCGGCCGAACAGCTCGTTCATGAGCGCGAGCTTGACCTGGCCGTAACCCTTGCCGCCGAGCTCCGGGCCCAGGTGGCAGGCCCACAGGCCGCGCTCGCGCACTTTCGCCTGCAGCGGGCGGGCGAGCTTCTGGAAACGCGGGTCGTGGATGTTCCACTGGTTACCGAGCAGGTGATCGAGTGGCTCGACCTCGGCGCGGACGAATTGATCGATCCAATCGAGCTGGGCCTGGAATTCGGGTTCGGTCTCGAAATCCCACATGGTGGTGGCTACCTCCGGGCTATCGGGTTGGTCGTCGGCGCGCCGCGTCCGT
>JAPOKK010000120.1 GCA_029977665.1 Pseudomonadota bacterium | reverse complement strand
GAGCGCGTCGGCGGTCAGCGTGAACGTGCCAAGGCGCGTCGCAACCGGGTCGACCGTGGTCTGGGTGCCGACAGCGGCGGCAGGATCCTGCTGCACGTACCAGAACTCGAGCGGATCGCCGAGACCGCCGGTGGCGCCCATGCCAAACATGGCTTCGCCGTGCGCGCCCGCGCCGAAGAAAGCGAGGCTGCTCGGCACATCGACCACGAGCACGCCGTTGTCGGTGAGGCCTGCACTGTTAACGCTCGAGATGTACTGCTGCAGCGAGTTGACCTGGTCGCTGACCTGGCCACCGTTATCCTGCAGATTGACGCCGCCGGAGACGGTCAGCACGCCGCCGACGTTGGGATTCGGCGGTGTCGGCTGGAAGGGATTCGTGACAATGGCACGAATTTCAGACAGGCCGAAGATGTTGTAGCTGACGTTACCGCCGTTGGCGTTGATCCAGTCGGTAACCGCAGCGTTGCTGGCGGAGAACGCCGGCACTGCGAAGTCGTAGAACTCGGACGAGGTGAGGTCGAGCGAGCCGAACGACAGATCCCAGAACAGGGTTTCCGTGTTGGCTGCGTTCTTCATCACCAGGATGGTGTCGCCGGAGCCGTTGCGGGTGGCGTCATCGGTGTTCGCGGCGTAGGCCTGCGGACCGCCGATCGCCGCCATCAAGCCCAGCGCTAGCAGGTGTTTCTTCATTTGAAGGGTATCTCCCGTGTCCTGAATGTGTTTCGCGCCTGGGGACTGAGGCGAATCCTTGCCAGATGTCTCGTTACCTGGAGCAGCACGGAGTCTGCGGCGCGTTTGTTACCCGAGAATGAATCCAGAGCGCCGAAACGTCACAAAGTGTGAAGTCGCTCAAGAAAAATTCATCTGATGCCGAGATCTAACCGATCCGGTGTCACGAATCCATGACAGTCCGGTTAAAATGGAACAATTCCTGCAAAATCACCGTTCGCCCCGGGGCCACGCCGATGCCGTTCCGGTCACCCCGGAGCGTCAGCCGAGCCGGTTCATGTCGAAAATCGGCAACAGGATGGCGATGACGATTACGAGCACGAGCGCGCCCATGAGGAGTATCAGCAGCGGCTCGGCCAGGCCCATGGCCACCGCGAGGCGCGCCTGCATGCCGCGCTCGTGCGCCTCGGCCGAGGAATCGAGCATGCGCGGCAGTTCGCCGGACTGCTCGCCGTTGGCGACGAGATGGGCCAGCAGCGGCGGGAAGCCGTCGACCCGCGCCAGGCCCTGGCTCAGCGCGGCGCCCTCGCGTACGCGCTCGATGGCGCCGTCGACGGCGGCGCGCGTGACACGATTGGTGACTGCCGCGGCAGCGATGCGCAAGGCTTCTATCATGGACAGCCCGCTGCCGAGCAGGATCGAGAGGGTGCGGGCAAAGCGCGCCGCATCGGCGTCGCGTACCATCGCGCCGACCAGCGGCAGTCCGAGCAGCAGGCGATCGGCCGCGAGGCGGATGCGTGGCCGGCGCAGCAGCAGACGTAGCGCGTAACCGAGTGCAAGCACGGCGGCGAACACGAAGAGCCCGTAAGCACGCACGAAGTCGGCCGTCGCGATGAGCGCCTGGGTGATCGGTGGCAACGCGCGCTCCATCTGGTCGAAGACTTTGACCACTTCGGGCACCACGAACGCGAGCAAGCCGGTGACCACGGCGATGGCAACGATCGACAGCACCGCCGGATAGATCAGCGCCAGGCGCATGCGTTGGCGCATCACCTGGCGCTCTTCGAGGAATTCGGCGAGACGCGCCAGCACCTGCGGCAGATAACGCGTCTGCGCGCCGGCCGCGACGGTTGCGCGGTAGACGGCGGGAAACGTGCGCGGAAACTGCTCGAGACCGGCCGCGAGCCCCTGACCTTCGAGCACGCGCGCACGCACCTCGAGCGCGATGCGCTTGAAGTTGGCGTCCGTGGCCTGTTTGGCGAGGCCGGTCAGCGCGTCGTCGAGCGGCAATCCGGAGTTGAGCAGCGTGCCGAGCAGGCGCGTGAACAGCACCACCTGGTCGCCGCCGAGGCGGGGCCCGCGCCCGCCCGGCGACGAGCGGCCCACCGCGCCGCGCCGCGCGGCGCGGATCTCGAGCGGCACCAGGCCCTGCTCACGCAGGCGCTGGCGTGCCTGCTGCTCGGTGTCGGCCTCGGTTACGCCGCGCTTGCGCGTGCCGGCGGCATCCAGTGCGAGGTAATCGTAGGCCGGCATGACTCAGTCAGGCGCAGCCGGGAGGGTCGCCGCGCCAACGCCAATGACAGACTTCGCGCAACTGCGATCCGGCACGATGCACCGCATCAGCCGGCGGTGGTCACGCGGATCAGCTCTTCGGCGCTGGTCACGCCATCGAGCACCAGCTCGCGCCCCTTGTGGAACAGGCTCGGCGAGCGCCGGCGGGCCTCGGCTTCGATTGCCGGCTCACCGGCATCGTCGTGGATCAGCCGGCGCAGCGTTGCGTCCATCGTCACCAGCTCGTAGAGCGCGGTGCGGCCGCGGTAGCCGATCTGCATGCATTGTGCGCAGCCGACCGCCTCGTAAACGGTGTGACCCGCCAGTGCTTCCGGCGTCATGTCGAGACGCTCGGCGAGCGCAGTATCGGTCTTCACCGGACGACGGCACCCCGTGCACAAGCGCCGTACCAGGCGTTGCGCGAGCACACCGACCAGGCTCGAGGCGAGCAGAAATGGCTCGGTACCCATGTCGCGCAAGCGCGCGATGGCGCCGACCGCCGAGTTGGTGTGCAGGGTCGACAATACGAGGTGGCCGGTCAGGCTGGCCTGGATGGCGATGCTCGCCGTTTCCAGGTCGCGGATCTCGCCGACCATCACGACGTCCGGGTCCTGGCGCAGAATCGCGCGCAGCCCGCGCGCGAAGGTCATCTCGACGCGCGCGTTGACCTGGGTCTGGGCGATGCCGTCGATGTAGTACTCGATCGGGTCCTCGACCGTCATGATGTTACGGCTGCGATCGTTGATGCGTGCGAGCGCGGCGTAGAGGGTGGTGGTCTTGCCGGAGCCGGTCGGCCCGGTGACGAGAAAGATGCCGTGGGGCGCGTGCACGATGGCGTCGATGGCAGCAGTGGTCGCCGCGTCCATACCGATCTGTTCGAGCTCCAGGCGCCCGGCCTGCTTGTCGAGCAGGCGCAGCACGACACGCTCACCACTGCCCGACGGTATCGTCGACACGCGCACGTCGACGGGTCGGTTGGCAATGCGTAACGAGATGCGTCCGTCCTGAGGCACGCGCTTCTCGGCAATATCGAGCTTGGCCATGATCTTGATGCGTGAGACCAGTAGCGACGCGATCGCGACCGGCGGCTCCATCACCTGGCGCAGCACGCCATCGACGCGCAGGCGGATGGACAGGCGCGACTCGAACGGTTCGATGTGAATGTCCGAGGCGTTCTCACGGATCGCTTCGCTGATGATGCCGTTGATGAGCCGGATGATGGGCGCGTCGTCGGCGCTCTCCAGCAGGTCCGCCGGCTCGCGCAGGCCCTCGGCGATTTCGGCGAGGTCCAGCGCCTCGTCGAAACCCGCCATGACCGCTTCGTTGTCCTGCGCCCCGCGCTCGTAGGTGCTCTGCAGCTGGCGCTCGAACTCGTCGTCACGCAGGCGTCGCAGGGAAGCCGCGTGCCCGAGCACGCGTTGCGCTTCGGCGACCGCCGCGATCGGCGCGCCGGGACGGAACACGATGGCATCTTCACTATCGTCGCCACCGGCGTTAGCGATGAACACGCCGTGGCGTCGCGCGAAGGCGAACGGCACGTTCATTCGTAGAGCCCGTCGAAAGCCGGCAGCCGCGGCGATTCGCGCTTGAGGATCGGGTCACGCCCTGCCTCGGCCGCTTCCTGCTCGCCGATGAGATCGTCGTAGCGCACGCGTGCGGCATCGCGGCTCGCTTTCGGATCGCGCATGATCGACGGCCGCAGGAACACCATCAGGTTGGTCTTGCGCATGTCGCTGCGCGAATTCCGGAACAACTGGCCGAGCACGGGTATGTCGCCGAGCAGCGGGATCTTCTGGTCGTTTTCGCGCAGGTTATTCTCGATCAGGCCGCCGAGGACGACGATGTCCTGGTCGTCGACGAGCACGGTGGTTTTGATCGAGCGCTTGTTGGTGATGAGGTCGGCGCCCGACGTCGAAGTGTCCACGCTCGAGACCTCCTGTTCGAGCTCGAGCGTCACCGTGTCGCCGTAGTTGATCTGCGGCTTGACGCGCAGCACCACGCCGACGTCCTGCCGGTTGATGGTCTGGAACGGGTTCTCGGGCGTCGTCGCCTGGTTGGTGAACTGGCCCGTAACGAACGGTACGTTCTGGCCCACCACGATCTCGGCCTCGGCGTTGTCGAGGGTCATCAGGGTCGGTGTCGAGAGCACGTTGGTGTAGCGATCGTTGCTGAGCGCGCGGAGCAGCACGCGGATGTCACCGGCGCCGCGCAGGTAGCCGAAGCTCAGACCCTGGGCGAGGTTGATACCGCCGTCTTCGCCCGGCGCGCCGCTGATACCGCCGGCCTCGGTGCCGGGGAACAAGGCACCACCGACCCAGCCGCTGCTGTCCTGCTGGGTCTGCCACTGCACGCCGAGCTCGTCGGCGCGTTCCGTCGAGAGTTCGGCGATGATGCCTTCGACGAGCACCTGCGCGCGTCGCACGTCGAGCTTGGCGATGACCTCGCGCAGGCGGCGTAAGTCGGGTGTCGGCGCCTGCAGGATCAGTGTGTTCGTCGCCTCGTCTGCATGGATGGCGGCGCCGGCCGTACTTCCGGCGCTGCGCGTCTTCCCTGCCGCCGGCGCCGTGCCGCTGCCGCCCTGCGCGCCGAGCACGCCTTGCAGCACTGGCACGAGATCGACGGCGGAGGCGAATTTGAGCGCCACGACTTCGATCTGGTCCGGACCGCGGTCCGGCTGGTCCAGCGCGCTGACGAGGCGACGGATGCGTGGCAGATCGGCTGCCGGCAGCCTGACCACGACCGTGTTGGTACGTGCGTAGGCGACGAAGGGTGTGCCCGCCTGCTGCCCGGCGCGCGACACGTCGGGCGCCTGCACGGCGCTCAGGATCTGCACGATGTCGTCGGCGTCGGCGTGCTCGAGTGCGATCAACGCGACTTCGACGTCCGACTGCGTATCGAGTTCTTCGACGAGTTCCATCAGGCGGCGTACGTTCGCCGAGGTATCGGCCACGACCAGCGTGTTGCTCGCCGCGAAGCCCGCGAGGTGCGCTTCCTGCGGTAGTAGCGGACGCAGCACGGCGACGAGTTCCGCCGCATTGACGTTGTGGATCGGAATGACCGCCGTGACCAGCGCGTCGTTCAGCCGCAGGCGCGTCGCCGTGCGCGGCTGCTGGCCTTCCTGCTTGCCGATGGCGTCCGGCATGATCTTAATGACGTCGCCGCTCGGGATCGCGGTGAACCCATGGACCTTGAGGATCGACAGAAAGATGTCGTACAGGCCGTCGGCATCGGTCGGGGACGCCGAGATCACGGTCACGTTGCCTTTCACGCGCGGGTCGACGACGAAATTCCGTCCGGTCATCTCAGCCACACTGGCGATGAAGGCCCGAATGTCGGCGTCGCGGAGATTCAACGTGATCTCGCCGTTGGTTTCCTCGACGATGCCGCGCTCGGCACGCGCCGCCTGCGCGGGGGCGAGAACGGGTGCCGCGCACAGTGCCGCGAGCAGCAAAACAAGCCAGCCGAGACTCAGGCAGTGCGCCGCCCGCCCAGGCCGGACGCCGGCAGGCGTCCATCGCTGTGTCATGTGAGAGGCGCGCATCGAATCTCCGCGAAATGTGATGGTCTGGTGTTGGTGTCCGGCGTGTGCCGGGCGCGTGCCCGGCGTCAGTCGACGGGGATGCCGTTGCGCGCCGCGATGTCGCGTAAGCGCATGACCGCCGCGGATGCGGCGCTGCGGCTGGTCGGCGCCGGCGGTGCGGTGGCGCCGCGCGGACCCGCGGCCGGGCGTGCCGGGGCAGCCCGCGTGACGCGTGCGGCGCCGCGCGCGTCAATTTCATCGAGCGGCAGTTCCTGCAGCTCGCCGCGGTGATCGACAACAACGCGCGTCGCCTCGACATGGCGAATGGTGACGCCTCCGGGCAGCTCGTCGCCTACCGCGTAGGCGCGCGGCTCCGCGGCCCCGCCACCCAGAAGCACACGTGACGACGCGCCGTCGGGGTCGAACACGATGCCCTGCACCGTCACGCCGAGCGTGGCCACCGGGAGTTCATCGGGAATGCCTTCATCGACGACCTGGGCTTCCGCTGCTGCTTCTTCCGGCGCGGCCTCCTCGAACGGCTGCGCTTCCCCGAACAGCGTGCTGCGAGCAAGCGCGTCGAAGGTGGCGCGCGGCGCTGGTGCCTCGACTTCGGGTGCCGCGGGCACAGCGGGCGGCGCCTCTGCAACCGATGTCGCGCGTATCACGTGCAGCTCGCGCAACCCGAGCCACACGGTCGCGGCGGCGACGATGAGGAGCACCGACACGGGAGGGGCCATCGCGCTCAGTGCAGAGGGTCGACGGGCGGAATTCAGGCTTGCGGTTGACGTCATCGTTATGCGGCTCGAGGGCCGATCCGGCTTGCGGCGCAGCCCGCGGGCCAGATGCGCCCGGGCCGCCGTTCATTAGACGGCTACATATAGCACAACGCTTCTAACGAGTTCATGACAGCGGCCGCGAACCATCATGACCTGAGGGCCGTCGCGTCACGGGATGGCCGCCCGGTTCTCGCCGCGCGGGCGGATGTTCCACGGACTGCGCGAGGCGTCGGGCCTTCAGCGTGGCGGCAAAGGCCCCAGCGCCCCCACCGGGGCAAGGCCTACGTCGCAGGAAAGCGAGCGCGCGTGCGATTGGCAAGCGCGACCAGCGAGAGCATCACCGGGACCTCGACGAGCACGCCGACCACGGTGACGAGCGCAGCGCCGGAATCGAGTCCGAACAGGCCGATCGCGACGGCGACGGCCAGCTCGAAGAAATTCGAGGTTCCGATCAGCGCGCAGGGCGCGGCGACCGCATGCGGCACCCGCCACGCCCACGCCGCCGCGTAGGCCAGCGCGAAGATGCCGTAGGACTGTACCAGCAGCGGTACGGCGATGAGGGCGATGAGCAGCGGCTGCGCGAGGATGACCTGGCCCTGGAAGCCGAACAGCAGGACCACCGTGGCGAGCAGGCCGAGGATGGAGAACGGTTTGACGCGGGCGGTGAAGCGCGCGACCGCGTCGAGACCGCCGCCGCGCACGAGCAGCGCACGCGTCAGCGCACCGGCCGCGAGCGGGATGACGACGTACAGCCCGACGGACAGCAGCAGCGTCGCCCATGGCACGACCAGGTCGGTCACGCCGAGCAACAGGCCGACGATGGGTGCGAAGGCGACCACCATGATGAGGTCGTTCAGCGAAACCTGCACCAGGGTGTAGTTCGGATCGCCGCGCGTCAGCTGCGACCACACGAAGACCATTGCCGTGCACGGCGCCGCACCGAGCAGGATGAGACCGGCGATGTACTGCGCCGCATCGGCCGGCGCGATGAAACCGGCAAAAACGTGCTTGAAGAACAGCACGCCGAGCGCCGCCATCGTGAACGGCTTGATCAGCCAATTGACGGTCAGCGTGATGACCAGCCCGCGCGGGCGGCGGCCGACGTCGCGCAGGCTCGCGAAGTCGACGGCGACCATCATCGGGTAGACCATGGCCCAGATCAGCACGGCGACGAGCAGGTTCACCGACGCGACTTCGAGCGTCGCGAGCAGGCCGAAGGTCGCCGGGAACAGGTGACCGAGGCCGACGCCGGCGAGGATGCACAACAGCACCCACAGCGACAGGTAGCGCTCGAACAAGGACATGCCTCAGTCCTCCACCGGTAGCGCCGGCCAGATCCCGGCGGCATCTTGTTCGAGCACGCTCGAGAGCAACGCGGCAAGCGGCGCCAGCGCGCCCGGCGCGAGCGAGTAGCAGATGCGCGGGCGTTCGATGCGGCCGCTGATCACCCCGGCCTCCTTGAGTATGCGCAAGTGCTCGGAGACCGTCGACTGCGCGAGCCCGACTTCATCGACGAGGTCGCAGCCGATGCAGCTGCGGCGCTCGAGCAGCACGCGCACGATGTGAATGCGCGCCGGATGCGCGAGCGCTCTGGCGAGCCGCGCGAGGCGCGCATCGTCAAGCGTCGCGTCGGGAACGCGCGGCCCGGTGGCCGGGGGACAGCAGGCAGACATGGACAGGGGCCTCAAACGCATATCGTCGATTGACGATAGATTGGGCGAGCGTATGTGCCGGGGTCAAGCTCCAGCGACGCGCAGGGCCCGGCGCGGGCGTTCGGATTTGGTGTTCCGCCCTGGTGTTCCGCCCTGGCGTTCAGGCCACCGCGCGCAGCGCGTCGCGCAGCGCCTCGCCCATGGCCTCGATTTCCGACGCCTGCGCGATGCAGGCCGGGCCAAGCGCGATGATGTCGCCCGTGCAGCGCAACATGACGCCGCGCTCGAAGCAGTGTTGGAAGACCTCCATCCCGCGCAGTCCTGCCGCGCCCGCGCGGGGCGCGAGTTCCACCGCCGCCGCGAGACCGAAGTTGCGGATGTCGACCACGTTCGGTTCTTCGCGCAACGAGTGCACGACGCGCTCGAGCACGGGTTCGAGCCCGAGCGCGCGCGCGAACAGGCCCTCGCCCTCGTAGACCTCGAGCGTCGCGAGGCCGGCCGCGCAGGCCAGCGGGTGGCCCGAGTAGGTGTAACCGTGGAACAGTTCCAGCAGGTGCTCGGGGCCGTGCATGAAGGCTTCGTGCACGGTATCCGAGACGACCACCCCGCCGAGCGGCACGACGCCGCTCGTCACCCCCTTGGCGAAAGTGACGATGTCGGGCGTCACGCCGACGCGCTCGGCGCCGAACCAGTGGCCGAGACGGCCGAAGCCCGTGATGACTTCGTCGAAGATGAGCAGGATGCCGTGCGCGTCGCAGATCTCGCGCAACCGTTCCAGATAGCCGATTGGCGGCACGATGACACCGGCCGAGCCCTGCATCGGTTCGACGATCACCGCGGCGATGGTCGAGGCATCGTGCAGCGCGACGAGACGCTCGAGATCCTCGGCGAGGTGCGCCCCCCAGGCGGGCTGTCCGCGCGAGAACGCCATGCGCGCAGGGTCGACGGTGTGACGCAGGTGATCGACGCCCGGCAACAACGCGCCGGCGAAGGCCTTGCGGTTGGGCGCGATGCCTCCCACCGATATACCGCCGAAGCCGACCCCGTGATAACCCTTTTCGCGACCGATCAGGCGATAACGCCCGCCGTCGCCGCGCGCCTTGTGATAGGCAAGCGCAATCTTGAGCGCGGTGTCGCAGGCTTCCGATCCGGAGTTGGCGAAGAACACGTGGTTCAGCGGCTCGGGCGCCAGCGCGGCGAGCCGGCTTGCCAGCGCGAAGGCCTTGGGGTGACCGACCTGGAACGCGACCGCATAGTCGAGTTCGTCGAGCTGCGCCTTGACCGCCGCGACGATCTTCGGATGACGGTGGCCCGCGTTGCTGCACCACAGCCCGGACAGCCCGTCGAGCAGGCGGCGCCCGTCCGGCGTGTGGTAGTACATGCCCGCGGCGCGGTCGACCAGGCGCGGCTGCTTCTTGAACAGGCGATTGTGCGTGAACGGCAGCCACAGGGCGTCGAGATCGAGCTCGTCTTGCTGGGCACTCGGATCGAAAGCCGGCTGGTTCATGGCGACTCCTGCACGCGCGCTAAATGTACGAGTATGGTTCACCTTTCCGTCGTCCCCCTCAAGCCCGCCTTGCCGGCGGCACCGCGGCGCGTGTAACTTCGCCTCTTCCCGGATCGGCCCAAGCGGCCGCGATCCGTTCCATCAGTCGCGAGGAGGAGGAGCCGATGAACCTACGATTTGGCCTGCTGTGGCCGTTTCGCAACCCAGAATTCAACCGCGTGGAGTGGAGCGATCTGTATCGCACCCATCTCGACCTCATCGCCGAATCGGAGGCGATGGGTTACGACAACGCCTGGCTGACCGAGCATCACTTCGTCGACGACGGCTACTCGCCGTCGCTGTGCACCATCGCTGGCGCCGTCGCTGCGCGGACCACGCGTATCCGCATCGGCACCTTCCTCATCCTGCTACCCCTGCAGAACCCGATCCGCATCGCCGAGGACTCGGCCACGGTCGACCTCATTTCGAATGGCCGTTTCGATCTCGGCGTCGGCCTCGGCTACCGCCGCAAGGAATTCGAGGACCAGGGCATCGACCACACCACCCGCGGCGCGCGCCTGCGCGAAGGCGTGGAGATCATGCAGCGCCTGCTGTCCGGCGAGAGCGTGTCCTACGAGGGCAAGTACAACTACCTCAAGGACATCAAGATCGTGCCGCCGTGCGTGCAGCGCCCGCACGTGCCGATCTGGATCGGTGCACTGGCGCCGAAGGCAATCGAGCGCGCGGCCAAGATGGGCTGCCACTTCCAGGTCGTCGGCCCGCCGGCGTTGGTCGAACATTACGACGCCTGCCTCGAGGCCGCCGGCCGCAACCCGCAGGAATACATGACCGCACAGCTGCGCTGGGTGCACGTCGCGCCGAGCCGCGAGCAGGCCTGGGAGAACGCCGCCAAACCGCTGCACTACACGGCGAGCAAGTACGCCGAGTGGTTCGCCGAGGCCGCCGACAAGCCGGGCGACGAAAAAGCGGCCGAGGGCATTCCTTCGGTGGACGAAATCATCCGCAAGCAGGAGTTCGACGTCTTCGGCGAACCCGCCTTGGTCGGCACCCCGGCCGACGTGCGCGAGATGATCGCCGACTACCGCAAGCGCGGCCGCGTCACGCACCTCGTGTGCGGCATGGCGCTGTCGGGCCTCGCCCCGAACCACATCCGCAACAGCATGGAAATGTTCGCCAAGGACGTGATCCCGCACTTCCGCAAGTAACGCGCCCGCGACGACCCTGCCGGCCGGTGGCGACAACGCCACCGGCCGCGCAAGTGCCAGCGGCCGCCGGCGCCGACCGCCTGGTCAAAACCTGCGCAAAAGTGTCAGACACTTTTGCTCCCCTTTTGCTCCCGCCTGCCCCTCTCCCGCTCCCGGCCTGGTCAATTCTTGCGCAAAAGTGTCAGACACTTTTGGCGCTGCAGCATGTAATTGGCGAATTCGTGGGGGGCATCACCCGCGGGCACTTTGCGGTCGCCGCTCGGCGAACTTAGGATGCGCACAGCCCAACCGAGCGACGAACGCCCATGGCCGCCAGTTCCCCCGTTTCATTCGCCGATCTACCGCTGCCGCCGGGCCCGCCCTGGTACCGCATCCACGAGGCGTTCCGCACGAGTCCGCCGCAGTACATCTACGGGCTGATCAGCGAGTACGGCGATGTCGTTCGTTTCCGCGGCGCATTCCCGGTCTACTGCATCAACCATCCCGACCACGTGCGCCAGATCCTGACCAAGGCCTGGCCACAGTACACCAAGAACACTATCGACTACCGCGTCATCGCGCGCACGCTGGGGCGCGGCCTGGTCACCAACGACGGGCCCGACTGGGCGCGCCAGCGCCGTCTCATGCAACCGGTCTTCGCCAACCGCCACATCGACACCTTCGATGGCGTCATCAACGACATGACCGCCGAGCTCGTCGCCGACTGGCGCACCCGGCGCAGCGACGAGACGGTGTGGCTCGAGCGCGACATGAGCCGGGTCACTTTCAAGGTCGTCAGCCGCACGCTGTTCGGCGCCGACATCGACGAGGTCGCGGACGAGATGGTCGGCATCCTCGACGTGCTCAACCAGCATCCGATGAAGCTCTCGGCGCTGCTCACACTGTTCCCGTGGCTGC
This sequence comes from Pseudomonadota bacterium, assembly GCA_029977665.1. GTDB lineage: Bacteria > Pseudomonadota > Gammaproteobacteria > JACKNG01. The sequence continues at coordinate 390 of JAPOKK010000120.1, read as the reverse complement.
CGGTTCCGAGCAACCGCCGCTTCGCGCGCATCAAGGGGCGGCTCGACGACATCGTCGACGGCCTCGTTGCCCTGCATCGCGAGGGCGGCGGCGCACCCGGCGACATCGTCCACCGCCTGCTCGACGCGCGCGACGAGGAGACCGGCGAAGGCATGGACGAGGCGCAGATGCGCGACGAGATCATCACCCTCATGCTGGCCGGCCACGAAACCTCTGCCACGGCGTTGACGTGGACTTTCTACCAGCTCGCGCAGAACCCGCAGGTCGAGCAACGGCTCGTCGATGAGCTCGACCGCGTGCTCGGCGGACGCCCCGCGCAGAGCGCCGATCTCGCGCAGCTGCCGTATCTCAAGCAGGTCGTGCAGGAATCGATGCGCCTCTACCCGCCGG
>JAPOKK010000148.1 GCA_029977665.1 Pseudomonadota bacterium | reverse complement strand
GAACGCGTGCCTCGCGTTCTGCGTCTCAATGTAGCCGGTCAGCCGATGGACTGGGTAAGCTGGCAGGAAGCGGTATGTCTGTACACCCGCGAGCTGGTCGGGTGGACGACCGGCGAGAACGCCTTCACCTTCCACGGCGGCGTCGCGCGTGCCAGCGGTGAGCGCTCGTCGATCACGGTCCATTCGATCATCGCCGTCAAGCATTCGCAGCGCGGCCGCCACCTCGTGCGTACCGTGCCGCCGCTGTCCAACCACGAACTGTTCCGCCGCGACGGCTACCTGTGCATGTATTGCGGCCGCGAGTTCGCCGAGCATGGACTGACCCGCGATCACGTCGTACCGCTGTCAGGCGGTGGCCGCGATCGCTGGTCGAACGTGGTCAGCGCCTGCAAGGCGTGCAACACGCGCAAGGGCGGACGCACGCCGGAGCAGGCCAACATGCCGTTGCTCGCCGTACCCTACGTGCCGAACTGGGCCGAGTTCCTCGCACTGTCCAACCGGCGTATCCTCGCCGACCAGATGGAGTTCCTCCGATCGCAATTCAATCGCAAGAATCCGATTCCCGGTTTCGCCTGAAGCACCTCGTCACAACGGCCGGCCTGCTGGCCGCGCTGCTGGCCGGCGCGGCACCCGCCCCGGCCGCCGACAGCGCCGGCAACTATGCCATCTGGGGTGCCGGGGCACGTTCCTGCCACCAGTTCCGCCGCGCCGGCGACGACGCCGCCAGCCTCGCCCCGTTCCGCGACTTCCTGATGGGCTACCTGACCGCCTACAACACGCTCGCGCCGCAAACCTACAACGCGCTCGGCAAGCAGTCGCTGGAAGACGCGCTGGCCTGGATCGAGACGTACTGCGCGGCGCACCAAATCGACAGTTTCGAACGCGCCGTGACGCAACTCGTCGTCGCCCATCACGAGCAGCGTACGCGCGGCGTCGGTCACGGTGGTGGCAGTGGCGGGACGTGGGGACGGCCGGCGCCGGCCGGCGAGGCGCCTTGAGAAACGAGAGCGTCGCCTGGCTCACAAACGCGGTAATTCCTCGCGCGGAGCGCGACAATTAAATTGCGCAGCGCAAAAATTTGCTTCATGATCGCGTTAATCGAATGTCCCCCGGAATAACAATCCAAAGATTTCGAGAGTCTCCCTTTACCTGACCCTAGCCGCCTTCCTTAGGAGGAGAACATGATGAACAAGAAGTTGATTGGTCGCCTGCAGCTGCCCGCCCTGTGCCTCGTGCTGGGTTTCACCAGCGCCTGCTCCACGGTCAGCCCGGAGCAGCTGTCCGCAGTCGAAGCCAAGGCCACGAGCGCGATGTCGGATGCACGCAAGGCTGCCAGTGACGCCGCCGCTGCGATGAAGGCCGCGAGCGCCGCGCAGGAAGCTGCCAGCGCCGCCCAGGCTACCGCCGACTCGGCCAAGAGCACTGCGGAAGCAGCGATGGCCTGCTGCAACGAAAACAAGGATCGTATCGAGCGGATGTTCGAGAAGACGATGAAGAAGTAACGCGCTTCGCGTTGCGATCGGAAAGCCCCGCTTCGGCGGGGTTTTCTGTTTCTGGGCGGCGCGATCGGGCTGCGCGCACGGCGCGAGGGGCACTCGCACCGGCGACGATCGGTACGGCGAAGACGCCCTCAGCCCGCGATCGAACGCGCCGCCGGCGTGTCGGACCGCACCGAGGCCTTGGACCGGTAGGTGCCGACGGGCTGCGGAATCCCGCTGCGCGCATCGAGCGCCCGCTTGACATCCGACCACACCAGTTGGGCATCGAAGTTCTTCACGCGCGCGAGGATCAGCTTGATGACCTGCGAATACTGGTCGGCGAACAGGTGTTCGTCCTCTTCCAGGTGGGGATGGACTTCGAGATAGATGCGTCCGTGCGCGATGCCGACCTTGTAGGGCTGGTTGACGATGTGCACCGGCGTGCCGACGTTGGCGAGCCCGAACACGGTGGCGACATCCTTGGGATACATGCGGATACAGCCGTGGGTGACGCGCATACCGATGCCGTAGGGCTTGTTGGTGCCGTGGATCAGGTAACCGTCGATACTCAGGCGCAGCGCGTGCTGGCCGAGGGGATTGTCGGGTCCGGCCGGTACCACCCGCGGCAATGCGTCGCCCTCGGCGGCGTGCTCCTCGCGGATCGATTGCGGCGGATACCAGGACGGGTCCTTGACCTTGGCGACAATGCGCGTCTGGCCCTTCGGCGTGACCCAGTTCTGACGCCCGATGCTGATCGGAAACGTCATCACCCGTTGCGTCGCCGACCGGCCGTCGTCGAGAAAATAGTACATGCGCATCTCGGGCACGTTGACGACGATGCCGCGGCGCGGCGCGTCCGGGATCACGTACAGATTGGGTACCACGACCTCGGTGCCTTCGCCCGGGAGCCACGGGTCGACCGCGGGATTGGCCAGGCGCATCTCGTTGTAGCCCTGGTCGTAGGCGCGCGCGAGGTCGGACAGCGTGTCGGCATATACGGTCGTGGTCAGCGACAATTCACCGATGACGTCGGGCGCTTCGCCATCGACGCTGAACAGTTGCATCGCCGGCGACGGCGACGCGCTCGCGAAGAGGAGCACGCTCAGCAGGCACGGCAGAACGCGGCGCCGCACCGCACGCGCCGGCGGGGCGCCGGCCACGCCGGCGGACGGGTTGCCGCAAACAGGTCTGGGTATTTCCATCACGCTTTCGTCATTCCATACAGGGCCAACAGCAGCCAACCGGCCATCAGCGCGGTGCCGCCGAACGGCGCCGCGGCGCCGAAGGCGCGCCAGCCGGCGATGATGCTCGTACTCAGACCACCGCAGAAGCAGAATATTCCGACGACCACGCACAAACCGGCGAGCCGCAGCATCAGCGCATCGGCTGCCACGCGCATCCACAACGCCACGGCGACGAGCAACAGGCCGTGTATCAGGAGATATTTCGACACCGTGTCCAGGGTCTGTAGTCCGGCGGCATCGATGCGCGCGCGCAGGGCGTGTGCCGCAAGCGCGCCGAGCGCGACGCCGGCACAGCCGGCGAGGCCGCCGATACCCATGAACAAGCTGGCCAGTGACATAGCGGGTGGAGACTCCTGGTGGCGATGCTGAGGCCCTGGGGCCCGTCCGGGCGCGCGATTGTGCGCTGCACACGTCGTGCGGAGTTTACGCCATTGCAGCGTTTCACGCCTGATTTCGTGCGCCGCCCTGCCGCGGGCGTGGTCCTGCTCGCGATGCTCCTCGCACCCTGCGCCGTGGTGCTGGCGGCAGGCGAGTTCGCCACGCCCTACACGCTCGTCGAGCGGCCGTCCGCGCTCGCCACGGCGCCCGGCATCACGCCGCGCGGCGCGCTCATGCTGCACCCCGCGCGCCTGCCGGCACCGCATCCCCACGAGATGTCGGGCCTGGCCTGGGATGCCGACGGCGGTCGCCTCTACGCGGTGACCGACAACGGTCTGCTGGTCCATCTCGAGCCGCGTTTCGAACACGGCCGACTCAGCGATCTGCGCTGGCTCGCGACCTACGCGCTGCGCGACGAGCGCGGTGCACCGCTGCGCGGCCGGCATGCCGACGCCGAAGGGCTGCTCGCGCGACACAGCGGTAACGGCATCGCCGAGGACACCGAACTCGTGGTGTCGTTCGAGCGCGTGCCGCGCCTGGCGCGTTACACGGTCGACGGCCGCCTGCTCGGCGACGAGCCGCTGCCCGCCGCACTCGCCGGTCGGCCCGCCTGGGCCGGCGCCAACCTGCAGCTCGAAGCCCTCACCGAGCATCCGGCGCTGGGCCTCGTGATGGCGCCCGAGCGGCCGCTGCGCGACGCGCCGCAGGCGCTCGTCACGCTCTACGCGGCGCCATCGAGACAGTGGCAGCTACCGGCCTTCGATGCCTCCGCGGGCACCGTCGTCGGCCTCGAGACCATGAGCGACGGCGCCCTGCTGCTGCTCGAACGGCGCTACGTGAACCTGTTCTTTCCGATCCGCTTCAGCCTGCGCCGCGTCGAGCTGTCGGCCGTGGGCGGCACGGCCAGCACGCGCACGCTTGCCGTGCTCGACAACACGGCGGGCTGGTCGGTCGACAACTTCGAAAGCGTCGCGCGCCATGGCGCCAGCACCTACTTCATGATCAGCGACGACAACCGCCATCCGCTGCAGCACACGCTGCTGGTCTATTTCTCCGTCGACGAGTAACCGGGTGCGGGCACGCTCAGCGCTCGAGCAGGCGTGGCATCAGTTCGACCAGGTTGCACGGACGCGTGCGGTAATCGAGCTGGTGGACGATGAGCTTGTCCCAACCGAGCGCGCAGGCGCCGGACGAACCGGGCAGCGCGAAGATGTAGGTGGCGTTGGCGACACCGGCGAGCGCGCGCGATTGCAGCGTCGAGGTACCGATGTCGTCGTAGGACAGCACGCGGAACATCTCGCCGAACCCGTCGAGCTCCTTGTCGAACAGCGGCGCCAACGCCTCGGGCGTGCCGTCGCGCCCGGTCACGCCGGTACCGCCTGTGGTCAGCACGACATTGACGTCGGCATCGGCGATCCAGGCCGAGACGCGCGCGCGGATCGCGTAGATGTCGTCGCGGCAGATCTGCTTGTCGCAAACGCGATGGCCGGCCGCCCGGGCGCGCTCGGCGAGCAGCTTGCCGGACTTGTCCTCGGCCTCCGTACGGGTGTCGGAGACGGTCAGGATAGCGATATCGAGCGGCAGGAACTGGCGGTCGGTAGTCACGCTGGGTACTCTCGATGGATGAACGTTATGCCAGGGCGACGGACCGGCGCGTGCGGCGCTGCCGCGGCGTCCGCATCCTAACCCCCGATCGACATGAGCTCAATCGAAGACGAGACACTGCGCCTGGACCGCTGGCTGCACGCGGCGCGCTGGTTCAAGACGCGCAGCCTCGCTGCCGAAGCGGTGGAACACGGGCGCGTGCTGCTCAACGGCGCGCGGGTAAAACCGGCCAAGCCGATACGGCGTGGTGACCGACTCGACATCCGGCGGCCACCCTACACCCACGGCATTACCGTGCTCGCCCTGTCCGCCCGGCGCGTCTCCGCGAGCATCGCGCAGACGCTTTACGAGGAAAGCGCGGAGAGCCTCGCCGCGCGCAGCGCGCTCGCCGAAACGCTGGCCCTGCAACACGTCGACGAAGAACGCCGCCACGGCAAGTTGAACAAACGCGACCGGCGCGCGCGCGAACGTTTCAAGCGCGGCTTCGCCGCGCCCGCCATCGACGACGACATCGACACGGAGCTGCCATGAACGCCCTCTCCCCGCCCCCCTCCCCGCCCCTGGCCGCATCCCGGGCGGCGGATGTCTCGACCCGCCTGGCTGCGGCCATCGGCAGCGTCGTCACCGGGCAGGCGACGACCATCCGTCACCTGCTGAGCGCCTTCCTGACCGGCGGCCACGTGTTGCTCGAGGACTATCCCGGCACCGGCAAGACGACCTTGTCGAAGACGCTCGCGCGCGCTGTCGGCGCGGCGTTCCAGCGCATCCAGTTCACCCCCGACCTGCTGCCGACGGACATCCTGGGCGCTTCGATCTACGACCCGCGCACCCGGGAATTCGTCATCCACAAGGGCCCGATCTTCACCAACATCCTGCTCGCCGACGAGATCAACCGCGCCTCGCCGCGCACGCAGTCGGCACTGCTCGAGGCGATGGGCGAAGCCCAGGTCAGCCTGGAAGGCCGGCAGTTCACGCTGGAACAGCCCTACTTCGTCATCGCGACGCAGAACCCGGTCGAGTTCCACGGCACCTACCCACTGCCCGAAGCGCAGATGGACCGCTTCGCGCTGCGCCTGTCACTGGGTTACGTCGGTATCGAGGAAGAGATGGCAATCATCACCGCGCACAACGCCGCGCGCCCGCTCGATGCCGTGACCGCGTCCACCTCCGTGGCCGATGTCCTCGCCTTCCAGGCCGCCGCTGCCGAGGTCGCGGTGAGCACCGAGATCAAGCGTTACCTGGTCGAACTCGTCGCCGCCACGCGCAGCCACGCCGACGTCGAACTCGGTGCGAGCCCGCGCGCGTCACTCGCCTTGCTCAAGTGCGCCCAGGCCCTGGCGCTCACCGACGGGCTCGATTTCGTCACCCCGGACCTGGTACAGGAACTCGCCGTGCCGGTGCTCGCGCATCGTCTCGGCCTGCGCGCCGAAGCGCGCTTCGGCGGCGCCAGTGCGGCCGGCGTGGTGACGCAGATCCTCGAGCGCGTGGCCGTGCCGCGCTGATCGGGCGTGGCTTTCCCGCCCCACCCGGTCGGCCCGATGGCGCCCGTGCCGGCGCACGCGCGCTGACACGACGACCCGACCCGCGCCATGCGCCTGCCCCCGCGTACGCTCTACCGTCTGTTCCCTCTCGTCGCGCGCGCGAGTCGCTGGAGCGAACGGCGCCTGACGCCGAGCGGCCGCGTCGTGCTCGGCCTGCTCGTCGCGGCCGCCCTGTTTGGTGTCGACATGCGGCAGACGCTCGCCTGGCAGGTCGCCACGCTCGGCGGCGGCCTGCTGCTCGCGAGCCTGCTCACCAGCCTGCGCTGGCGGGCGCCCATCACGGTGCGACGCGTGATGCCACAGTACGCCTGCGAGGGCCAGCCGTTCACCTACTTCGTCGAAATCACCAACCACGGTAAGCGTACCGAGCGCGACCTCGTGCTCGCCGAGCAACTGCATCAGCCCCCCCTGTCCTGGCACGATTTCCGTGCCCGGCGCGGCCGGGGGCGCCATCTCAACGTCGTCGACCGTGCGATCGGGTTCCCGCGCTGGGTCGAGCTGAGGACGCGTGACCGCGGCGCGGCGGTGGCGCCGCGGCCAGTGCCAGCGCTGGCGGCGGGGGGCAGCGTGCGCGTCGCCGTCGAGGCGACGCCGCTGCGCCGCGGCTGGATCGATTTCGACAGTATCGAGCTGCTGCGGCCCGATCCGCTCGGCATCTGTCGCGCGCGCCTGCGCCTCGCGGTCCCCGACCGGGTGCTCGCGCTGCCGCGGCGCTACGCGGTACCCGCACTTCATCTCGCCGCACGTCGACACTACCAGCGGGGCGGTGTCAGCCTTGCGCTCGCGGTCGGCGATTCGCAGGAGTTCGCCGCGCTGCGTGATTATCGCTACGGCGATCCGCGGCGACACATCCACTGGCGCAGCTTCGCCAAGACCGGCAAGCTCATCGTCAAGGAATACCAGGACGAGTATTTCGATCGGCACGCCTTGATCATCGACACCCACATCGACCCGGCCGACGAGCCACTGTTCGAGGCCGTGATCCGCGTCGCCGCGTCGCTGGCGGGCGGACCGCGTCCGCGCGATTCGATTCTCGACCTGATCCTCGCCGGGCGCGAAGTCGTCGAACTGTCTGCCGGCCGTGGTCTCGCCGACACCGGCCGTGCGCTGGCGTGGCTGGCCGAGGCACGGGCCGCGGGTGCGGGCGACCTCGATGTGCTCACCGAGCTGATCGGTACACGCGCCGGCGGCCTGGCCAGCGCGCTGGTGGTGCTCGGCGGACTCGACGCCTCGCGCGAGGCGCTACTCGATAAGCTGGCAACGCACGGCGTGCGTGCGGCGGCGCTGATCGTCAGTCACGACGAGGCGGTACAGCCGCCGCGCCTCGGCGGCGGGCTGCAGCGTTTGACGCTGCGTGTCGCGCACCTCGAACACGATCTCGCCGCGCTCGCGGTGCTCCCATGACGCTCGCGGTCACGGCGCGTATACCGTTGCCGCCCGGCTGGCTGGCCGCGGCGCTATTGCTATGGGGCGTCTGCGCCGACGCTCTGGCGAGCGCCATCGTCATGGCGCTGCTGCTCGAAGCGGTGACCTTCGCACCCATCAAGTGGAACACGGCGATACGCGATTTCCATCGCGCGACCGACCTGACCAGCGTGCTGTTTGCGATTGTCACGGTGGTGCAGTTCCAGCGGCACGGTGTACATGGCATCTACGAGTTGCTGCGCGCCGCGCCCTACTGTTTCTTCCCCCTGGTGTTGACCCAGCGCGCCAGCACCGCGCAGACGCTGCCGCTCAGTGCACTCTTCTACAGCCTGCGGCGTCGCGCCGACGAGATTCGGCGCATCGATATCGCGCCGGCCTACGGCATCGTCTGCCTGCTCGCCGCCAGCGCGGGTGATGCGCATCCACGCGCGTTCATGGTGGCCTGCGCGGCGCTCGTCCTCGGCATGTTATGGGCCGCCCGCCCGGCGCGCTGGCAACCGTGGCAGCAACTCGCCACGCTGGTCCTGGGTGCGCTGCTCGCGCTCTCACTCGCCCTGGGCCTGAACGCGGCGCGCCACGGCTTCGAAGCGGCATTCATGTACTGGATGAGCCAGCATCCGTGGTTGTCGAGCGCACCGAACCGCGCGGTCACGGCAATCGGGCACATCGGGCGGCTGAAACTCTCCGACCGCATTCACGTGCGCGTCACGCCGCGGCACGAGATGACCCTGCCGTTGATCCTCCAAGAAGCGAGCTACGACACATTCCACTACGGCAGCTGGTCGGTGCAGGAGTCGTTCGAGGCGATCGACCAGGAACGTGGCCGCGACCGCTGGATCGTGGGCACGCCCACGGCGACGCCGCGCACGTTCGAGGTGGCGTTCCAGCATCGCCACGACCTCACCCTGCTACCGTTGCCGGCCGGCGTCTACGCGATCGACAGCCCGGAAATCGCCGAACTCCAGCGCAACCGCGTCGGTGCCGTGATGGGCGAAGCGCCGCCGGGGGCGCTGCATTACACGGTCCATGCCGGGCCCTCGCCCGCCAGCGCCGCACCGCCACGGGCGGCTGACCGCGCAGTGCCCGCGGCTTACCAAGCCGTGATCGCGCGGACCGCGGCGAACATCGGCCTCGCTGAGGCGACACCAGCCGAGGCGGCCGCGCGCATCAAGGCTTACTTCCTCGACAACTTCACCTACAGCCTGGTGCAGCGAGCCAGCCGCGGGCGTCGCACCCCGCTCGCGCACTTCCTCGAAGACACCCGTCGCGGACATTGCGAACATTTCGCGACGGCCGCGGCGCTGCTGCTGCGCGAAGCCGGCATCCCGGCGCGCTACGCGGTTGGCTACGTGGTCGAGGAATACAGCCCGCTCGAGGATGCGTATGTCGCGCGCGCGCGCCACGCACATGCCTGGGCCGAGGCGTGGATCGACGGTCGCTGGGTCATGCTCGACGCCACGCCGTCGGTGTGGTTCGGACTCGAGGAAGCGCGCGTGTCGCGCTGGCAATCGGTGCAGGATGTCATCGGCTGGCTGTGGTACCGCTACCAGCGTCTCGCCAGCGCCGAGTTCGATGCATCCGGCAACTGGCTGCTGTGGCTGGTGCCGCCACTCGCGCTGATGCTGTGGCTGCGCCTGCGCCGCAGCCCCACCGCGGTACGCGCCAATCGGCGCCGGCGCGCCGCTTCAGCCCGCCCGCCGACGCCGCTCGATCCGCTGCTCGACGAACTTGCGGCGCAGGGTTTCGAACCCCGGCCGGGCGAGACGCTGGCGCGCTTCTTCGCGCGCGCCGGGCAGATCGAGCGCAACGGCATCCGCCTCGCCATACTGCTCGAGCACTACTACCGGCTGCGTTTCGCTCCTGCAGCCGTCGACGATGCGGCCACCCTCGAGGCCGCCGTGCGACGCTACCTGGGGCGCGACATGCCGTCCCGCACAGCCGCTAGCTCGCCGCGCCGGTGAGCGCTTCGCGAAACAGGCGCTGCTCCTCGCTCGAAGTGAGCGAACGGATGTAGTGGTCGGCGATCGCCGGCGGTATCAGCCCGCGGAAGACCGCGCGCCGCTTCTCTTCCGGTGACACCCCGTCGCACTGCAGGAACGCCAGCGGTTCGATCACGCCGCGTTCGAGCATGATGGCGTTCTCGTTGGCGATGTCGCGAATCACCGCGTGGACGGACGAAAGCCGGCTGCGTACGAACTCAGGCGAAGCCAGGCCGTTCTCGTAG
>JAPOKK010000251.1 GCA_029977665.1 Pseudomonadota bacterium | reverse complement strand
GCGGCCGACGGCTACTCGCGCATGAGCGGCAAGCCGGCCATCACGCTGCTGCATCTCGGGCCGGGCTACGCCAACGCGATGGCCAACCTGCACAACGCGCGCAAGGCGCACTCGGCGGTCGTCAACATCGTCGGCGACCATGCGGTCTGGCATCACCAGTACGATGCACCGCTGACCTCGGACGTGCCCGGGCACGCGCGCCTGCAGTCGCACTGGGTGAGAACCTCCGAGTCGGCCGAGGACCTCGCGCTGGCCGGCGCCGAGGCCGTGCAGGCCGCCCGCTCCGGCAGCGGCCGCATAGCCACGCTCATCGTGCCCGCGAACCATGCCTGGGAGCCCGCGACGCGCAGTCACGACAAGCTCGCCCCGGCACCGCTGGAGCGCGTGCCGTCGGCGCGCATCGAGCAGGCTGCGAAAGCCCTCGCTACGGGGCGCCGCACCGCGCTGGTGCTCGGCGCCGGCGCGCTGCGCGAAGCGGCCCTGAAGGCCGCCGGACGCATCCACGCGGCGACCGGCGCGACACTGCTTTGCGAGACGTTTCCGGCCCGCCTCGAACGCGGTGCCGGCCGCGTGCCGCTGGCGCGCATTCCCTATTTCGCCGAGCAGGCGATCGAGTTTCTGGCCGGGTTCGAGCAGATGATCCTGGTCGGCGCGCAGCGGCCGGCGGCCTTCTTCGCCTATCCCGGCGTCGCCAGCCTGCTCGCCCCCGAGCACTGCGAGATGCTCGAGTTCGCCGGCATCGACGACGATATCGCTGCGGCCATGCACACCCTGGCCGAGGCACTCGATGCGCCGCGCGAGCCCGCCGTGCAGGAGCGCGTGATGAACGAACCGAGCGGCGAGGCACTGACCCCGGCGGCCATCGGCGACGTCATCAGCGCGCGCCTGCCCGAGCACGCCATCGTCTCCGATGAAGGCATCACCTGCGGGCTCGAGTTGTTCCTGCGTACGCAGGGAGCTGCGGCCCACGACTGGCTCGCCATCACCGGTGGCTCGATCGGCCAGGGTCTCCCGGTCAGTTTCGGCGCGAGCATCGCCTGCCCGGAGCGCAAGGTCGTCGCGTTCCAGGCCGACGGCAGCGCAATGTACACGGTGCAGACCCTGTGGAGCATGGCGCGCGAAGAAGCGGACGTCACCGTCGTCCTGCTCAACAACAGCAGCTACGCCATCCTCAACGTCGAGTTGATGCGCCTGAAGGCGGCCGAGCCGACGCCGAAGGCGTTGTCCATGCTCGATCTCTCGCGCCCGGTGATCGATTGGTGCGATATTGCGCGTGGCATGGGCGTGCCGGCAGAGCGTGTCACGACGGTGGCGGAGTTCGACGCCGCCTTCAGCGCCGCCATGGCGACGCCCGGACCGCGCTTGCTCGAGGTGATGGTGGAACAGAACGTCGGCGCGACGCTGCGACGTTGAGAATCGCCCGGCCGAGTCCGGTGCCGGGCGCGATCAGCTGTGCCGATGCACGGTGGCCTGGCGTACGTCGAAGATCCGCCCGGCGCCCTCTTCGTCGAGGGTCTCGTTGATCGCCTGGTAGAGTTCGCCGATCAGCGGTATGACATCCTCCAGCAGGACGCGCTGCAACGTCTTGTGCGCACGCGCGGACTTGGCGTGATGCGTGATGGCCCGCCACAGAATGCGACAAATGGTGCCTGGCAACAGGGTATTTGTCTCCGCGTCGAGCGGATGTCCGATGACATTGGCCAGCCGTACGTTGAGTTCGAACACCTGCGCCTTGTAGCGCTCTTCCACCGTGTGCGCGATCGCGGCAATGCGCGCACCGCTGTCCGCGTCGGCGTCATTCTGCATGCCTAGCCGCGTGCTGCTCGAGCCGCCAAGGGTCGAGCGGAGTTGCGCGAGCGTCAGTTCCTGTGTCTCTTCGAGGTCGCTCGCCTCGGAGAAACCCTGCAGGATCTGCATCTCGACGGTGCGTGTGATCGACATCGCCTTCTGTTCGAGCAGATCGGCTTCTTCGTTGACTATGCGCGCTTCGGCGGGGACAGCCTCCCGCGCCTGCAGTCGCAACTGGTTACCGAGCTCGGTCCGGGTGACCCATACCAGGTTGGGCAGCAGCTTGTGTACGCGCTTGCGGCAGGCCTGTAGTACGTGGCGCTGGGCCGGCGTGAGCTCACGCCGGCGGCGCTCGCTCTCCTCGAGTCGCGCCGTGACGGCAGCTTCGGCGATCGATTTGAGCGCTGCGCGTAATGCCGGCGGGGTGCTCGTGAAGCGCACGCCGACGGCAACCGGCACGCGCCACATCACGCGCACCTCGATGGTCACCTTGTCAGCCGGCGCATGGTCAGGGTCCGGGACGAACTCGAGTGTTGCGAGTGTGCCCTGTTGCAGGGGTTCGCGCCCGGGCTCCGGTGTGAACGCGCCCAGGTTCAGCGCCATGCCGGTCGCGCTGATGTCTTCGATGACGCACGAAATGCGGGTTCCAAGGCGATCCGTAATGACGCCCGGCAGGGAGACTTCGTGGCGCATGTTGTCGCGGCGGCGCCCCCAGTCCTCCTCTTCTTCCGTCTCGAGAATGTCCGGCTCGTCGTATCTCACTATCAGTCTCTGTGCGGGCCCGGCCCGTTAGCGCTATCTCGGAAGTCCTGCCGCGGTGCGCCATCCGCCCGGCGGAACAGCGGCACGTGGATGCTGCGGCACGCCGCGCACGCCGGCTCGGGCAACACCATTGACCGCCCCGGCAAGCCTTGTTAACGGCCGTCTTCGACCGATCTTGATGCAAGCGGGAGACGGCGGCCAGTGTCTCATGTCGCGCAGACCTGGTCCTGACACGGATTGACCTCGACCAGCACGTGGGCGAGACCCGGAATGTCGTCCAGCAGTCGCTTGTAGTGCTCGGGTGGACGAGGGCGATGGGTCACCAGCGCGACTTCCGCGGCGTAGCGCTCGATACCGATCTGCCATACGTGCACATCCGCGACGCGGTTGTCGGCATCCGCCTCGATGGCGGCTACCAGGGCGTTCTGGATATCCGCGTCGGCTACCGCGTCGAGGAGGATCTCGCTGCTGTCGCCGACCAGGCCCCAGGCCCAGCGCGTGATGATGGCCGCACCGAGGAGCCCGATCAACGGATCCAGGAACGCCCAACCGAACAGTTTGCCGGCCAGCAGGGCGAGGATCGCGAGCACCGAGGTCAGGGCGTCGGCAAGCACATGGACATAGGCGGCGTGGAGATTGCGATCGCGCGGCTGCGGCTCACCAGCAGTCGACGCCGCCGGCGTTTCGGCCCGCCGTGCGCGATCGTGGTCACGCTCGTCGTGCTCATGCCCGTGCGCATGACCGTGACCGGCACGGGCCAGCATCACGCCGCAGACCAGGTTGACGGCGAGGCCGAGGACCGCCACCCAGATTGCTTCCTCGTAGCGAATGGCATGTGGCTCGAACAGGCGCATCACCGATTCGACCGCCATCATCATCGCGACCATGGCCAATGCCACGGCGCTCGCGAATGCTCCCAGGGAGCTGACCTTGCCCGTTCCGAAGCTGTAGCGTGGATTATCGGCGTGTTGCCGCGCATAGCGGTAGGCGAACAGGGTGATGCCGAATGCGGCGACATGCGTGGCCATGTGCCAGCCATCGGCGAGCAAGGCCATCGAGCCGAGCCAGACGCCGGCGACGATTTCGATCAGCATCGTGACCGCCGTCAGCGCAATGACGCGCGTCGTGCTGCGTTCGGCCGCCACCGAGTCGAGATTGAAGTCGTGGGAGTGGCGCCAGCGTTCGAGCGTATAGGCATGCATGGGGATCAGCTTAGCACTATGCGCGGAACTCCCGCCGCAGCGCAGCGTAAGCGAGCCGGACCCGGCTCCGCTCAGCCGCGGGTCGCCGCGACGGTCTCGGCGACGGTCTCGGCGGTCGCCGCGGCGTTTGCCCGCGCCCAGGTAGTGAACTCGGCGGCCGGCATGGGGCGGTGGAACAGGTACCCCTGGCCGTACCGGCAGCCGCGTGCGACGAGAAAGTCGCGCTGGGCTTCGGTTTCGACTCCTTCGGCGACGGTATCCAGGCGCAGGCTCTGGGCAAGTGCAATGACCGCGCCGGTGATCGCCATGTCGTCCGCATCCTCGGGGATGTCGCGCACGAAGGAGCGATCGATCTTGAGCTGGTTGATCGGCAGACGCTTGAGATAGGAGAGGGATGAATACCCGGTGCCGAAATCGTCGATCGAGAGGCTCACGCCGAGGTCGCGCAGGGCGTCCAGCACGTCGATCGCGTGTTCCGCCTCGCTCATGATGAAGCCCTCCGTCACCTCGAGTTCGAGCCGGCTGGCCGGCAGCCCGGTCGCGCTGAGCGCGGCCGCGACGGCCTGGGGTAGATGGCCGCGACGGATCTGCGGCGCGGCGATGTTGACAGCGATGCAACGCAGCGGGATGCCGGCGTCGAGCCAGGCGCGCCCCGTGTGGCAGGCCGTGCGCAGGACCCAGTCGCCGATGGGCACGATGAGCCCGGTTTCCTCCGCCAGCGGGATGAAACGGTCAGGCGCGATCAGTCCGAGCTCCGGGTGATTCCAGCGCAGCAGCGCTTCGGCACCGGTGACGCGTCCGCTCGCGAGGTCGACCTGCGGCTGGTAGTAGACCACCAGCTCGCGGTTATCGAGCGCGCGACGCAGGTCGTTTTCCAGGCTCACGCGTTCCAGGGCCGCGTCGGTCATTCGCTGCGAATACATCGCGTACGCGTTGCGACCCTTCTCCTTGGCTTCGTACATCGCCGAGTCGGCGTTGCGCAGCAGGCTGTCGATATCGTCACCATCGCGCGGGAACACGCTGATGCCGATGCTCGGCGTCACCGCAACTTCGTGGCCTTCCATGCAGAAGGGCTGCGAGAACGCGGCGAGGACTTTCTCGGCCACGCGCACGGCGGACGCGACATCGTCGATGTCCTCGAGCAACAGGGTGAACTCGTCGCCGCTCAGCCGTGCGACCGTGTCTGCGCGACGCACGCAGCCCTGCAGCCGTTGCGCGGCGAATTGCAGCAGGGTATCGCCGACCGGGTGACCGAGGCTGTCGTTGATGTTCTTGAAGCGGTCGATATCGATGAACAGCAGTGCGCCCTGGGTACCGCGACGCTGCGCCTGGCTGATGGCACGCTCGAGCCGTGCGCACAGCAGCAGCCGGTTGGGCAGGCCGGTCAGCGGGTCATGGTGCGCGAGATACTGCAGCTCGGTCTGCGACTGCTTGAGTTCGGTGATGTCGTTGGCGATACCGACCGCTTCGATTAGCTGGCCATCGGCATCGAGACGGTTGACCGAGTTCCGCGACCACACGCGCTCTTCGCCGTGCACGTTCTCGATCACCATCTCGTAATTCTTGACCCGCCCGTTGCGCTCGTACTCGCGGAACATGGCCTCGACCTGGGCGTATTTTTCACCCGGGCAAAGGGTCGACCACAGGTGCCGGCCGATGATCTCCTCGCGTCGGTAGCCCAGGGTGCGGCAGCCAGCCTCGTTGATGGCGGTCGTCACGCCGCTCGGCGAGGTCGCCATGACCACGGCCGGCGAGTTCTCTACGACGTGCTCGTGGTAGGCCTTCATGCGCACGGTTTCGTCCAGCGCCGCCTCGAGCTGGGCCTTGTGCTCGAACTCGCTGGTGATGTCCTGCACGGTGCCCGCGGAGCGGATCGTGCGGCCGTTGTCGTCGTGTGTGTTGCGCCAGCGCGCACGCAGGTGCTTGATGCGCCCGCGTGGGGTGACGACGCGGTAGACCATGTCGACCAGT
>JAPOKK010000222.1 GCA_029977665.1 Pseudomonadota bacterium | reverse complement strand
TCTGCCCCCGACAGCCTGAACGGCTGTCAGGACCTACCCGCATCGTTCACGTTCTCGCTCTCAGCCCGCTTCCAGAGATTCCCGCGTTTGCCCGCCCTCACCCAGTTTCCGCCCATGCCGCGAGCCGCTTGCAGCGTCGCTCTCGCGCGTGCCACCCGCGCGAACGTGCCGGGCCGGGCAGATGAGCAGCGCCCGCTCCGCGCCACCGATTGCCCCGATGCGCGCGCCGTGCCCGCGCGTTGTCTCGAACGCTTCGTTGTCATTCGTCCGGCCCTTGTCGCCGCCGTCAGGCAGGTGCCCGGTAGTTCTCAGCGACGGCACGTTCCCAGAGGCAATCACGTATGGATATCTACGTAGGCAACCTGTCTTACGACATGACGGCGGAAGAACTGCGCGAAGCATTCGAGCAGCACGGCGAAGTGGCCAATGCGAAGGTCATCATGGATCGAGAGACCGGACGTTCGAAGGGCTTCGGCTTCGTCGAGATGCCGAATGCGTCCGAGGGCGAGGCCGCGATCGCGGAACTCAACGGTGCCATGCTGCGCGGACGTACGGCGCGCGTCAACGAGGCTCGTCCGCGCGCCAACGACCGTCCGCGTCGCTGAGCCGGCGCGCGGCGCACCGGTGGCGCCGCGCGGCCCCCTGCTCAGTTCTCGATGACGGGCTTGACCTCGTCGATGATGCGCCGCGTCTGCTCGACGGCGTCGCGCTCGCCGGCAGCGATCGGGAAGAGCACGAACTTGGAGGCGCCCGCATCGATGTACTCGCGCAGGCGCGCGATAACGTCGTCGCTGCTGCCGATGCAGAACAGTGGGTCGAGATCGACCTTTTCGCCGATCCCGGTGCGCTTGACGAACGGCGAGTTGATCACCGCATCGTCGTCCTTCGAGCCGATGCGGAAGGCCAGCGATGTACCGTAGTGGTCGTCGTCGATGTGACGGCCCAGGCGTGACGCTTCGGCCTTGATCCAGGCGATCACGCGGGCCACGTCGGCTGGCGCCGCGATACCGCCGATCCAGCCCGTGCCGAGCCGCGCGGTACGCTTGATCGCGGCATCCGAGTTGCCGCCGATCCATAGCGGCAGCGGTTGCTGGACGGGGCGCGGGGCGATGGTGGCGTCGCGGTACTGGTAGTACTTGCCCTCGAAAGTCACGCACTCCTCGCTCCACAGGCGCGTCAGCAACTCGAACATCTCGTTGGCGCGCGAGCCGCGATGCTCGGAGCTGCGCCCCGTCGCCGCCCACTCGGCCGCCTTCGGATAACCGACACCGAACATGGGCAGGAGGCGTCCGCCACTGAGGTAGTCGATCGTCGCGCACTGTTTGGCGAGCACCAGCGGGTCGCGCAACGGCGCGACGATCGCGTTCATGCCGAACTTGATGCGCTCGGTGCAGCCGGCGAGCGATGCCAGCGCGCTCAATGATTCGAGGTAGTTGTCGCTCGAAATGAGGCGATCAGATTGCCACACCGAGTCGACGCCGCTGCGCTCCAGCATCTCGACCCAGCGAAAGAAGCCCTTGCCGTCCTCGAACGGGTAGTTGACCAGGCCGAAGCCGATACGGATCTTCACGGTTGTGCTGCTCCTCGTCGCATGCCTGTTCAGAACTCCATGGGAATACGGAAGTGGTCGCGCAGCATCCTGTCGCGATGCTCCAGCAGCAGGGGCGTCATGGCGCGGTCGAGTTCGGGGGGGAGGATTTCGAACATCGGGCGGAAATCGTCGGGTACCGGCACATCGGCTGGCGGCGGGAGCTTGATGATGGTCGAAAACGCGGCCCAGTAGAAATCGACCGCGCTCAGCAGGTCGCCCACGAAGTACGCGCAGCCACGCGCCCGCTGCGCCTCGAGTTCGGCGTGCAGCAACTCGAGCGTCGCGACCTGCCGCTCGACGGCGAGCGCCGCTTCCTCGGGGTTGTAGCGGTACTTGCGCGCCATGCTCTGCACGGGCGGCGGCGGCTCGTCCATTTGCATGGCGGGATGGAACAACTCGAGACGGCGGTTCCAGCCCAGCCCGAGTTCGCCACAGATTTCGTGTGCGAGGCCCAGCGCCCTGACGCGCCCGGCACGATCCTGGGGCAGCAGCGGCCTGCCCGGCGCGAGGCGCTCGATGAGCATCAGGATGTCGTCCCAGCGGTTTATCGGCGGCTCGTCGTTCCATGCCACGACCGGCCCGCTGTTGACCCCGGACCAGGCGAGCAGTTCGCTGTTCTCGCCGCCAGGCTCCTGGCCGGCCAGGGCGAAGTCGAGCCCCTTGTACTCCATCATCGCCTTGGCCGCCTGTCCCCACGGACTGGGCGTGTTGCGCACGATGACCAGGCGCAGCCCGTCCCGTGCGATCGCGTCTTCGATGCCGATGAATTCCATCTGTGATTGGTCTCCCCTGGTCAGCGGTGGCGGTCCGGGAGGTCCCGGGCCGCGGCTCCATGATGCATGCGGTGTCCGAGGCCGCGACGGTCGGCTGTGCTACCGGGTGTCGTCCGGCAGCGCGTGCCGATCCGTTATACACTGCCACGCCAGAGACCTTGCGTACTGCCTGCGGCGAGGCTCGCTGGCTCGAACAAGCCACCCTATGCTACGTCAGCGAGGTGAGCCCACGCGAGCCGTGCCGGCGACGCCCGTCCCGTATCGATACGTACCCATGCACGACCTCATCGCGCTCGAAGCCCGACTCGCGCCTGCCGCCGCGGCGATCGGTGCACGCAGTCTCGCCGTCCGCCTGGCGGCGAACCGTCGTCCGTGGCACGGCACCGGGCTGCGCCTGCGCCGCGGAGCGTCCTACACCTTGCTCGCGAGCGGACGCATCCGCTGGTCAGCGCGACACCCGCACCTGCACGGTGGGCCGGGATTCCACTTGTGGGCGCGCGTCGCGCCAGGGGGACGCATCGTCAACGTCACGCGTGACTCCGGCAGCTTCGTCGCCGATGTCGACGGTGAACTCGAACTCGGCATCTATCTCGGCATGTGGCGCGACGAGCACGGCGCGCTGGATACGCCCCAGCAGGCTTACGACAAGCTCGACGGGACACTCGACGTGTGCGTGCTTGCCTGGCCTGGCGATGCCGCGGACGGGCTGGATGCCTTGCTCGCGAGCCACGTCGCGCCCGCGCTCCTCGCCGAGCGCGAGCGCCTCGCCGCCGCCGTCACGCCGCCTGCGGGTTGGCATTACCTGGTCGAGACCGGCACCAGCGACATCTGGCGTGCGTGCGGGACACCGGACCATGGACGCATCTGTCTCGATGCACACGATGACCAGGGCATCATCCGCACTGCGCTCGACATCCCGCTCGAGCGCGCAACAACGCTCGCCTGGCGCTGGCGGCTCGACGAGCATCCGAGCAGGGTCGCCGAAGACAGCACCCTGAGTCACGATTACGTCTCCATCGCGCTCGAATTCGATGACGGCCGCGACCTCACCTGGATCTGGAGCAGTTGCCTGCCGCTCGAGCAGCATTTCGCCTGCCCGATCCGCGCGTGGTCCGCGCGCGAGACGCACCTCGTCGTGCGCAGCGGCTTCGCCGATGCGGGTCGCTGGGTCGAGGAACGTCGTGACGTCTACGCCGACGTTGCGCGTGCCCTCGGCACGCCGCCGCGACGCATCGTCGCAGCCTGGTTGATTGCCGTGGCAACGTTCCAGCATGGCCGCGCCCGCGCGGCCTTCGAGGCTATCCGGGTGTTGCAGCCGGGGCGGTGCCACACGGTGTCGTGACGGTGGCCGCTCGTATCAGGGCGCCGCGGTGACCGCGGCGCGCGCCTGTTCGAAGCGTGCCGGATCGCTCAGCAGCGAGGCGTAGTCCCCTTCCAGGGCCGCGCTGGCGGTGCCGAGCTGCTCGATCCGCTCGCGCGTATCGGGATGGGTCGCGAACAGCAGCGCGGCGCGCGGCTCGGCGGGATCCAGCGCATCGAGCGTATTGAGCAGCATCAGCAGCCCGAAGGGATCGTAGCCGGCGCGCGCGGCGATGACGGCACCGGCGCGGTCGGCGGCGAACTCGTCTTCCTGGTCGAGACCACTGGCGTAGACGTTCATACCGCCCTCGAGCACGGCACGGGTCACCATCGGGTTGCCTTTCGTGTAATCGGCCGCGATGTCGGCGACGACGTCGCGGGCGAGCCCTGCGCGCGCCTTGCTCATCACCGCGTGGACGTGGTGACGCTCGACGACATGGGATATCTCGTGCGCGAGGACGCCCGCCAGTTCGCTTTCGTCGCGCATCAGCGCGACCAGCCCGGTGGTCACGAAGACATAGCCTCCGGGCGTGGCGAAAGCCCCCAGGCTGTCGCTGCGCACGATCGCGAAGTGCCACGGCAGATCCGGGCGTGCGGTCTGCAGCGTGAGCCAGCGGCCGAGGCGGTTGACGTAGGTCTGCGCCTGCGGATCGGCGAGCGGCGGCATGGCGCCGAGCAGGCGGCCGGCGAGATCCCCGCCGAGCTGAACCTCCTCGGCTTCGCTCATCTCGCGGGTGGGGTCGACGAGCCGCTTGCCGACATCGACGATGCGCGAGACATCGGCTTCCTTGACCTTGTCGAGCAGATTGCCGAAATCGAACGCCGCGACGGGCGTAGCGCCAAGCAGCGCGAACACGAGCGCGGCGCACCGCATCCTTCGCGAGATCATGCGCCGGGCACTCACCGTGCCGCTCCCGTCGCCGGCGCGGCCAGTTCGTCGACTGCGCGTGCTTGGAGCCCGCCCGCGCTCGCGAACAGCTCGGCCTCTTCGCGCGACGCGCGCAGCGCGGATACCGCGGCCAGCGCCGCGGCGTCGTAATGGGCGGTACGCAACTCACCCGGCGTCAGGCCGCGGATCCCGATCGTCGCGTGCGCCGTGCGCGTCTCGCGCCCGCGCAGCCCGCCGAGCAGACCGGTGATCGAGCGCGAAAAGCGCGCAAACCCGCTCTCCGACGGTGTGCTCGCCGTGCTCGTGCCGGCGCCTCCACCGAGACGCACGGCCGTCAGCCGGGTCCAGCCGCGCGTGACCTCGTCCGCCTCCGGCGCCGTGACCAGCAGCCACAGGCCCTGTCGGCCATGCACCTCGACTGACGTACCCGCCGCGAGGCGGCGGATCTCGGCGCCACCGGGGTTCGCGACCAGCGCGCTATCGCGCAGCAGCGTGCCGTGTTCGGCAACGCCGGCGCCGGCGAACGCGCCGGACAGGCTCGCCGCGAGCAGCGCGGCGCACAGCATGAAAGAAATCAGCGCGGGAAGTCTGGGCATGGAGTCGTGTCCGGAAAGCGTTGCCGCGGGACTATAACCTGCCGGACGGCGAGTCCAACCGGTAACGCCGACTCCGTGCGGTGCTGTGGGCGGCGTCGCGCGACGGCTCTCAGCGCGGCGCGAGCGCCTCGAGCAATGGCCAGTTCCAGTGCGTCGACATCGCGCTATCCGGCCGGTAGTCCTCGTCCGGGTTGCAGGGGTAGAGCACGACGTGGGTGGCGCCGGCCTCGGCAAAGGCCGCGAGCTTCTCGCGCAGCAGCGCTGCATCGCCCCATGCGCAGATGGCATCGACCAGCCGATCGCTGCCGCCGTCACGCCAGTCGCTCTCGTCGAATCCGAGCTCTGTCCAGCGCGCATGGTAGGCGGGCAGGGAAATGTAGAACGCGCACGCGCGCCGTGCGAGTTCGCGGGCACGGGCGGCGTCATTGTCGAGCACACAGCGCACCGCGACGTGCAGCTCCTTGTCCGGACCGAGCAGCTCGCGCGCCATGCGCACCGCGGCGAGCGGCTGCAGGAACAGGAAGGAACCGTCACCGAGCTCGCGCGCAACGCGGACCAGGCCCTTGCCGTGGCCGGCGACGATCACCGGTGCCGCCCGCGCCGCCCGCGGGCTCTCAATGGGCGCCGCGTGCAGCCGCTCGAGGTAGCTGCGCATCTTGCGTACCGGCGCCACCCACTGGTGGCCGCGCGGTTCGACCAGCACCGGGTGCGAGACGCCGAGGCCGAGGCGAAAGCGCCCGCCCGACAGCTCGGCGAGGCCGTTGGCGGTCTGCGCTGCGCAATCCGCATCACGCGCGTAGACGTTCGCGATGCCGCTCGACACGTTGAGCCGCTCGGTGCGGCCGAGCAGGTAGCCGGCCGTCGACAGCGGTTCGCGGCCGCAGATCTCGGGTAGCCACAACTCGTGGTAGCCGAGTTCCTCGAGGCGGCGCGCATGGCTGACCAGGTCGGGTCCGGCCGTGCCCTCCGTCCACTGCAACAGACTCAGCGCCGCTTTCATCGATGGAGCCTCCTCAACGGAACGCCGGGATGACTTCCTTGGTCATCAGCTCGATGTGCTCGTCGCTCCAGCTCGGATGCAGGCCCGGCGGTACTGCCCAGGTGTAGAAGCGGTCACAGGTGGTCGCGTCGACGTACTTGCGGATCATCTCGACCGCCTGCTCGGGACTGACGATGTAGCACTCGTTGCCCTCGATCGACTGACGCGTGGCCTCGACCGGCTTGATGAAGTCCATGCCGGCCGCGGAGAACCACTTGCCGTACTCGTTCTGTTGGTAGGCGAGATGTTCGACTGCCTCCTTCCAGCGCTTTTCGGGATCCCTGGAGACGTGCAGCCAGGCATAGCCGGCCGCGATCTGGGCATCGGCCGGATCGTGCCCGGCGCTCTCGAAGGTTTCCCGGTAGATCTTCGTGAATGGAC
>JAPOKK010000214.1 GCA_029977665.1 Pseudomonadota bacterium | reverse complement strand
CGGCGAGGTGCTCGGTGAGTACATCAACTACAGCAGTGGCGTAAATCTCATGGTTGGGAGGCGCGGCCTCACGCACTTGAAGCCTTGGCTTAGCCATGGACGTTGCCCCGTGGATGTCGGTGGAAAGAGCGAACGGAAATTTGGGAGTTTTGTTAGCGCCGTGCGACGCATAGGCGAGGGAGAGAACTGATGGCATCGACCGATATCTTTCAGCAAGTATCTCTGGCTGAGGCGGCGTAGGCGGATCGCCGCGACGTCGATTTCAGTGACGCGGAGCCCGAGCCGCGTCTAGCAACGAGAATCGCGCTGACCTCGCCTGAAAGCAACGCGTTCTCCCAAGATCAGGCGGAAGCCTTCGTCGACCAGTAGACGCCGATCAGAGGACGGTGTCGCCGAGCACGCTGCCAGGTCTCGCAAAGGGAACGGCTATGACGCCCGGCCCTTGCCGCGGCGTGCGTGCGTGCCTGCCGACGAGCCCGAGCGCACCGGCGAGCAGGGCCAGCGTCGTGGGCTCGGGCACGGCGCCGCCGCCGATGCGCTCGACGTTCGCGGTGACGAACTCGGCGTTGTCGAACAGGTTCGAGTCCCAGTACCACAGCAGCAGCTCGCCGGCGGCGACGGCAGCGCCACTGAAGCTCGTGCCGAGCGCGAAGAAATTGCCCGCAATGGAACCGACCAGCGTGCCGTAGGGGAGCGAGAGACCGAACAGGTCGAGATTACCGAAGGCGGCGCCAATCTGGGTACCGGCCGGCAGGCCGGAATCATCGCTACCGGTGGCGAGCAAGGTGGTGTTCAGGCCGTCGGCATTGGACCAGCGTGGCAACTGTCCCGCGCTCCACAGGTCGTCGGCGTCCACGCTCACGCTGAACGCATCGCCTGTCGCGAGGACGATGCCGGTCGCGGCACCGGCACCGCCGCCGGTGCTGTGGGTGCTGGCGAACACGTCGATCAGGACGGCGTGGCTCGCCGGTGCGTAGATGCACGCAACCACGGCGAGCAGAAATGCACAGGTTCGATTGCGGTAGTTCATGGCTCTGTCCCTCGACGTTCCGAGCAGCGCGGGCGCGCGCGGCCGGTATATACGAACGACCCTAACGCGCCAACGAGCGCCGCGGCCACGGTCGCGCGCGGGCAAGATGCGGCGTTTGACAGAAGTTTCCATTTCACCACGCCCCCGGCAGCTGACTGCGCCGCACCGCACTCCGCAGATGGCCCCGCGGGGAATCGAATACCCACTTGCCGCGCACCGCCCGGCGCGCGGCGGATACGCGCTCGTCAGCCGCCGAGATCGCTGCGTCCGAGCGCGGCACGTCGCGCTTCGCGACGCGCCTGCAGCAGTTTGTAAGCCGTGTAGTGAATGTAGGTGCTGGCGACGTAGCGCACCGGCTCGCGACCGACCGTCTCGGCCATCGCGACCTCGACGTTGCCGAACCAGACGTCTGCATCGAGGCCGAGTTCCGTGGCACGGGCACGGGCCCGCCGCACGTCCGCCGGGCCGGTGTTGTAGGCCGCCCAGGTGAGCGCACGCCGATCCCATGCCGCGATGGCCGGATCGGAGAAATAGCGATCGCGCAGAAAAGCGAGGTACCTGGTCGCCGCGTGGATGTTGTTCTCGAGCTTGCTCACGTCGGGCACGGCAATCTTCGGATCGCGCGCGGTCGCCGGCCGGATCTGCATGATGCCCACGGCGCCGCGCCGGCTGCGCGCCTTATGATCGAGACCCGATTCCTGGTAGGCCTGAGCGGCAATCTCGAGCGCATCGAAACCGTAGCGTGCGCCGTATCTGCGAAACAGCTCGATGTGTTCGGCGAGGCGGTCGCGGGCGTCCCGGGCGGTTGCGTCGCGCACCCAGGTAGCGTTCTCGAAGTATCGATTGAACAACACGTTGCCGATCAGCGTGCCGGTGCTAACCGACTCCGCGAAACGTTCCAACGCGGCCTCGAGCACACGCGCCTGCGCACGCACCGCCCACCCGGGCCGCGTGTCACGGCGCAGCTCGACCGGCTCGACGACGATGTCGGGCAGGACGTCGGCCCACAGCTGCGCCTTGTAATCGTCGATCACGGTCAGTTCGACGGCCCCGGCATTGACCAGCTCGAGAATGTCCTCGCTGCGCAGGCGCCGATCCGCGGTGACGATGTCGATTGGCGCGAACCCGCGCGCGGCGAGTTCGTCGTTGAACGACTCTAAGTGCTGCGCGTAGCTGCTGCCTTTCAGCACCACGACTTCGCGCCCGGCGAGGTCGCGGCGCGCCGCGACGGGTGCCGCGTCGCGGTGCCGGACGACGACTTCGCTCGCATCGAGGGCCATCGTGTCGATGAACGCGACCTTTCCTTCGCGCGCGGCGGTTGGCGTCAGGAACGCCGCGACGACATCGCCGCGCCCCGCCCGCAACGCGGGGATCAGTTCAGCGAACGGTGTGGGAACGTACTGAATCCGGATGCGTTCGATTTCTTTCGTGACGTCGCGATTGAGGAAGCGCTCGAGCTCGCGCAGGTACTCCGCCTGGATGCCCTTCACCGCACCATGATCGAGAAAGAAGTCCGTGCGGCTCGGCACGACCAGGGCGCGCAGCACGCCGCGCTCGCGCATCGCTGGCAGGTCGCCGGTGAAACTCGAGAGCGTCGGCGGTGCGATGACGAACGAATCGTCGATGCCGGCGTCGAGCGCGGGCGTGGCGGTGCGTTTGTCGTCGCCGCTGATGCCGCCGTGATCAGCGCGCTGCGTACCCGGAGCGCTATCGTCCGTGCAGCCCGTCGCTACGAGCAGCATGCCGAGCAGGCACAGGCGAGCCGCACGTCCGGCGCCCGCCGCGCGTACGCCCCGCAAGGTCGCGGTATCAGCCACCAGCGTCACGGGCCGCGTCGCGTACCAGCAACAGCCAGGCGAGCAGCGCGGTGAAGATCATCGTGAAGCAACTCACGAGCGCCATGCTGGCGAAAAGATCGCGCGCCTGCCACACCTGCCCCGACGGATCGCTCAGCGTGACCGCGGGTACGATGAGCGCGAGCAGTGGAAACTGCAGCCCGATCAACAGCCAGTAGATGATCGGTTGCAGCCAGAAGACGCGCGGTAGACCGCTCGCCACCGGCGGCGCACGGCGTGCAAGGTAGACGGCGAAGAGCTGAAAGATGACCCACATGGTCAGCATCCAACCGAAAAAGTTGAGCCACGGCACACCGAACCACGGACCGCCATCGGCCCACACCCAGTCGCGGTTGACCGTGCCGCCGATGGCGTCGACGCACAGATCCCAGGTGGTGGTGATGAACGCGGCGATGAGCGGGCGGGCCCAGGCGATGCCGGATCGCGGTGGCGCGAATACGTCGCCCAGCAGGATGCCGGCCAGGACCCAGGCAAGGTAGCCGGCAACCGCGAAGATCGGGCCGACGATCACCGGGACATGCGCGATCTGCGGCCCCATCGATGCCGTGTGGTGGTAGGCGCCGAACGGGAAGCCGGTGACGATGCTCAGGTTCTCGAACAGGTTCGTCACCACGACGGCGATGGCGAAATAGACGATGATGCCGCGCGGTCCGTAACGCTGCGCACCGTGCACGAGCGTGAACACGGAGAGCAAGGCAACGTTCACGTAGCGTGCCGTGTTGGCCGAAAGCGTCGCCGGCGCGAAGAAGCTCGTCAGCGTGACGAGCAGCCACGAGCCGATGATGGCCCACAGCAGCGTGATCGTCTTATCGGAACTCTGCATGGTGCATGGCCTCCCCGCCTGGCGATCGAGTATAGCGCCGTCGGCGGAATCCCCGGTCCGCGGCGCAGCGCGACGCCGGCGGCACGGACCGTGCCGCCAGGCGTTCGTCGACGTGGGAGGGATCCACGCGCAGCGGCCGCGCCGCCGTTGCCGGCCACGTTGCGTGCGACGCCTGTCGCAATCCGGTGAACGGCCTCGAATCAACCATCAAGCGCCGACATCTCGCGCCGCTAACAGCGGGGGCGGCGCACAGGGCACCGCCGATTGCCGAACCATCGCCGTGCCGCATGCGCGAACTGAAGAAAATCACCACTGATCAACTACGCCTCGGCATGTTCGTTGCCGAGCTGTGCGGTTCCTGGACGGACCACCCCTTCTGGAACACGCGCTTCCGCCTCGCGAGCGCGGCCGACCTGGATGCGATACGACGCTCGCCGGTCGCCGAGTTGTGGATCGACCCGACCCGCGGGCTCGATGTGGAAGATGCCGAAGCCACGCCGTTGGCGCGTACGCGCGCGGCCTGTGCCGAACGCATCGAACGCGAACTGCTGGCGCACGCGGCGCCGGTAACAGTGGCGGAGCCGCTGGCCGACGAGCTGCCGCGCGCCGCACGCGTGTGCCGGGACAGCGCACGGGCGGTCGATGCGGCATTCGCCGCGGCACGACGCGGTGACAGCATCGACCTGCACGCACTAGAACCGGTCGCAAACGCCATCGCCGCATCGGTCGCGCGCAATGCACAAGCGCTGACGAGCCTGGCACGGATCAAGCGCGGCAACGATTACGACCGCCTGCACGCGGTCGCCGTGAGCGCACTGTTGAGCGCGCTCGGACGCGCCCTGGACCTGCCGGCTGCCGAATGCGCCGCCCTGACGCTGGCAGGGCTGGTCCACGATATCGGCAAGGCCGCGTTGCCGGCAGCCCTGCTGGACAAGGCCGGCAAGCTGACGCCGGAGGAATTCGCGCTCGTCAGGACGCATCCGCTCGCCGGACACGGCATCCTCGAACGGGCCGGCGACACGGGCCCCATTCCGCTCGACGTCTGTCTCCATCACCACGAGAAGGTCGATGGCACGGGTTACCCGCATGCGCTCGCGGGCGACGCGCTCAGCCGCTACGCGCGCATGGGCGCGGTGTGCGACGTCTACGACGCGGTGACCTCCGAGCGCGCCTACAAGGCCGGCTGGAATCCGGCGACGGCGCTGCGGCGCATGGCCGACTGGGGCGAAGGGCATTTCGATGCCGACGTACTTCGAGCCCTGGTCGGCGTGGTCGGGCTCTACCCGGTCGGATCGCTCGTGCGCCTCGAATCGGGCCTGCTCGCGGTGGTCTCGGACGCCGCCACGCGCCACGCCGACAAACCGATCGTCACCGCGCTCTACTGCACGCAGCGGGACGCGCCGGTACCCGCACGACGGCTCGATCTCGCCGCGAACGAATCGGATCGCATCGTCGCACGCGAGGACGCGAGCCTGTGGCGTGTGCCGCAGCTCGACGAAGCCTGGGCAGGCGCCGAGGTGCTCACGCTGCTGCGCGCTGGCGCCTGATCCCGGCGTACCCTGCGACCGGCGGACACGGGCCCGGGGAAACCGCGCCATCGCTCACGCTTTGCAGCGATCGCACTGCCCGCACACGGGTGGGTCTTCTTCGCCGAAGAAGCGGCGGATGAACGCGCTACGGCACTCCTTGGTCTGCGCGTATTCGATGATGCCATTGATGCGACGCATGTCTTCACGCTGCGCGATGGCGAAACGCTGCGCGAGTTCGTCGACCGCCGCGTGCAGGGTATCGGCGTCGACGCGCGCGCGGTACGCGCCGCCCGTCTCGCGTTCGATCAGCCCCGCCTGCTCGACCTCGGCACACAAGGCACGGCAGGCAGTCGGCGCACACTCGGCGGACAGCGCGAGGTCCTTGACCGCGACACTGCGGCTCACGCTTGCCCACACCGCGAGCGCGTTTCCGAGACGCGAGAGCTGCTGCGGACTCACCTGGCTCTTCGCGGCGAGGCGCTTCTGGATGTCGATATCGGACTCGTCGTAGAGCAGGATGCAGTACGAGGGCTGGCCGTCACGCCCGGCGCGGCCGACCTCCTGCACGTACTGCTCGACCGAACCCGGCACCTGGTAGTGCATGATGTAGCGGATATTGGGCTTGTCGATACCCATGCCGAAGGCACTGGTCGCGACCATGATCATGCGCTGGCGCGGCTTGAGGAACTTGTTCTGCGCCGCGACCCGCTCGGTCTTCGTCATCTTGCCGTGGTAACGCACCGCCGGCATGCCGGCACGCCTGAGCGCGGTGTAGATCTCGTCGACCGCCTTGGTCGTCGCGCAGTACACGATGCCCGGTCGGCGCAGGCGCCGCAGGTAGCGTGCGCCGGCTGTCAACTTGATACTGCCGGGTACGTTGCGCACCGTCAGGCGCAGGTTGTCGCGGTGCGCCGGCGCCGTGACCACGGCCGGGTCGTCCATCTGCAGCCGCGCGGCGATGTCGTCGCGCACCTTGGGCGTCGCGGTCGCCGTCAGTGCGAGCACAGTGGGGTTGCCGAGCGCCATGCGCTCGACGCCGACACGCAGGTAGGCCGGCCGGAACTCGTGGCCCCACTCGGAGATGCAGTGCGCCTCGTCGACGCACAACAGCGCCGGCGGCATGTCGCTCAAGGCGGCGCGCATGTCGTCGGACTCGAGGGTCTCCGGCGTCGTCATGATGACCAGCCGCCCGCCTTCGCGGATGCGCGCGAGGGCCGCGGCCCGGTCACGCTTGCCGATGGTGCTGTCGACACGCACCGCGGGCACGCGGTAGTGCTCGAGCGACCGTTGCTGATCCTGCATCAAGGCGATCAGCGGAAACAGGGTTACGACCGGGCGGTCGTGCAGCAGCGCGAGCACCTGGTAGATGAGTGACTTGCCGTAGCCGGTCGGCAGCACGGCGACGGTGTCGCGCCCCGCGCACAGCGCTTCCATCGCGGCGAGCTGCTCGGGGCGGAGCTTGCTGAAGCCGAACACGCCGCGCGCAACGAGCCGGCAGTTGTCGAGCGTCAGTTCACCGGTCGGGATGTCGGCGATGGCGAGGCGCGGCCCCGCGGGCTCCGCACGGCCGCCATCGCGGCCGCGTCGCGGCTTACGCCGATTGCCGCGCGCCGGCTGGCCTTGTCGGCCCGCTGCGGGTGCG
>JAPOKK010000410.1 GCA_029977665.1 Pseudomonadota bacterium | reverse complement strand
GCAGGGTTGATGATGGCTGCTGTGCGCGGGATCTCGCAGGACGCCGCCTTGCGGATAATTCGCCAGCGCACCGATAGCACGTGGTGTCTGACACTTTTGCAGCAAAAGTGTCAGACACCGTCGGCGTCAGGGATGCCGTCGACCCGACGCTTTCCTGCAGCGCCGCACCGCGCCTGCCCGCGGGTTTGAGTACCGCGCAGGTACAGGACGGGACCGACATCGACGCGCGCACGCGGCGCGCGACCATCATCATGGTCATGCTGAACTCGGTCAGCACGGCGATGATGCTGACCGGGGTCAACGTCGCGCTGCCGGACGTCGCGCGCGATCTCGCCGTCGACGCCGTGGCCTTGTCGTGGATCCCGATGAGCTACCTGATGGCGAGCGCCGCGTTCACGCTCGCTTTCGGACGCCTCGCCGACATGCACGGACGCAAGCGTATCTACCTGCTGGGTACGGCCGGCGTCGTCGTCACCTCGATCATCGCCGCCTGCGCGACGAGCGAAGCCGGGCTCATCGCCGGGCGCCTGCTGCAGGGCGTGTGCGCGGCGATGCTCTACGCCACGAACGTCGCGATCATTTCTTCCGTCTACCCGCCGTCGCAGCGGGGTACCGCGATCGGCTACACGGTCTCGGCCATCTACCTCGGCCTTTCGGCCGGGCCGCTCGTCGCCGGCTGGCTGATCGAGGTGGCGAGCTGGCGCGCGACGTTCCTCATTCACCTGCCGCTCGCCGTGGTCGTGCTGTGGATCGGTCTCACGCGCCTGCCCTACGAATGGCGCGCCGAGGAACGCGGCAGTTTCGACGCCGGCGGCGCGGCGCTCTACGGTGTCGCCATCGTCATCCTGATGACCGGCGTCTCGCGCCTGCCGCAGGCGCCTGGCCTCGCCATGGTGGTGGCCGGCGCGGCCGGCATCTGGCTGTTCTTCCGTCACGAGCACCGCCATCCGCACCCGGTGTTCGACGTCGGCCTGTTCTACACCAACCGCGTGTTCCTGATGTCCTGCCTGGCCTCGCTCGTGATGTACACGACGACGTTCGCGAACGTCGTGCTGGTCAGTCTCTACCTGCAATACCTCAAGGGCGTCGACCCGAGTACGGCGGGGCTCGTGATGATGGCCCAGCCGGCGGTGATGACGCTCGTCTCGCCGTGGGCGGGGCGGCTCTCCGATCGCAGCGAGCCGCGTGTCATCGCCTCGCTCGGCATGCTGCTGACGGCGTTCGGCCTGGCCGGCTTCGTGTGGCTCGACGCGGCCTCTCCGCTGGCCGGCGCGGTTGCCTGCCTCGCCCTGACCGGCCTCGGCTTCAGCCTGTTCTCCTCGCCCAATGCCAACGCCATCATGGGCGCCGTGCCGCGCAGCGACTACGGCCGCGCGGCGAGCGCGATGTCGGTGATGCGCGTCATCGGGCAGATGAGCAGCATGGGGCTGGTCGCGCTGGTCTTCGCGCTGCTGCTGGGTCCGGTGCAGATCACGCCCGAGGTCTATCCCACGCTGACGCGCGCGATTCACGTGTGCTTCGCCGCCGGCGCCGTGCTCGCGCTCGGCGCCATCGTGCTCTCGCTCGCGCGCGGGCGCGTCCACGCAGCGGCCTGAGGCGCGGCGTGCGCGAGGTCCACGCCCGCATGTGGTGGCCGGTCTACCTGCCGGCACTGCTGCTCGGCGTGCCGGCCCAGGCATCGTTCGTGCTGCTGCCGCTGTACGTGCTCGAACTCGGCGGCAGCCCGGCGGCGGCCGCCGCGGTGATCGGCTGGCGCGGGGTCGGCATGATGGTCATGGACATCCCGGCCGGCATGTTCGCGGCCCGCTGGGGCGAGAAGACGGCCATGGTGCTGGCCGGGCTGCTCATCGGCCTCGCGTTTCTCGCCTATGCCATCAACGACAGCATCGGCTGGTTCTACGTCATCGCGTTCCTCAATGGTGCGGGCTCGAGCACCTTCCTGCTCGGGCGCATGGCCTACGTCTCGGCCAACCTGTCGGGCGCCGAGCGCGGACGCGTGATCGCCATGATCGCCGGCAGCCTGCGCCTCGCCGCGCTGCTCGGTCCGCTCGCCGGCGGCGCGCTCGCGCACGTCGTCGGCTACAGCGCCACGTTCGCCGTCGCCGGCGCCAGCATCCTCGTCGGGCTCGCCTGCATCGCCGGCGTCGCCGAAGGCGGCCGCGGGCAGGGCCGGGCGCTGACCTGGCGCGGCATCGGCTCGCTCGCGCTCGAACATCGGCGGGGCCTCGCGGCCCATGGGGTCGCCCCCATC
>JAPOKK010000202.1 GCA_029977665.1 Pseudomonadota bacterium | reverse complement strand
CCCGCCATCAGCAGCAGCGTCCACGTGCCGAGCGCCCCCTCGACGAGCCGGCGGCCGAAATAATTGAACACCAGCACCGGGATCAGGGCGCTGTTGTAGATGGCGAACTGCAGCCCGCTGCGCACCGCGTCCAGTACCGGAACGGCCGGTGACGCGGAGACCGCCCTGGGCGCGGGATTGGCAAGCACGGCGACGACGAACGCGACCAGGCCCGCCATCAGCAGCAGCGTCCACGTGCCGAGCGCCCCCTCGACGAGCCGGCGGCCGAAATAATTGAACACCAGCACCGCGCCCAGAACCACGCCGACCGCGGGCGCGTAGGGCAGGCCAAAGCCGTCGGCGAGCGCTTCCCCGGCTGCCGAGCCGACCACCGCGAGGACGATCAGCAGCAGCGCGACGAAGAGGACCTCGTAGAGCACCCAGGCCGGTCCCAGCAGCAGCTTGAGGAAATGCCGGTAATCGCGCACGCGGTAGCTGACCGCGAGCATGAAGCTCACCGCGAGCACGGCGGCGAAACCGGCGGCGATGACCGCGCAGGCGATGACGCCGCCAAGCGGCCCGTGGCGCGAAACGAACTCGACCACTTCGCGCCCGGTGCCGTACCCGCCACCCACGATGACACCCTGGAACACGGCGGCGGGAACGAAATAGCGCGCGATGAACGGTGACACGGTTTCTCCTGCCTGTGGTGAAAGGTGCCGCGAAGGGGCGGCCGTGGCGCGCGGTATAGTAGCCCGGAGCACGAACGAACGAGCGCACGCGATGCATCAGGATCCGCCGGCAGCAACAACCCACCCCGCGTCCGCGGCGCCGGGCGCGCGGCGCCGGCGGCCTGGCCGGCGTCCGCAAGGCGCGGCGCTTTCTCGCTCATGAGCGTTCGCATCAGCCGCGTCACCGCGCACCCGGTATCTTTCGCCGTGCCGCCCGAACACCAGGTCAGCCTGGGTATCGGGCGCACCGTCAAGCGCGATGCCGTGATTGTCGAAGTCGCGACGGACGCCGGCGTGACCGGCTGGGGTGAAGCCCACGCGGCGCGCGCGCCGAGCGCCATCGCCGAACTCGTCAACACCACGCTCGCGGCCCTCGTCACCGGGCTCGACGCGACCGATACCGAGGCGGTTTGGGAGCGCGTTTACCGTATGCAGCTCGCCAGCCACGGCGCGGGCGCAGCGGCGGTCATCGGCCTGTCGGGCATCGACCTCGCGTTGTGGGACATCAAGGGGAAGCTAGCGGGACAGCCCGTCTGTGCGCTGCTCGGCGCCGAGCCACGTGACGTGGCGGCTTACGCCGGCGGTATCTCGCTGGGTTTCCAGGCGCCCGAATCGCTGGCCGAAGAAGCCGCCGACTTTGTCGCCCAGGGCTTCGGTGCGCTCAAGCTTCGGCTCGGCGACACCCCGCAGCACGACCTCGCGCGCGTTGCCGCGGTGCGCGCGGCACTCGATGCGGACGTCGACGTCCTGACCGACGCCAATACCGCCTACACCCTCGATGATTTCGCTGCGGTCGCCGATGGTCTGGTCGACGCCCGCGTCGGCTGGCTGGAGGAACCCTTTCCGCCCCACGACTTCAGGAGCTACCGCGCTGCGCGTCGTGACGATCTCGTGCTCGCGGCGGGGGAGAATCACTACACGCGCTTCGATTTCGAACGCGCGCTCGAAGACGGCGCGCTTGGCGTATGGCAGCCCGACCTGTCCAAGACCGGCGGCCTCACGGAAGCCCTGCGCATCGCGCGGCTCGCCGCCGAGCACGGTATTCGCGTGCACCCGCATACTTCGCTGACGGCGCTGAACATGGCCGCGACGCTGCATTTTCTCGCTGCGATCCCGAACGGCGGCTACTTCGAGGCCGACATGACAGCGTTCAATCCGTTCCGCGACGTGTTCGGTGCCGCCGCCCTGGCGACGGCGTCGCCGGCACGCGTACGGCCGCCGGCGGAACCCGGGCTGGGGCTCGAGTTCGACCCGGCGCTGCTCGGTGGCTTCCCCTGCCTGAGCGGGCCGGGATACGTGTAGGCGCCGCTCGCTGTCGCCTCCAGGCGCAGCCAGGGGCCAAGGGTGGCAGCCCCTGTCAGGCGGGTCCGTTACCCGCGCGGGCGAGCAGCCGCGCGTACAGCGCGGCGAAACGTTCGGCGACGGCGGTCCAGTCGAAATGCCGGCACACGTGTGCGTGCGCCGCTCGGCCGAGTTCGAAGGCGCGATTGGGGTCGTCGATCAAGCTGCACACCGCGTTGGCCAACGCCGCTGCCGAACGTTGCGGCACGACCAGCCCGGTCACGCCGTCGCTGACGATGTCGCCAATGCCACCGACGTCGGTCGTGACCAGCGGCAGGCCGGCGGCGCCGGCTTCGAGGAGGACCACGCCCAGCGCCTCGGTGTCGCCATCGTCGGCGACGATCGAAGGTGCGACGAAGAGATCCGCCGCGGCGTAGTACCGCGGCAGCGCGGCGTTGTCGCACGCGCCATGGAAGTGAACCGCGGCCACAATGCCGAGCGAGCGCACTTGGGCTTCGAGCATGCCCCGCCGCGGCCCGTCGCCGACCACGTCGAGGCTGGCCCCGGGGTGCCTTTCGAGGATCGTCGGCATCGCCGCGAGCAGGTAATCCACGCCTTTCTTCTCCGCCAGGCGGCCGACGAACAGCAGGCGGGGCGGCGCCGTGTTCGCGCGCGGACGGCGCGCCTCGACCGCGAAACGCGCCACGTCGACGCCCATCGGGATGATCTCCCCCGCGTGCCCGGTCAGGGCTTCGAGCGCCTGGCACATCGCCTGCGAGTTCACCGTGACCGCGTCATGACGCCGCGTGGCGAAGCCGAGCAGGTGGCGGCGCAGCCCCCGCGCGCTGGCGAATACGTCGCCGCCGTGCGCGCTCAGCACGAGCGGCACGGCCAGGCGCGGCCCGAACAGGGCGCTCAGCAAGCCCTGGGGCAGGATCCAATGCGCATGCACGAGATTGATGCGGCAGTCGCGGCACAGGCGCAGCATGGCGACTGCCTGGGCGAGCAGAAACGGCACCACCAGCAGCCAGCGCGCGCGCCGCGCGCGCAGGTTTTCGAGAATGCCGCCGCCGTAGGCGAGCTGCTCGAAGCGTTGCGGCGCGTAGCGGAACCGGTGCACGAGCAGCGCCCCGAGCCGCTCTTCGCGCGCTGCCCCGCTGGCGTGCGGTGCGAGCACGTGGATCTCGAAGTCCCTTGCGGCCAGCGCGTCGCCGAGATGGCGGATGAACGGCGGCATGCTGTCACCTTCCCAGCGCGGGAAGGTCGATGCCAGCACCAGCACGCGTGCCGGCGCCGCGTCGGTCGCCGTCCCGTCCGCGCCGGTGCTCATCGGTGCCGCGAATCCGGCGCCGTGCTCAGCGCCCCTTGAACTCGGGCTGGCGCTTCTCGAAGAACGCGTTGACCGCTTCCATGTGATCCTCGGTGTGTTGCAGCGTGACCTGCAGCGCGGCCGACATCTCCATCACCGCGTCGAAGCTTGCCATCGTGCCGTCGCGCATGAGTTTCTTGGTCATGCGCAGTGCCTGCGGCGGCTGCTCGCAGATCTTCGCAGCGAGCGCTTCGGCGCGCGTCATCAGGGCGTCGTCGTCGACCACTTCGCTGACCAGCCCCCATTCGCAGGCCGTCGCGGCATCGATGACTTCGCCGGTAAAGAACAGCTGCGCGGCGCGCGACCAGCCGATGTGGCGCGGTAGCAGCCAGGCGCCACCGTCACCGGGAAGCAGGCCGAGCTTGAGGAAGGTGGCGCCGAACTTGGCCGAACGCGCGGCAATGCGCACGTCGGCGAGCGAAGCGACGTCGTTACCGAGCCCGATCGCCGGCCCGTTGATCGCGCCGACCATGGGCACTTCGATGTTCCACAGCGCGCGGATGATGCCGTGAATGCTCTCGCGGTAGTGGTCGCGCAATTCGAGCGGCGTTCCGCCGAAGTGCCCGCTGCGCTCGCGCATGGACTTGAGATCGCCTCCTGCCGAGAAGACTTTGCCGGCGCCGGTCATGATCACGCAGCGCAGGTTCTTGTCGGCGTTGATCACCGCCGCGGCGGTGGCGAAACGCTCGCCGTCGCCGGTATGACCGAGCGGGTTGCGCGACTCGGGTCGGTTGATGGTCAGCCGCGCGAGCGGGCCGTCGATGTCGAGAATGAGGTCGTCGTCTATCATGCGCTGCAATCCTCAGCCGGTGATCAACGGCCACACGCCGTCGCCGCCCGCTTCGCAGGCCGCACGACCGAGAAACTCGCCCCATTCGCCGGCGCCGCCGAACTCGGCGCGCCAGGCCCACAGGCGCCGCGTCGTGAAATGGAGGCCGTATTCGTAGGTGAAGCCGATCGCACCGTGCACCTGGTGGGACAGGCGGGTCAACTTCTCTACCGCCTCGCTCGCGCGGCACTTGGCGGCGGCAATTTCGAAGCGGGCGTTGCGCGTGGCGCCGGTCATGCCGCGCTGATCGTAGGCTTCGCACGCGGCCATGGTGATGCTGTCGACCGAAGCCACGACCCCGGCGAGATCGGCGAGATAGTGCTGAATCGCCTGGAACGCTGACAGGGGGCGTCCGAACTGCTCGCGTTCGGCGGCATACTGCACGGCCAGGTCGAGGCAGGTCACGCCGCCTCCGGCGATCTGCGCACTGCGCGCCAGCGCGCCCAACCAACGCACGCAGTCGGCCGGCAGTGGTAGGGGGTGGCGTGCATGAATGCGCGCCGTGCCGGTGAGCGTGTCGCGCGGATCGCGCCCGATATTGTCCTCTTCGGCGACTTCGAGCCCGTCGGGCGCAGCGAGGACGAGTTCGGCGCCGGCGTCGCCCGTGGCGACGCCGACGAGGTAGGCGGCGTGGCGCCCCCACGGGGTGCGCACGCCGTCGAGCTTCACCGCGTCGGACTCGAACGCGTCGGCGTCGAGCACCTGGGGCAGCAGTCCCGGCACGCCTTCGGGCAGCGAGCAGCCGGCTTCGCGGGCGAGGTACTCGGCGAGCATCGCCTCGGCCACCGGCAACGGTACGGCATGCTTGCCGCAGGCGCGCAGCACCGGGTAGGCATCACCCCAACCGCCGTCGAGACCGCCGGCTTCCTCGGTGGCCAGGACCTTGTGAATGCCCTGGTCGACGACCTCGTCCCACAAGGCCCGTGGAAAGCCTTCTTCTTCGATCCGCGTCTGCGTCTCCCAGTCAAGGCGGTCGCCGAACAGGCGCTCGACGCTGTCTTCGAGCATTTGTCGCATTTCGTTCATCGCACACCCAGCCCTTTCGCAATGATGCCGCGCATGATTTCCGGCGTGCCGCCGCGCAGCGAGAACGACGGTGCCACCTGCACCAGGTTGCCCAGCACCTGCTGGTACTCGAGGCCGAAACCGTCGAGCGTCGGCTCGAGTTCGCACAATTCCTGCGCGAGCCCCGGCAAAGCCTGTTCGAACTGGCAGCCGAGGTCCTTCACCACCGAGGCGGCGAGCGCCGGGTCCTCGCCGGCGTTGAGCTTGGCTGCAATGCTCAACGACATGTTGCGCAGCGTCGTCGCCCAGGCGACCTGTGCGCCGAGCCGTGCCATGGTCGCCGGCGAGGCCTTGTCGCGGACGGCGTCGATCAGCTTGCGCAGGAGGAAGAAACACGACAGGTAGCGCTCCGGTCCCGAGCGCTCGTAGGCGAGCTCTTCGGTGACCTGTTTCCAACCCTGGCCTTCGGTGCCGATGAGCGCATCCTCGGGCAGCTCGACATCGACGAACGACACCTCGTTGAAGTTGCGGCCGCCGGCGAGGTTCTTGATCGGCCGCGGCGTGACGCCCTCGACCGCCGAGAGGTCGATGAGGAACTGTGACAGCGCCGCGTGCTTCTTGTTGGGGTCCGGGTCGGTCCGGAACAGCGCAATCATGTAATTCGCGCGGTGCGCGTTACTGGTCCAGATCTTGGTGCCGTTGACCAGCCAACCGTTCGCGGTG
This sequence comes from Pseudomonadota bacterium, assembly GCA_029977665.1. Taxonomy (GTDB): domain Bacteria; phylum Pseudomonadota; class Gammaproteobacteria; genus JACKNG01. Next base: position 1,265 of record JAPOKK010000202.1, on the reverse strand, counting down.
CGTTCCGCCCGCGTGCGCAGCGAGGCGAGGTCGGAACCCGAGTTGGGTTCGCTCATGCCGATGGCGAAGCAGGCCTTGCCGGCCGCGATCTGCGGGATGATGCGCTTTTTCTGCGCCTCGTTGGCGTAGCGTACGAGCAGCGGGCCGCTCTGGCGATCGGCGACCCAGTGGAAGGCCGTTGGTGCGCCGGCGACGAGGCATTCCTCGACCACCACGTAGCGTTCGAACGCGCTGCGGCCGTGGCCGCCGTACTCGGTGGGCAGGGTCATGCCGAGCCAGCCGCGTGCGCCGAGCCTGGCGCTGAACTCGGCGTCGTAGGCTTCCCAGCTGTGCGAGCGTACGGCGGCCGGATAATCGGCCAGCGTCTCTTCGAGGAAGGCGCGCACCTCGCGGCGGAGCTCGTCGAGCTCGGCGGGGAGGGGGCTGGGCTCGAAGCGGATCTTGTCAGCTACTGAACTCATGGTTACTCCGTCAGCCGTCTGTGGCCGCGCGGGAAGCGGGTTCCCGGGGCCGGGTCTGCTGGCGCCGCACCGCCAGGGTGCAACGTCTCACTGCGCGACATTCTAGCCGTGCCCGGGCGCGTTGCTGTCGGCGGCGGTGTCGCGCCCGGCGGTGGTGTCCGGAAACGCGACGGCCGGCGGCGCGCCTGCGCTGTCCCTGCTACGCGCCACCCGCGCGAACGGTTCGCCGTGCGCGCCGTCACGGGTCGAACCGATCAGTCCTGCATCGCGTACTGCCACGCGCGCTCGGCGAACTGCTCGACGATATCGGTCGTGCGCGGCGCATCGGCGCTGGCCGCCGTGCCGTCCTGCACGCGCTTGATGATGCCCTGGTAGATGGCGGCCAGGCGCCACACCGTGTAGGCCTTGTAGAAGTTCAGGTGGTCGACCGATTTGCGCCCGGTGAGCTCGCAGTAGCGTGCGATGTACTGCGCTTCGGTCGGGATGCCGAGCGCCGGCAGGTCGAGGCCCTCGAGGCTGGACACGCGTTCGTCCACGGCCGGGATGATCCAGTTGCGGTAGATCCAGTTGAAAAGTTTGCACGATTCAATGAACCTATTGCAGTTGCAGCCTTTGATGGAGTTGATTGTGCTGCACCCGTTCCACTATTTCTTGCAGTAAATGATGACCCCCAGTTTATGGCAAGAGTAGCACCTGTTCCTGCCAACCACATATAAGTGGTAGAGTTAAAAAGTGCAGGTTGAAAGTCAAAATGCAATCCATTTGTATCTAATGAACCTACAAGGTTTCTTCCCGCCATTCCAT
>JAPOKK010000159.1 GCA_029977665.1 Pseudomonadota bacterium | reverse complement strand
GATGCAGGTCGCCGGCAACAAGGAAAACCGCGCGACCGAGATCTCGGAGATCTCGCGCTCGCTCAAGGCGCTCGCGAAGGAACTCGACTGCCCGGTCATCGCGCTCTCGCAGCTCAACCGCAGCCTCGAGCAGCGCAACGACAAGCGCCCGGTGATGTCGGACCTGCGCGAATCGGGCGCCATCGAGCAGGATGCCGACGTCATCATGTTCATCTACCGGGACGAGGTCTACAACGAGGAAAGCGCAGACAAGGGCATCGCCGAGATCATCATCGGCAAGCAGCGTAATGGCCCGATTGGCACCTGCAAGCTGCGCTTCTTCGGCGAGTACACGACGTTCGAGAACCTCTCCCACGACAGCTTCGGTGGGGCCGACGCATGACGCGACCGGCGCGGGCGATCATCGACCCGCATGCGGCCCGCCACAATCTCGCCAGGGGACGCGCGCTCGCACCGAACTCGCGCGTGCTGGCCGTGGTCAAGGCCGATGCATACGGGCATGGCGTGCTGCGCATGGCGCGCCTGTTCGCCGACGCCGATGCCTACGCGGTCGCTTCGCTCGACGAGGCGGTGCGCCTGCGGGATGCCGGGGTGAGCAAGCCCGTGGTCCTGCTCGAGGGACCGTTCGACGCGAGCGAGGTCGATGCCATCCTTGCGCTCGGCCTCGAGACGGTGATTCACACCGCCGAGCAGATCGCGATGTTCCGCGCTCGCGGCCGCAGTCTGCCGGTCTGGCTGAAGTTCGATACCGGCATGCACCGCCTCGGATTCGCGCCGGCGGACTGCGACGAGGTCGTGGCGGCGGTCACGGCATTCGCACGCCCGTTACGCTTCATGACGCATTTCGCCAATGCGCACCGGCGCGGCGATGCGAGCGTCGCCGCACAGCAGGAGCGCTTCGCGGCCCTGCTCGGTGAGCGTCCGGGTGAACGCAGCCTGGCCAACTCCGGGGCAATCGTCGCCCGCCCCGACAGCCATGCCGACTGGGTGCGGCCGGGACTGATGCTGTACGGCGTCTCGCCGCTCGACGACGAAGCCGCCGCCGATCTCGGGCTAGCGCCGGTAATGACGCTGCGCTCGCGCCTGATCAGCGTACGCCACCTGCGCGCCGGGGAAAGCGTCGGTTACGGCGGCGCTTTTACTTGCCCCGAAGACATGCCGGTCGGCGTGGTCGCCTACGGCTATGCCGACGGCTACCCGCGCCACGCGCGGACCGGGACTCCCATCCTGGTGCGCGGTGTGCGCACGCAGGTCATCGGCAACTGCTCGATGGACATGATGACCGTCGACCTGCGCCCGGTGCCGGATGCCCGCTTCGGCGACCCGGTGACGCTGTGGGGCGCCGGGCTGCCGATCGAGGATGTCGCGCGGGCCTCGGCGACCATCCCCTACGAACTGTTGTGCCGCGTCCGCATGCGTGCGCATTACGAGGAGGGAAGCGCGTGAAGGCGCGCCGCCAGTTCCAATGCCAGGAGTGCGGCGCGGTGGCGCCGAAGTGGTCGGGGCAATGTGGCGATTGCGGCGCCTGGAATGCCATCGTCGAGACCGTCGCACGCAGCGACGATGACAAGCGCCAGCGCTTCGCCGCCGGCGGTGATACACCGCGTGTGCAGAAGCTGGGCGAAGTGCGCACGGAACAATCGCCGCGGCTGGATACCGGCCTGGGTGAACTCAACCGCGTTCTCGGCGGGGGCCTCGTGGCTGGATCGGTGGTGCTGCTCGGCGGCGATCCCGGCATCGGCAAGACCACGCTGCTGCTGCAGAGCCTCGCGGCGACGCGGCAGCTCAATGCTGTCGACGCGCTCTATGTCAGCGGCGAGGAATCGGCGGCGCAGATTGCGCTGCGTGCCGAGCGTCTCACGCTGCCGGTGGCCGATCTCAAACTGCTTACCGAGACCGATGTCGAGCGCATCCTCGCCGAGGCCGCGCGCGAGCGCCCGGCCGTGCTCGTCATCGATTCCATCCAGACCGTATTCTCCGATGCCTTGCAGTCGCCGCCGGGTAGCGTCTCGCAGGTTCGTGAATGCGCGAGCCGCCTGGTCAGCTTCGCCAAGAGCACCGGCATCGCGCTCTACCTGATCGGCCACGTCACCAAGGATGGGGCCATCGCCGGTCCCCGCGTGCTCGAACACATGGTCGACGCGACGCTCTACTTCGAAGGCGAGCCGGACGGCCGCTACCGCATGATCCGCGCGATCAAGAACCGCTTCGGGGCGGTCAACGAACTCGGCGTGTTCGCCATGACCGACGGCGGCCTGCGCGAGATCGCCAACCCGAGTGCCATCCTGCTCTCGCGACATGCCCAACCGGTGCCCGGGAGCGTGGTGATGGTCACGCGTGAAGGGACGCGCCCGTTGCTGGTCGAAGTGCAGGCCCTGGTCGATGAGTCGCAGCTCGGCAATCCGCGCCGCGTCACCGTCGGCCTCGACCCGAACCGCCTGTCGATGCTGCTGGCCGTGCTCAATCGCCATGGTGGCGTCTCCACGGCCGGTTGCGACGTGTTCGCCAACATCGTCGGCGGCGTGCGCGTGCACGAGACCGGCGCCGATCTCGCGATCCTGCTGGCGGTCCTGTCGAGCTTGCGCGATCGACCCCTCTCGCACGAACTCGTCGCGTTCGGGGAGATTGGCCTGGCCGGCGAGATCCGGCCCGTGCCCGGTGGGCCCGAACGCCTGCGCGAGGCAGCCAAGCACGGCTTCAAGCGCGCCATCGTGCCGCGTGGCAACGTGCCCAAACCGATGCCCGAAGGCATCGACGTGACCGTTGTGTCACGCCTCGACGAGGCGCTCGACGTGCTGCGGGACTGAGTGTCGGCCCCGGTCTGGCTAGAGCCTTGTTCGGACCTGACCCGGCCTAGCGGTCGGTAGCCTGCTCGAGCGCGTCGCCGGTTTCCTCGACGGCCTCGTCGACCTGTTCGCCGGCGCGCTCCATCGGTCCTTCTTTCTCGCACGCGCCGAGCAGCAGCACCGTGGCGACGAGTAGTACGTGAATCAGGTAGGGCATGAGTTCGGGTACTCCGGGAGTTGTTTAACGTGGTGCGCGGGGCGCGGCGTCGGGGCCTCGCGTCGAGAACCGCTCTGGCCGGCATGTGCGCCCCTTTCGCCAGCCTGCACGACGCGTGCCAGCCCGGCAGGGTGACATCACGCCCGGTACCGCGCATCGCGCAATGCGCCTGCGTCACGCGTCGCTTGTAAGAAGGGTCGGCAGTGAGCATATCTTGCAGCCGCTGGTTCCCTGCGCCGCGGCGTATTGTTCGGGGCCACGCGCGACTGAGCGGTGGCGCCGATACGCTGCGGCGTGCCGCTCGTGGTCCGCTCCTTGCACGGTGAGGGTGCCGGCGACGAGACGGCCAGCGGTCGGGCTAACTGCAAGATGTCGATGCCGGCCGCGTCAATCGCCCGCCGTACGCCGGCAGCGCGCAACGATGACGCTTGCGCACCGCATCCGTTCCATTCAACCCAGGAGGTAAACCATGCCCAGCTACCAGTTCGTCTGCCAGGAGTGCGCCAACCGTTTCGACGTCGTGGAGTCGGTCGCCGAACGCGAACGCCATCGGCAGCAGTGCCCGGGGTGCGGCAGCCGCGACGTGCATCAGAACCTGAGCGGCATCCAGGTGCGCACGGCGCGCAAGTCGTAAGAGCGTGACGTCAGCCGCGCTCGATATATAGTGGCGTCCTCGGAGCGGGCGCGCGCCGCGCCCGCCGTGCGATTTTCAACCGGAGGAGGTCACGATGATTCGATTAGAGTTCGCCCTGCGCAGGAAGCCGGGTATGTCGCGAGCGGAGTTCCAGGAGTACTGGCGGGACCGCCACGGACCGCTGGTCGCACGCCATTCGACGACGCTCGCGATCCATCGCTACATACAGCTGCACACGCTCGATGATCCGATCAACGATGCGCTGGCCGAGGCCCGGGGCGGGATGGAACCGGAATACGATGGCGTGGCCGAGCTCTGGTGGACCAGCCCCGACGCGTTCGCGGCTTTTTCCAGCGAGGCGGGCAAGGCAGCGGCAATGGAACTGCTCGAGGACGAGCAGCAGTTCATCGACCTGCCCAACTCGCCGCTGTGGTTCGCCTACGAGTATCCCCAGGTCAACCCCAGCGAGTACATGGTCGCTACGCAGCACAGCCCGCTGGTGAAGTTGTTCTTCTGCCTGCGGCAGCCCTCGTCGCAGTCCCTGGAGGAAGCGCAGTTGTACTGGCGCACCAACCACGGACCGCTCATCCGCGGCGTCTCGACCGGCTTTCGCATGCAACGCTACCTGCAGGTGCATTATTGCGAGCATGCGCTGGAAGCCGGCCTGACCGGGCCGCGCGGGACCCGCGTCGAGCCCTACGCCGGACATGCCGAGGCCTGGTTCAATCGCGCCGACCTGATGACCATGGCGAACGTGCCCGAGGCAACCCGCGCGATGGAACTCGCGATCGAAGACGAAGCGAAGTTCATCGATTTCAAGCGGTCGGCGATGTGGATCGGCAAGGAGCACGTATTCATCGATCGCCGTTGAGGAGAATGCCCGGCCGGCAAATCGTCACGCCCGGCACAAAAAAAAACCCCGCCTGCATGGCGGGGTTTTTGTGCGGCGGGGGGCGGCGACCGCGTCAGGCGCGGCGTTCCGACTTGCGCCTGCGGTAGCCGAGACCGCCTGCGAGGCCCAGCGCCATCAGCGCGAGCGAGGTCGGCTCCGGCGCCGAAGTGTTCGGCGGCGGCGGCGGCAGGTCCGTGTAGCAGCCGGCCAGGGAAGCGATCTTGAAGCGATCGTTGCCATCGGCAATGATGCCGCTGCCGTAGGTCGGGCCGTTACCGGCGACTGCATCGAAAACCGCGCCCACGGCCCAGTAGCTCGAGGTATAGTCGAGGATGTCGCCGTTGGTCACGGCTTCGAGATCGAGGTAGCCATTGGCATCGTTCTCGTCGTAGTCGAAGCTGCCGATCAGTGACCAGCCGTCGCCGATCATGTCCTGGTAGGCGAAGCTGCCGCTGCCGGGCGGCGTGTTGGTGCCCGGGGTGACACCCGGTGGCACCGGCTCGAAGGCGAACAGCGAGAAGTCCGCGTCGCCGCTCCACCAGCCCATCGAGATCTGCGACACGGTGACCGGCGCGGCGAACTCGAACACGACGAGGTCGTAGCCACCCGAGTTGTCGATGGCATGGTAGGGCGAGCCTTCACCGCCGGAACCCCAGTAGTTATCGTAGTTCAGCGACAGGTGATCGGCGCCGTAAATCGTCAGCGGGCGCTCGATGAAGTTGCTGGTGTTGGTGTTCTGGTGATAGCCGGTCGCGTCGACCGCGATGCCGGGGGGATTCGAATCAGGCGACGTGCTGGTGAAGTTCCATTCGTAGGTGTCGCAGGTGCTGGACGAGCCCCCGCTTCCGCAATGGTTCCACGAGTACCAGGCGTTCGCATTCGCAGTGAACGCGAGACATGCAGCTCCCAGAGCGCCCATCAGTACTTTGTTGTTCATAAGATGCCTTCCAGATTCAGGTTCGATCCATCGAATGCCGTGGCGCGGAGGCCGTGGGTAGATCGGCGTTCGCCTTTGGCTGAGTGGCCAGCAAGGATCAGGCCACAAAAAGAAAAATTATATAATTCAGATACTTGTATTCTATGAGTCATGACTGCGCGGTGCCATCCATCAGGATCCGTAAAATCGGTTGACGCCTGAGGCGTCGCGCGGTGAGACGCGCGACCGCCAGCCCCATGCTCCCCTTGGATGTTAACCGCCATCACCGCGCCCGGGCGTGACGCATGACCGCGAGAGCACAAACGTTACGAAGCTTCACAGACCTGCCGCCCGGTGCGCGCACAGGCCTCCGCACAACCCCCGGGGATCGCCAATTACGACTATGGATCAGTGGGTTAATAGACATTCATGCGGGACGCCGAAAGCGTCTTGCAGGCCTGCGGGCGCGCTGCCGGGGCATGCCGACGCCGTATCGGGTTGCACATCGGCGCGATGCGCGCGTCCCGGTGCCGCGCCGCGGTGGGTTGTCGAAGGGCGTTCTGCGGCTTGCCGTGAACTGTAAAGAAAACTGACAACCCCGTCAGGGCGTCGAAGTCGCGAGCGTGCTTTGAAGCGCCTGCGCCGCGGTGCGACTGGCGAAGTCCCGGCCATCCTCGAGCGCCTGCTCGAGTTGCCGCCGCGCTTCGTCCGCGCGGCCGAGTTCGTTCAGGACGACGGCCAGGTGGTAGCGGATCTCGCTGTCCCCACCGCGTCGTGCAAGGGCCTCGCGCAGGAACTCCAACGCCTCCTGGTAGCCGCCGCGCTGCGCGAGTATCCAGCCGAGCGTGTCGTTGACCATGGCGTTGCCGGGCGCGAGCGCGTGGGCCTCGCGGGCATGCTTCTCGGCCGCCGGCAGGTCATCGAGTTGCAGGCACAGAAAGGCGAAGTTGTTCAGCAGACCGGCATCCTGCGGACGCTGTTTGATGAGCTCGGCGTATACCTCACGCGCGCGCTCGAGCTCGTTGGCGCGAATCAGGTCTTCGCCAAGCGCCGAGCGAACCGAGGCATCCCGCGGGTGGTTGTCGAGCCATTGTTCCAGCCGGCTGCGTGCGGCCGTGCTGTTTCCGCTCGCGGCCAGCGCCCGGTAACCGCCGAGTACCGCCTCGGAACTGGGCGCGAGTGCATTGACGCGGTCGTAGTCGGCGAGCGAGGCATCGTAGCGATGCAGAGCGAGGTTGGCCTGGGCGCGGAACAAGTAGGCCGTAGGCAGTTGGGGCTGGTCGGCGATCATGGCGTTCGCGCGCTCGATAGCCTGCTCGAAGGCGCGCTTGCTGAGCGAGATCTCGATCTGCGCGAGGCGGATGCGATTGTCGCCCGGGTTCTCCTGCAGGGCCTTGAACAGCGCGTACTCGGCGTCGGCGAACTGGCCGATGCGGGCCTGCATCGCGGCGGTGCGCAGCTGCTTGTCCGGATCGAAGCCGGCCACCTGCGACATGTTCTTCAGGGTAGCGCGTGCGTCGTCGTACTTGTTCATGCGTACGAGCACCGCGGCGATGCGCTCGAGCACATCGAAGTTGGTCTCGGAACGCGCCTTGGCGCGCAGCGCGAGGTCGTAGGCACGTTCCAGTTCGCCGTTCTGCAGGTACAGGTCGTAGAGATGGAACAGCGCATCGATGCCGGCCTCGCGCGGACGTGCCGCGTCCTCGGCGAGGCGCATGCCTTCGCGCCGATCGCCGCCGGCGAGCGCCACGCGGGACAGTTCGAGCATCAGCTTGGGGTCGTCGGGCTTGACCGCGAGCAGCCGTTCGAAGCGCGCACGCGCGGCGTCCAGGTCGCCGGCCCGAATCTCGAGCTTGCCGAGATTGATGGCGGCCGGCCGGAAGTCCGGTGCCTGCTCGAGGACTCGCTCGAACTCGGTCCTCGCCTCCGGCAGCTGGTCGTCGACGAACAAGGCGATGCCGAGGAGGTTGCGGAACACGACGTTGTCCGGTGCGGTGCCGAGCAGGGTACGCGCGGCCGCGACGGCTTCGCCGGTCTGACCGGTGCGCAGGTAGGTGATGACCAGGGCGACGCCGCCCTGCGGATCGGAGGGGTCTTCGCCGAACGCTGCCGCGAGATCGGAAAGCCCTTCGCTGATGCGCCCGGCGCCGATGTTCAGCATCGCGAGGCGCCCGCGCGCCACCGCCGCGGTATGCGACTCGCCGGTCGCTTTCTCGAGCAGGTCGGTGGCCTTGTTCGCGTAGCCGCTGATGGCGTAGGCGGTGGCAAGCAGCAAATGGGCGCGCGTGTCCCGCGGTGCCAGCGTCGTGACCGGCTCGAGGACCGGGATGGCGTCGCGTGCGGCGCCGAGGCGGAGCAGCGTGTCGCCGAGCGCTTTGCGCGCACCGAGATCCTGCGGCTCCTTGGCGATGTAACTGCGTAGCGGCGGTGCGGCCGCCTCGTATTGCTTGAGGCCGTAATAGGCAAGGCCCTGGATGAGCTGCAGTGCGGGGTTGTCGACGAAGGCCTCGACACTCATCGGGGCAAGCGCGGCGACCGCCTGTTGCAGCGCATCGCGGGCGCCCTCGGGGTCGCCGCGCCGCGCGGCGACGACGGAGCGCAGGTAGGCTGCGCGGGGTTCGTCGCTGAAGTTCTCCTTGATGTACTCCAGGTCGGGAGTCGTCGCGTCATCGCGGCCGAGATCGATGAGCAGTCCGATGCGCGCAATGCGCACGTCGAGATCGCGTGGGTTGCTTTCCAGCGCGCGCGCGTAGGCATCGAGCGCGCCATCCGGATCACGCAGCGCATGGCGAATGGCACCGAAGACGCTCCAGGCTTTGCTGCTCTGCGGGTGCTCCTCGACGGCCAAGGCGATGACTTCGCTGGCGCTCCGTGGGTCGCCCTCGAGCACGCGGCGCGACGCGTCGGCGAGGCGCGCTTCCAGCAGATCGGGTTCCAGCGCCTGCGCAGCCTCGATCGCCGCGCGTGCCTCGTCGAGTTCGCGGCGCAACAGGTGGGCACGTGCTCGCAACGCATGGACGCGCGCAGCCGCCGAACTGTTGAGCCCGTCCGTCTGCAGCTCGACGAGCACGCGCGCGGCCTTGCGCTGCATCAGCAGCGCCTCGCCGAGCAGTGGTAGCGCGGTATTGCGGTCGGCCCCGGCATTCAGAGCAGTGTGCAGAACGTCCTCCGCGGCGAGACCGAGGGACTGGTCGAGGTAGATGCGGCCGGCGAGCAGCAGCGAGGGCAGGTGCTCCGGATCGCGCTGCAGGGCGTTCTTGATTTCGATGATCGCTGCGAGCGCCTCGTCGTCTGCCTCGAGCTGGATGGCCTTCTCGTGGAACTCGCTGGCGGAGCCCGGCGACAATGCGGCCTGGGTCGGAGCGAGGTGCAGCAGCAGCGTCAGCAGGGCCAGTCGTGCAGTGCGATGAACGGGAGTCGCGGTCATGGCGAGGATATCGGGTTTTCTGATAGGCACTTTAGGGGTTGTCCATAGTTGCTGGGCGTCGCGCTGACGGTCCGGGTCACGCTGCTGTGGAGCGCATGATGGCTGTACCGGGCAGGTCCGCGGTGCGGCACGGTACGCGTCGTCCGCGCGGCGCGCTCGCGCGTCCCTGCGCAGTCGTCCGGCGACAGGTGAGCTGCGCGCTCGGATGGATTCGCGCTCGTCACCTCGCAATGCGGATGATGGGAGATCATCGGACGCGATGGCAAATATGACACGATGGATCGTGCTGCGTCGCCATGCAGCGCGCCCGCGCACGAGCTGGCCGGCCGCGACGATCGTTCACATTTCGCGGCCGTCGCGCCTCAGCCGCTGGGGCTCTCGTCGAGCCAGTCGCCTGCCGCCGGCGCGCGTTCGCCACTGGTGGTCAGGCGGGCCGTCTTCACCGATTTCTCGAGCGTCTGCACGATCTCGACGGTGATGTCGCCGACGCTGAACGTGGTACCCGTAATCGGGATGTCTTCG
>JAPOKK010000317.1 GCA_029977665.1 Pseudomonadota bacterium | reverse complement strand
GGCGAGCCGGCGGGCAGCCCAGCCGGTGCGGGGCACAACAGGAAAATCACGGTGACGCCGGGTGGGCCCCGCGCGTTGCAGGGCCGCGTGGCGGGTGACTGCCAGCGCCGGCATCACTTTCATTTGGAGAATCGACATGCCCAAGGTGAAGACCAACCGCGGGGCCGCAAAACGGTTCGCGAAGACGGGATCGGGACGGTTCAAGCGACGCCAGTCGTTCAAGAATCACATCCTGACCAAGAAGAGCCCCAAGCGTAAGCGCCAGCTGCGCCACGGCACGTTGATCGCGCATGCCGACGAGGCCGCCGTGCGCCAGATGCTGCCGGGGCTGTGAGCCCGGCCTGAACCGAAGCTAGCGAAGGACTTAGAGCAATGGCACGAGTCAAACGCGGCGTGCAGGCGCACGCCCGCCACAAGAAGGTGATCCGCCGGGCCAAGGGCTACAGCGGGCGCCGCAAGAACGTTTTCCGCGTCGCCAAGCAGGCGGTGATCAAGGCCGGGCAGTACGCTTACCGTGACCGCCGCCAGCGCAAGCGCCAGTTCCGCGCCCTGTGGATCGCACGCATCAATGCCGCTGCGCGCGAATGCGGTATGAGCTACTCGCGGTTCATGAACGGCCTGCTGCGCGCCGGCTGCGAAGTGGACCGCAAGGTGCTGGCCGACCTGGCCGTCAACGATCGCACTGCGTTCAGCGCACTGGCCGAGCGTTCCAAGGCAGCGCTCGCCGGCTGACGCCGGCTTCATCACGGTCGACACACGCGCGGGGACGGGCGCTGCCTCTCCCCGCGCGCGCGTTCTGGCTGCCGGGAAGTTCGCATGAGCACTGATACCCAAGCCATCGTGTCGGAGGCCGAGCAGGCGGCTGCCGGTGCGGCGACATTGGCCGCGCTCGACGAGGTGCGGGTTCGCTACCTCGGTAAGAAGGGCCGGCTGACCGAACAGCTCAAGCGCCTCGGCAAGCTGCCGCCGGCCGAGCGACCGGCCGCGGGGCAGGCGATCAATGCCGCCAAGGAGCGCGTCGCCGCCGCCATCGAGACGCGCCGTGCCGCGCTCGAAGACGCCGCGCTGGCCGAAGCACTCGCCGACGAACGCGTCGACGTGACCCTGCCCGGCCGCGGCACCCGGCAGGGCAGCGCCCACCCGGTCAGCCTGACCATGGCACGCATCGAGGCGATTTTCGCCCATGCCGGTTTCGATGTCGCGCGCGGGCCCGAGATCGAAGACGACTACCACAACTTCGAGGCGCTCAACATCCCGGCGCATCACCCGGCGCGGGCGATGCACGATACGTTCTACCTCGAAGACGGGCGCCTGCTGCGCACCCATACCTCACCGGTGCAGATCCGCGTCATGCAGGCCTCGAAGCCGCCGCTGCGCATCATCGCGCCGGGACGCGTGTACCGCTGCGACTACGACCAGACCCATTCGCCGATGTTTCACCAGGTCGAGGGGCTGCTCATCGACGAGCACGTCACCATGGCCGAACTCAAGGGCGTACTCGACGCCTTCCTGCGCGATTTCTTCGAACGTGACGACCTGCAGACGCGCTACCGGCCGTCCTACTTCCCGTTCACCGAGCCGTCGATGGAAGTCGACATCAAGCTGGTGTCCGCGCACGGCGTGAGCGACTGGCTGGAAGTGATGGGCTGCGGCATGGTGCATCCGAACGTGCTGACCAACGTCGGCATCGACGCCGAGCGTTACAGCGGCTTCGCGTTCGGGCTCGGCGTCGAGCGGCTCGCCATGCTGCGTTACGGCATCTCCGACCTGCGCCTGTTCTACGAGAACGACATCCAGTTCCTGCGCCAGTTCGGCGTCTGACCGGGCGCTTCATAACCTCATGAAAATCAACGAAGAATGGCTGCGCGAATGGGTCGACCCGGCAATCGATCACGCACAGATCGCCGACGCCCTGACGCTCGCCGGGCTCGAAGTCGACGGTACTGAAGCGGCCGGTCCATCGCTCGACGGCGTGCGCGTGGTCGAAGTACGCCGCGTCGAGCGCCATGCCGATGCGGAGCGGCTCGCCGTGTGCACCGTGTTTGACGCGACCGATGAGCACGTGGTGGTGTGCGGTGCGCCTAACGTGCGTGCCGGCATGCGCGCCGCGTGGGCGCCGCCGGGCACGACGCTGCCGGGCGGGCAGCGCATCGCGCAGGCCGAGATCCGCGGTGTCAGTTCGGCCGGCATGCTGTGCTCGGCGGCTGAACTGGGACTGGGCGACGATGCCGGCGGGCTGCTCGAACTCGACGCGGACGCGCCGGCCGGCGCCGCGGTCGCGGCTTGCCTGCGCCTCGACGATGTCGTGTTCGACATCGGCTTGACGCCGAATCGCGGCGACTGCTTCAGCGTGCTCGGCATCGCGCGCGACCTCGCCGTGATCACCGGCGCCGCGTTCGAGGAACCGGCGCCCGCCGCGGTGCGGCCGCTCAACGACGCCCTGCTGCCGGTCGAACTGGCCGCGCCCGAAGCCTGCGCGCGCTACGCCGGTCGCGTGCTGCGCGGCATCGATGCCAGCGCCGTGACGCCGTCCTGGATGCGCGAGCGCCTGCGCCGTGCCGGCGTGCGCGCGATCCACCCGGTCGTCGACGTGACGAACTACGTCATGCTCGAACTCGGCCAGCCGATGCATGCATTCGATCTCGCGCGCCTCAACGAGCGTATCGTGGTGCGCCCGGCGGCGCAGGGCGAGACCCTGCTGCTGCTGGACGGCGAGACGGTCACGCTCGAGGCCGGTACGCTCGTCATTGCCGATGCCGCGGCGCCGGTGGCGCTCGCCGGCGTGATGGGCGGTGAGCTCAGCGGGGTGACCGGCGAGAGCGTCGATATCTTTCTCGAGAGTGCCTATTTCGACCCGGTCCGGCTGGCCGGCGTGGCGCGCCACTACCGCATGCAGACCGATGCCTCGACGCGTTTCGAGCGCGGCGTCGACCCGCGCGGCCAGGAGCGCGCCATCGAGCGTGCGACGGCCTTGCTGATGTCGATCTGCGGCGGTGAGCCGGGCCCGACGACCGTTGTCGAGAGCCTGCCACACGTGCCGGCGCGGGCCGCCATCCGCTTCCGTCCGGAGGCGGTCAACCGCCTGCTCGGCACCGACATCCCGGCCGCGCGTTCGGCCGAGATCCTCGCCGCGCTCGGGCTCGAGGTCGACGACCGCGACCCCGCCGCGTGGCAGGTCGTGCCGCCCTCGTTCCGCTTCGATCTCGCGCTCGAGGCCGATCTCGTCGAAGAAGTGGCCCGCATCGAGGGCTACGACAGCATACCGACACGCCTGCCGGCCGGTGCGGGGCGTCCGGCCGCGCTGCCGGCGCGCACGCGCATCGAGCACGAGGTGCGCGGTGCGCTGCTCAGCCGGGGTTACTTCGAGGCCATCACCTACAGTTTCATCGCGCCGCAGAAGGCGGCGCTGTTCCAGCCCATCGCCGATACCGCGCAGTCGGTCCTGGCCAACCCGATTTCGAGCGAGATGGCGGTCATGCGGCCGACGCTGTGGCCGGGCCTGATCGATGCGGCCGTGCACAACCTGCGCCGGCAGCAGGACGACGTGCGCCTGTTCGAACTCGGCCTGAGCTTCGTCGATCGGCAGGGCGCGGCCGCCCAGGTCGAGCGCATCGGCGGTCTCCGGCTGGGCGCGGCGCAGGCACTGCACTGGAGCGATACGCCGCGCGAAACCGACTTCTTCGACGTCAAGCGCGACGTCGAGGTCCTGCTGACCGCCTGCGGCTACAGCACACCGACCATGCACGCGGCGGAACACCCCGCCCTGCACCCGGGCCAGAGCGCGGCCATCGTCAGCGACGGTCGCGAGATTGGCTGGCTCGGCAAGCTGCACCCGGCGCTGGCGCGGCGCCTCGACGTGCCGAGCGGCCTGTTCCTGTTCGAACTCGACCTGCCCGAGCACGATGCGCGCGGCGTGCCGCAGTTCCGGCCAGTGTCCCGGTTTCCCGCCGTGCGGCGCGACCTCAACGTGGTCGTGGACGCGACGATTTCCGCGCAGGCCTGCCTGGACGCGGCTCGCGCAGGCGCGGGCGAGATGCTCCGTGACCTGCAGTTGATTGACGTGTATCGTGGGCAAGGCATTGATTCGGACAAAAAAAGTCTCACGTTATGCTTGATTTTTCAGGTCGCTTCTAGCACTCTTACCGACGATGAGGTCGAAGCTACCGTGACACGAGTGCTCGCCGCGCTACGCGAGCAGGTCGGGGGGACGTTGAGGAATTAACGCGATGGCATTGACGAAAGCCGAGATGGCAGAGC
>JAPOKK010000414.1 GCA_029977665.1 Pseudomonadota bacterium | reverse complement strand
GGCGGCACCGCCACCTGCATGAAATGCCCCATGAGGTGGCTAGCCAGGTCCTCGTCACGCAAGGACATCGACGATAAAGGCACGATGAATAGGGCATAGTCTTCGAGCGCAGCGTCATTGTCGACGAGCCAGCCCAGGGTCTGCTCGAACGCCCACAGGTCGATGCGCGAGGCCGCCGTGGAGCGCGCCAGCGCCGGCGCGAACAGGTGGGTCGGGATCAGCCTGTCGCTGCGATCGAGAGCGCCGACGACGACGCGCAGCGCCGGCAGTATGTCGTCGTCGTTCAGGCTGCGCACACGCTGGCCATGCAGTGTGAGCACGCCGCGGTCCAGCGCCTTGTTGGCGTACACCACGAGCTGCTCGAGCTGACGACGTTGCTGGTTCTCTGCGCCGCTGACGTGAAGGGTGAACGGCCCTGTCTCGCGCGCTGCCGCGCAGGCCTGATGGGCCGATGCCAGCAGGCCCTCGCCCTGTACCAGGCCGTCCTCGGCACCCGTCACGCCGATGACGAACGTGGCCTTGACCGCGCGCACCACGGTCGCGTCGCCGACGTCCGCCTGCATGTCCACCGTGGCATCCGGGTCGGCGTCGCTCGCCCCGGGTTCGGATGCCACCGCCACCCCGCGCAGGGCGTCCAGCGTCGCGCGCAGCTTGCGCTCGGCGGCCGCGGCGCCGCCGTTCGGCCAGTACACGCCGAGCGCGGCGCCGCCGAGGCGCCCGAAAGTGATGTCCTTGCCGCGCAACTTGCGCCTGAGCTCGGCGGCGAATGCCGCGATCAAGGCATCGCCCACGTCCTTGCCGTAAGCCTCGTTCACGTCGCCGAGATCCTCGATGGCAATCTCGCACACCGCCGCGTTGCGCGCGGCGCTGGTCTCGCCATCGGGCAGCGCGGCATCGATCGCCTCGACGAAGAATCGCCGGTTCAGGAAGCCGGTCAACGCGTCACGCGTCGCCTCCTCCTCGACCTGCCGGTGGAAACGGTCGACGACGCCGAACATCGCCCGGTCGAGCGCGGTACCGGCGGCGTCCTCACCGAGCGGACGCAGGATGCCGCGGCGCAGGTACATCGCGACCTGCTGCTGCGTGAGCGTGCTGGCCTTGTTGCCCTGCTCGTCGACGTACACGAACAGGTTGTTTCGCGGCTCTTTCCACACCAGGGTGACGACCAGCGGATTGGCGCTCGTCGCGTTCATCAGCATGCGCTGGCCGACCTCGATCTGCCGGGCCCGCTCGAGCCACTTGTGCCATTCCTCCGGCAGGTCCGAGCGCGCCGCGGAGCTGTCGGTGCTCTCCAGACTGGTTCCGCGGCGTGCCTCGAGTACCCGTTGCTGCTCTTCGAACGAATCGACCACCGAGCTGACGCGCTCACGGTATTCGTCCTCCTGCTCGGTCAGGATGGTCTCGACCTCGTCGAGCAGCTCGTCGAACACGCCAAGGTCGTTGCGGAACTCGCGGTTGGCCCGCCCCACCAGTTCATGTACGCGCGCATGGCGTTGCTGCTGGCTTTCGCTCTTGCCGTCGCGCAGACGCGCGAGACGGTCGATGAGCTGGCGCACGGGGTGACCGGGCGAATCGAAGAACTGCGAATCGAGCAGCGCCGCACGATGTACCGACGGCTGCAGGCGCGTCAGCTCCTGCTTGGCACTGCCGGCGATGAGCGCATCCTGCAGCAGGGAACCGAACAGGCTCGCCACGACCTCGATGGCATCGGCCGCCTTGCCGCCGACCTCGCGCGGTGGGACGCCCGCGGCGGTCAGCGCGCCGATGATGCGCTGCTTGAGCTCAGCGACATCGAGCGGCTCCGCCGGCCCCTCGGCATAGGCATTCTGTAGCGCGCCCAAGCCCTCGACGATCTGCACGGTGTCGTAGCCGACCGCCGCCCCCTCGCCGGCGGCGGGTACGGGATCGAGCTGCCGCCGCAGGGCGAGCTGGGCCTGGGCCGCCGAGTACGCACGCTGCGCGAGGGGCGCCGCATATCGCGCCGGTCCCACCGTCCAGCCACCTGCGGGGATGGTGCCGCCGCCCAGCGTCGCGCCGGTACCCACCGCAGCCGACGGCTGGTCGGCAGGCGCAGCCTGCACGGCGCCCGGCGACACGGCGGTCGGTGCGACCTGCACCTCGCCCGGCGGCACCGCGGCGATCATG